>NZ_JBFAOI010000004.1:0-473466 GCF_040675155.1 Micromonospora sp. NPDC049645
CCGCCCCTGGTGGGGGGGGGGGGCGCGGCACCCGGCCCGGACCCGGGCGCGCGCCGGCTCGCTTGGGCCGGGTTCGCACGGAAGGCCCCGGCGAACCGCCGGGGCCTTCCGTGCGAACCGGGTGCGTCAGCAGGCGTACGCCTCCAGGCGCTGGGCCCGCTCCGGGGCGCGCAGCTTCAGCAGCGTCACCTTCTCGATCTGCCGGATCCGCTCCCGGGACAGGCCGAACTCCCGACCGACCTCGTCCAGGGTGCGCTGCCGGCCGTCGTCCAGGCCGAACCGGAGCCGGATGACCGCCTGCTCCCGCTGGGACAGGGTGGCCAGCACGATGCTGACCTCGTTGCGCAGTTCGCCCTGGGCGGCGGCGTCGCCCGGCTCGGTGCGCGGGTCTACCGAGGCGACGAAGTCGCCGAGCGCGCTCTCACCGTCGTCGCCGACGGCCTGGTCCAGGCTGACCGGCTCCCGGTCGTACGAGATCAGCTCGATGACCTGGATCTCGGGGATCTCCAGTGCGCGGGCGACCTCGCTGACCGTCGGTTCGCGGCCCAGCGTCACCGCCAGCTCGCGGCGGGCCCGGACCATCCGGTTGACCTGCTCGACCATGTGCACCGGGATGCGGATGGTGCGGGCCTGGTCGGCCATGGCGCGGGTGATGGCCTGTCGGATCCACCAGGTGGCGTACGTGGAGAACTTGTAGCCCTTGGCGTAGTCGAACTTCTCCACCGCCCGGATCAGGCCGAGGTTGCCCTCCTGGATCAGGTCGAGAAACGCCATGCCACGGCCGGTGTAGCGCTTGGCGATGCTGACCACCAGCCGCAGGTTCGCCTCCAACAGGTGGTCCTTGGCCGCCCGACCCTCCGCGACGATGAGCTCCAGGTCGGCTCGCAGCTCCGCGGAGACCGGGGTGCAGGTGGCCAGTTTCTCGTCGGCGAACAGGCCGGCCTCGATGCGCCGTGCCAGGTCGACCTCCTGCGCGGCGGTCAGCAGCTTCGTCCGGCCGATCCCGTTGAGGTAGGCCCGGACCAGGTCGGTGGAGATGCCGCGCTCGTCGGTGGCGTCCAGGTCGACGAGAGCGTCGCCGGCCCCGTCGGTGTCGGTCGTGGTGGCCGGGCGCGTCCGGTGTTCCGTCATCTGCAGGACCATCTCTGTCTCTCCCCGTTTCCACGTCTGTGCCGTGTCTCCGGCCCAGTGGTGCCGGTGTGACAACAGCTTGGCGGGCGGGGCGTAAAACGGGAGTGAGGCGATCGGGCACCCGACAGGAATCGGGTCGGATCGCTGGCGGGGTGTGTCATCCCGCCGGTGGTTGCCCGTCCCGGCTACGTTGCGGACGGCCGGCCACCTCTGGCCGGCCGAGGACGACTGATGGAGGACGGCGTGGTCTTCAAGCGGCTGATGAAGGCGATGGGGGTCGGCGGCCCGTCGGTGGAGACGGTGCTGGCCAACCCGAACTGCCGCCCCGGCGGCCAGTTGGAGGGCCGCATCCAGGTGGTGGGTGGCGACCACCAGGTCGACATCGACCATGTCACTCTCGGGCTGGTCACCCGGGTCGAGGTCGAGAGCGGCGACAACGACTACGACACCACGCAGGAGTTCCACCGTCAGCAGGTCACCGGCGCGTTCCGGCTGGAGCCGGGGCAGCGCTACGACCTCCCGTTCCGCTTCGACGTGCCGTGGGAGACACCGGTCACCGAGCTGTACGGGCAGCACCTGCACGGGATGACGATGGGCCTGCGTACCGAGTTGGAGGTCGCCCGCGCGGTCGACAAGGGTGACCTGGACGCCGTGGCGGTGCAACCGCTGCCCGCGCAGGAGCGACTGCTGGACGGGTTGCTGCGGCTGGGTTTCCGGTTCGCTCGCGCCGATGTGGAGCGTGGTCACATCTACGGCGTACGTCAGACGTTGCCGTTCTATCAGGAGATCGAGTTCAGCCCGGCGCCGCAGTACGCCCGCTCGATCAACCAGTTGGAGGTCACCTTCATCGCCGACGCGCAGCAGATGCAGGTGGTGCTGGAGGTCGACAAGCGTGGCGGTGTCTTCACCGAGGGCCGGGACGCCTTCGGCCGGTTCACGGTCGACCACGCCACCGCCGGCCGCACCGACTGGAGCGCGGAACTCGACGACTGGCTCCGCCAGTCCCTGACCCGCCGTGGCCTCTTCTCCTGACCACCTCCACCCCGGGGCCAACGGGCGGAGGGTGGCGGCCGGGGGTGGGTGGGGCCGGGGGTGGGTGGGGCGTTAGAGGTCCAGGAGGAGGGTTTGGGGGCCGATGTTGGTGCTCTCGACCAGCATGTGGGTGCGGAAGCGGCCGGTCTCGACCTTGGCGCCCCGCTCACGCAGGGCCTCGACGACAGCGGTGACCAGCGGTTCGGCGACCTCGGCGGGGGCGGCGGCGATCCAGCTCGGACGGCGACCCTTGCGGACGTCGCCGTAGAGGGTGAACTGACTGACCACCAGGATCGGGGCGCCGGTGTCGGCGGCGGAGCGTTCACCGTCCAGGATGCGGACCTCGTGCACCTTGCGGGCCATCGTCTGCGCGGTCTGCGCGGTGTCGGTGTGGGTCACCCCGAGCAGCACCAGCAGACCGTTCTCGATCGCGCCGACCACCTCGCCGTCGACCGTCACGCTGGCCCGCCCGACGGTCTGCACCACCGCCCGCATCAGCCGGTCACCGGCTCGATGAAACCGCGCTCCACCAGGTGCGCCACGATCGGGCCGGCGGCCTCGGCCATCTCGTCGGGCTCGACGTCGTGCGCGGCGGCGAGCAGGGCGAGCTGATCACGCAACGCCAGCCGACCGTCGGCGCCGCCGACCAGCGCCAGCACCAGCGGGTCGATCTCCTCGGTCCAGCGCAGACCGTTCGGCATCGCGAGGACCTGCCGGTCCACCCCCCAGCCCTCGTCGCCCATGGTCGCCTCCTGCCGCAGCTGGAGGCCCTCGGCGGCCCGGTAGCGCTCGGCGAGCAACGATTCGGTGTCGCGTACCCGAAGAAAGTCCTGGCGGTCGAACCAGGCGCTGATCTGGTCGCCCAGCGGTGGCTGCACCCGCTGACGCAGGTCCTCCACCCGGACCACCGGGTCGGCGTGCCCACCGCGGCGCAGGGACACGATGCCGAAGCCGATCCCCTCCACCTTGTGCGCGTCGAACCAGTCCAGCCAGGCGGCCATCCGCTGCGGGTCGGCGGTCTCGCCGACGTCGGTGAGCCACAGGTCGACGTACGCCATCGGGTCGGCCACCTCGCGCTGGATCACCCAGGCGTCCAGGCCGGTGCCGGCGAACCAACCGGCCACCCGCTCGTCCCATTCCTCGCCGGCGACGTGCACCCAGTTCGCCAGGTACTGCATGGTGCCGCCCTCGGTGAGCAGGCCCGGCGCGGCGGCGGCCAGCTCGGCGCCGATCGCGTCACCGACCCGGCCGGAGTCGCGGTAGACGTGCGTGGTGGTGCCCGGCCCGACCACGAACGGCGGATTGCTCACCACCAGGTCGAACCGACGGCCAGCCACCGGAGCGACCAAATCGCCCCGCAGGAGCTCCCAGTCCTGACCGTTGAGCGCGGCGGTGGTCGCGGCGAAGCGCAGCGCCCGCTCGGAGAGGTCGGTGGCGGTCACCGACCGGGCGTGGGTGGCCAGGTGCAGGGCCTGGACTCCGGAGCCGGTGCCCAGGTCCAGTGCGGTGTCGACCGGCCGACGCATCGTCGCGCCGATCAGGGTGTGGGTCGCCCCGCCGACGCCGAGGACGTGTTCGGCGTGCAACGGGCGACCCGGTCGGGCGCTGGCCGGCACGTCGGCGAGCACCCACCAGTCGTCGCCGTACGGCTCCAGGTCGACGCCGGCGCGCAGGCCGTCTCCGTACCGCTCGACCAGCCCGCCGGCCAGCGCCTCGGCCAGGCTCAGCGGCGCCAACGCGGCGGCCACCGCCGCCTCCGGCTCGGTCTGGTCGCAGATGAACACCCGGATCAGGGTGCCGAGCGGATCGCCGTCCTCGGTGGCGCGTAACGCGGCCCGGTAGTCGTTGCGGGCGACCGCGGCGGTCGCCTGGGCGCCCAGCCTCTCGGCGATGCCGTGGCCGGTGAAACCGGTCCGGGTCAGCGCGGTCCGCAGCGCGTCGACACCGGCGGGGGAGAGCAGCATGTCGTGTTCGTCCACCCCGCCATCCTGCCCTCCGTCGTACCCCGGGTCAGCGGCACCCGCCGGTAGACGTCGGGGTGTCGGTGCCCACCCGGATCGGCGCGGGAGGCAGGATGGTCCGCATGACGCTTGTGCTGCCCATCGATCCGGAGGCGAACCGGCTGCTGGAGCGCAGTCCGCTGGCCCTGCTGCTCGGCATGGTCCTCGACCAGCAGGTGCCGATGGAGAAGGCGTTCTCGTCGCCGTACGTGCTGGCGCAGCGGCTCGGTCACGAGCTGGACGCGGCGGAGCTGGCTGGGTACGACCCGGAGGCGCTTGTCGCGATCTTCGCCCAGCCGCCCGCGTTGCACCGGTTCCCGAAGGCCATGGCGGCCCGGGTGCAGGAGGTCTGTCAGGTGCTGGTGGAGCGCTACGACGGCGACGCGGCGCTGCTCTGGGCCGACGTCGCCGACGGGCCGGAGCTGCTGCGCCGGGTCTCCGCGCTGCCCGGCTTCGGCAAGCAGAAGGCGCAGATCTTCGTGGCCCTGCTCGGCAAGCGGTTCGGGGTGACCCCGCAGGACTGGCGGGAGGCCGCCGGCGGGTACGGCGACCCGGGCGCGTACCGGTCGGTGGCCGACGTCACCGACGCCGACTCGCTGCGCCGGGTGCGGGAGTTCAAGCAGCAGATGAAGGCGGCGGCGAAGGCGAAGACCGCCGACGCCTGACCCGGGGGCCGTTCAGGCGGCGGTGGGGTGCGCCAGTGAGGCCAGCGCGCGCCGGACGTCGGCCAGCGAGACGGTGGCCGAGTCGTCGAGGTCGGCCAGGCCCGCCTCGATCCACTGGCGCATCAGCGTGGTGACCCCGATGCCCCGGGCGTCGGCGGCGGCGCGGACCCGCTCGTAGGTGTCCAGTGGCAGCCGGACCGAGCGGCTCACCATCGGCACGTCGGTGTCGGGGGTGGGCAGGTCCGCCGCCGGGCTCTCGTTGATCAGCTCGGCGATCCGGTCGCCGCCGCCGTGGAACTGCTTGGTCGCGTCGTTACGGTGCATCGTCACGGCCCCCTTTATCGGCGATCTCTCCGTACGGCCTCGTCGTAGCGCTTGGACTCGACGTCGCTCAGCTCGCGGGCGGAGAGGATGTCCCAGTCGTTGTCGGTGCCATCGGCCTCGGCGAGCAGCACCGCCAGCCGGCGGCCCCGACGGGCGGCGGCGTAGACCACCATCACGTCGTCGCCCAGATGGCGGATGACCCGGCGGGCGCTGTGCAGCGCCTCCCAGACTTCCCCGGGCGTGACGTCGTAGACCCTCAGGTTGGCCAACGCCTCGTCGGTGAAGCTGAACCTGCTGCCCACGCAGCGGAGCGTACCACGGACGTAACACGCACCGGGATGAGTCGAAGTTCGCTGATCACGCGGCCGCGGTGACAGGATGAGGCGTAATCCCCTCGAGGAGGTCCATGGTGAAGCGTCAGGCGTACCAGCCGATTCTGATCACCGACGCCTCGCGCAGCCAGGACGATCAGCTCAACAGTCGCCAGCGCCGCTACGTCCTGATGATGGGCATCCGGGTGCTGTGCATCATCGTCGGCGCGATCCTGGTCGGTGCGAACGCCCCACTGCTCTGGCTGTGGCTGCCTTTGTGCGGCCTCGGCATGGTGCTCATCCCCTGGCTGGCCGTGCTGCTGGCCAACGACCGGCCGCCGAAGGAGGAGCACCGGCTGGCCAACCGGTTCCACCCCCGTCAGCAGGACGACACCCCGCCGATGAGCCTCACCGCCGAGGAACGCCCGCACAAGGTCATCGACGTCGAACCCTGACCCGCGCGGGCGGGCCAGGGTTCGCGCCCGTCAGGGCTGTGGCCGGGCCCCGGCCGTGGAGACGGCCAGCGCGCCCAGGTCGGTGGCGCGGCTCAGCGCCGCGCTCGGGGTCGCACCGGCGAGCCAGGCGGTGAGCAGACCGGCCGCGAAGGCGTCGCCCGCCCCCGTGACGTCCACCACCGCCACCCGCCGGGCCGGTGTCACACACACCGCCGCGGTGCGGTCGACCCAGACCGCACCGGCCGCGCCGCCTTTGACCACGACCCGCCGAGCCGTCGCCGACAACGCACGCCCCTGCGCCGCCGGGTCCAGCCCGCCGGCCAGCACCGTGGCCTCGTCCGCGTTGACCAGGAGCAGGTCGATGTCGCGTACCCAACTCAGGAACGCCGCCGCGCCGACCCGCCGCAGCGGCGCCGCGGAGGCCGCGTCGACGCTGGTGGTGAGCCCGCGCTCGCGGGCGGCGGCCAACGCCCGCAGCCCCGCGCCGCGCGACGCGGCGTCCAGCAGGGTGTACGCGGACAGGTGCAGATGCCCCGCGTCGGGCGCCGCCGCGACGGCCTGGTCGACGTGCGCGGCGCTCAGCCGCAGGTTCGCGCCCCGCTGGCTGACCATGGTGCGTTCGTCGTCGTGGGCCAACACGATGACCGTGCCGGTCGGGGCGCCCTCGATCCGCTCGATCGCGCAGTCGACGCCCGCCCGGTCCAGCTCGGCCACCCGGTCCCGCCCGGCGTCGTCGGCACCGACGGCGCCGACGAGCGTGACGTCCACCCGTTGCGCGGCGACCCACGCGGCGGTGTTGGCCGCCTGACCGCCGCCACCGAGACTGATCCCGGCGCCGGTGTCCGAGCCGGCCGCGAGCGGCCCGGACAGTACGGCGACCACATCGGTGATCACGTCCCCGACGACGACCACCCGGGCCGGTCGGGTCATGCCGCCACGGCGGTGCCGCGGGCCGCCGCGGCGACCGCGATCCGCGCGGCCAGGTCGGCGTTGCGCAGGATGATCCGGACGTTCACCGCGAGGCTCGCGCCCTCGGTGGCCGAGTGGAAGTGCGCCAGCAGGTACGGGGTGACGGCCTTACCGGTGATCCCGTCCCGCTCCAGCAGGGCCAGACCGTCGGCGAGCGTCCGGTCGTGCAGCTCCGGGTCGAGTTGCTCGTCGACCGGCAGTGGATTGGCGATGAGCAGTCCGCCGGTGTGCACGGCCTGCTCGTCCCGGGCGGCGAGCACGGCGGCGACCTGCTCCGGTGAGTCCACCGACCAGTCCAGGTCGAAGCCGGCGTCGGTGCGGTAGAAGCCGGGGAAGCGGCGGGTGCGGTAACCCACCACCGCGACCCCGAGGGTCTCCAGGCGCTCCAACGTCGCGCCCACGTCGAGGATCGACTTGACCCCGGCGCAGACCACCGCGATCGGGGTCTGCGCCAGGGTGACCAGGTCCGCCGACTCGTCGAAGGTGTGCGCGGCCTCCCGGTGCACCCCGCCCAGGCCGCCGGTGGCGAACACCCCGATGCCGGCGGCGGCGGCCACCGCGCTGGTCGCGGCCACCGTCGTCGCGCCGTCCGCACCGGTCGCGGCCGCCACCGCGAGGTCGCGGACGGAGAGCTTCGTCACGCCGTCGACCGTGGCCAGCCGGGTCAGCTGCGCGTCGTCGAGGCCGACCACCAGCCGTCCGGCGATCATGCCGATCGTCGCCGGAACGGCCCCGGCGTCCCGAACCGCCCGCTCGATCTCCCGGGCCACCCGCAGGTTCTCCGGGCGGGGCAGACCGTGCGAGACGATGGTGCTCTCCAAGGCGACGACGGGCCGGCCGTCGCGCTGGGCTTCGGCCACCTCGGTGCCGTAGCTGATGCGAAAGTCAGTCACACGGGCACCGTACGGGGTCGGGCCTCGGCCGGGCTCAAGTGGACCCGGCCGTGATGACCTGCCAAACTTGACGGTTGGAGGTGCAGACGTGAGCACAGAGGTTCTCGAGCGTCCGGAGCTGAAGGACGCCGACACCGGTCCCGAGATGTTCCACTACGTCCGCAAGGAGAAGATCGCCGAGAGTGCCGTCATGGGCACTTTCGTCGTCGCTCTCTGCGGCGAGACCTTCCCGGTCACCAAGGCGGCCAAGCCGGGTTCACCGGTCTGCCCCAAGTGCAAGGAGATCTACGACTCGTACCGCGAGTGAACCTCGGCCCGTGTCCCGGCGGGCGACGTAGCCTGCGGCGGTGACCACCTCCACCGCCCTGCTCCTCGCCGACCTGACCGGGGTCGCGGTGTTCGCCGCCTCCGGCGCCTCGGCGGCGGTGGCCAAGCGGCTGGACCTGTTCGGTGTCGCGTTCGTCGGTTTCGTGGCCGCCCTCGGCGGTGGGATCTTCCGGGACCTGGTCATCGACGAGGTGCCGCCGCTGGCCTTCGCCGACTGGCGGTACGCGGCCACCGCAGCGGTCACCGCGCTCGCCGTCTTCTGGCTGCACCCGCAACTGGCCCGGCTGCGTACCACCGTGCTGGTGCTGGACGCGGCCGGCCTGGCGCTGTTCACCGTCACCGGCACGCTCAAGGCCCTCGACGCCCGGGTGCCGGCGGTCGGCGCCTGCCTGATCGGCATGCTCACCGCGATCGGCGGCGGACTCGGCCGCGACCTGCTCACCGCCGAGATCCCGGTCGTGCTGCGCCGGGAGATCTACGCGCTGGCCGCGTTGGCCGGCTCGGTCCTGGTGGCGTTGCTGTACGTCACCGGGCAGACCGGGCCCGCGCCGCTCACCGCCGCCGCCGTCCTGGTCTTCGGTCTGCGCCTGATCGCGTTGCGCCGACGCTGGTCCGCGCCGGTGGCCACGCTGCGTCCGCCACGTACCGGTTCGGCGGATCCACGCACCGACCGGGAGTGGTGAGACGGTCCGACCGGGAGTGGTGAGACGGTCCGACCGCTCTTCGATCGGGTGCGGGATTGTGACCAGCGTGGCGTCGCCTGGGCCCGACGGCCCGCGCTGGTTATGCTGAGTCGGCCTTCGCGGCAGCTTCTGCGCGGAGGCGTTTTCATGGGCGGCGGATCCTCGTGGCCCTCGCCCGGGGTCCGCCATCGTGCGGTCGGAGAGGAGCTTCGCGTGGCAGCCCGGACGCCGGTGCTCGAGACGTTCCCGGCGCTGCGCGCCTGGCAGCGCAAGGCGCTGGTGGAGTACCTGCGCCGACGTACCGAGGACTTCACCGCGGTCGCCACGCCCGGCGCCGGCAAGACCACCTTCGCCCTGCGGATCGCGGCCGAGCTGCTCGGTGACGGCACCGTGGAGGCGGTCACCGTGGTCGCCCCGACCGAGCACCTGAAGAACCAGTGGGCAGACGCCGCGGCCCGGGTGGGCATCCAACTCGACGCCGCGTTCCGCAACGCCGACCTGCACTCCGCGGCCGACTTCCACGGCGCGGTGGTCACCTACGCGCAGGTGGGGATGGCCCCGCAGGTGCACCGGCGACGCACCATGACCCGCCGGACCCTGGTCATCCTCGACGAGATCCACCACGCCGGCGACTCCCGGTCCTGGGGCGACGGGGTGAAGAACGCCTTCGAACCCGCCGTACGCCGGCTGATGCTCACCGGGACGCCGTTCCGCTCCGACGACAACCCGATCCCGTTCGTCAGCTACGAGCGGGGCGGAGACGGGCTGCTGCGCTCCCGCGCCGACTCGGTGTACGGCTACTCCGACGCCCTGCGCGACGGCGTGGTCCGGCCGGTGCTCTTCCTGGCGTACTCCGGGGAGACCCGCTGGCGCACCAACGCGGGGGAGGAGTTGGCCGCCCGACTGGGCGAGCCGATGACTCAGGACCTGGTGGCGCAGGCGTGGCGTACGGCCCTCGACCCGGCCGGCGACTGGATGCCACAGGTGCTGCGCGCCGCCGACGCCCGACTCACCGTGCTGCGCAACGCTGGCATGGCCGACGCCGGTGGTCTGATCATCGCCACCGACCAGCAGACCGCCCGCTCGTACGCCAAGCTGATCGAGCAGGTGACCGGCGAGAAGGCCGCCGTGGTGCTCTCCGACGACCAGGGCGCGTCCGCCCGGATCGCGACGTTCGCGGCGTCCGACCAGCGGTGGCTGGTCGCGGTGCGGATGGTGTCCGAGGGTGTCGACATCCCGCGACTGGCGGTCGGGGTCTACGCCACCAGCGCCAGCACGCCGCTCTACTTCGCCCAGGCGATCGGCCGGTTCGTACGGGCCCGTCGACCCGGGGAGACCGCGTCGGTCTTCCTGCCCAGCGTGCCGCACCTGCTCGGGCTGGCCAGCGAGATGGAGACCGAGCGCGACCACGTGCTCGGCAAACCCAAGGAAGCCGACGGATTCGACGACGACCTGCTGGAACGCGCGCAGCGCGACGACCAGGCCAGCGGAGAGTTGGAGAAGCGGTTCGCGGCTCTCTCGGCCACCGCCGAGCTGGACCAGGTGATCTTCGACGGCGCGTCCTTCGGCACCGCGGCCCAGGCCGGCACCCCGGAGGAGGAGGAGTACCTCGGCCTGCCCGGCCTGCTCACCGCCGACCAGGTCTCGCTGCTGCTGACCAAGCGGCAGGCCGCACAGCTCGCCGCCCAACGCCGTCGCACGGCCGACGGGGCCGCTCAGACGGCCGCTGCGCCCACGGCAGCGCCACCGGCACCAATGAGTGCCGCCCAGCGTCGCGTGGCGCTCCGGCGGCAACTGAACGCCCTGGTGGCCGCCCGACACCACCGTACCGGCCAGCCACACGGCAAGATCCACGCCGAGTTGCGTCGGCTCTGCGGCGGGCCGCCGAGCGCCCAGGCCACTATCGAGCAGCTCGAGGAACGCATCGCCACCGTGCAAACCCTCTAGACCCGCCCCATCGGAGGGCTGGCGGGGACGCTACGTGCTGGGGCGTGGGCGACCTGTACCGGCGGTGGCGAGGACGCTGGCCGGGACGCTGCCGACTGCGGTACCGAGGATCAGGGTGTCACGGGCGGGCACCTGGGCGGCGCTGCTGGCTCTGCTCGGCTCCGGCCGGGCCGAAGGACTCCCCGTCCCTGCGGCTACGGCTGCCCTCTGTGCGCGTCCCCGGATCAAGATCGTGCAATCTCCACGATGTAGTGGCATCGGTGCGTCGGTGAGGCCCCTACATCCAGGTTCGAGCGTGACCTTGGCGGAGTGCGGGGCGCGGGGCGTTTGGACAGAAAAGTCGGCCGGAGGCACCCTCTGGGTGCCTCCGGCCGGCTATGTCGGTTTGCGGATCTAGTTCGCCATCAGATCGGCGCCACGCCAACTGAAATCGGGCTCCGTTGCGAACCGCTCGGTGATCTTCACGAGATCCTCCGCGTACTTGTTCGCGTGGTGCCCGCAGAACACCAGCTCGCTCCCACCCGCCAGAGTGATCCGGAGCTTCCCGGCAGCATTGCAGCGGTCGCACCGTTCATCGGCGGCTGGGGGCGCCACCGTCTCGGGCGGCGGCGTGAGGGTCGGGGTCATCGCCTTCCTCCTCTGGTCGTCACCGATGAACAATCTCTTCGGTCGTTGCTCACCTATCGTGCAACACCCTTACTAGGCACTGCCTTCCCTGTGTGCCCGCGGGGGACCGAGGTCACACCTGGAAGGGACAGTGTGCCGTGCACCCAGGGTGCCACGTCAACGATCACATTCGTGCATCCGGACGATCTCCATCTGGTGTTGCACACCAGGTGGTCAAAACGACACGTTCAGTTGACGAAACCGGCTCAGTCCAGGTAATCCCTGAGGACCTGTGACCGGGACGGGTGACGCAACTTCGACATCGTTTTGGACTCGATCTGCCGGATCCGCTCCCGGGTCACCCCGTAGACCTGGCCGATCTCGTCCAGCGTCCGAGGCTGGCCGTCGGTCAGGCCGAAGCGCAGGCGTACCACACCCGCCTCACGCTCGGAGAGCGTCTGTAGCACCTGCTGGAGCTGGTCCTGCAGGAGCGAGAACGAGACCGCGTCGACCGCGACCACGGCCTCGGAATCCTCGATGAAGTCACCGAGCTGGCTGTCGCCCTCGTCGCCGATGGTCTGGTCCAGCGAGATCGGCTCCCGAGCGTACTGCTGGATCTCCAGCACCTTCTCGGGTGTGATGTCCATCTCCTTGGCCAGCTCTTCCGGGGTGGGCTCGCGGCCCAGGTCCTGGAGCAGCTCACGCTGTATGCGGCCGAGCTTGTTGATGACCTCGACCATGTGCACCGGGATGCGGATGGTGCGGGCCTGGTCGGCCATGGCGCGGGTGATGGCCTGTCGGATCCACCAGGTGGCGTACGTGGAGAACTTGTAGCCCTTGGTGTAGTCGAACTTCTCCACGGCCCGGATCAGGCCGAGGTTGCCCTCCTGGATCAGGTCGAGGAAGGCCATGCCACGGCCGGTGTAGCGCTTGGCCAGCGACACCACCAGTCGGAGGTTCGCCTCCAGGAGGTGGTTCTTGGCGCGCTCGCCGTCGCGGGAGATCCAGCCCAGGTCACGGACCATCTCCCGGACGAGCTTCTCCTCGCCCTCGTCGGCGGCGCGCAGCCGCTCGGCGGCGTAGAGCCCGGCCTCGATCCGCTTGGCCAGCTCAACCTCTTGCTCGGCGTTGAGCAGCGGAACCTTGCCGATCTGCTTCAGGTACGCCCGGACGGAGTCGGCGGAGGCGGTCAGCTCGGCGTCGCGCCGGGCCTGCTTGAGGGCCTCGGACTCCTCGTCGTCCCACTCGAAGTCGTTGTCGGTCGCGGAGGCGGCGGCGTCGGTCTCGGCGGCCTGGGCCAGCTCGGCCGGCTCCTCGACCACCACGTCCTCGATCGCGGCGGCCAGCTCCTCCGGGTCGATATCGCCCTCGGCGCCCTCACCCTTGGCCTTGCCGGCGGCCTTGGTCGGCTTGGCCCCGGCGGCCGCGGCCACCGTCGCCTTGGTGGCTCGGGTCGACCTGGTCGCCTTCGTCGGCGTCGCCGCGGCGGCCTCGGCGGGGGTGCCGGTCGCCTTGCGGGCGGCCACCTTGCGCGGGGCCGGCGTCGAGGGGGCGTCGTCGGCGGCGGGCGCCTGCTTCGGGGCGGGCGCGGCGGCCTTCTTGGTGGTCTTGGCGGTGGTGGCCCGGGACGCCGGCGTGGTCGAGCGAGCCGCGGCGACGCGTCGGCGGGTGCTCGCCGAGCCGTCCACCACCACGGTCACGCCCGCCTCGGAGAGCGCCCGCAGGATCTTCTTGGCCTGGGCCGGAGTCACCTCGGCGGACTCGACGGTGCGCGCGAGCTGGGCCGACGTGAGCTGACCACCGGCGCTCTGCGCGTGGGCGATCAGGGTGTCGGTGAGCGAGCGAACGTCGGCGCCGGGCTGGCGGGGTTCTGTCACGAATGACCTTCCGGAGGCGAAGAGCGGGCACGGCGGGTTCGTCCAGCGCAGCGAGGGTTACCGTGCCGGGCGATGTGGTTGAGGGACCCTCGTGTCACGGTCCGGCCGGTGCTCGGCGGTCCGTGCCGCGTGGGCAGGGGTGAATTGTAACGCCGTCTGCGGCGATCATCCTGCTCCGCACCGCGTACCGCCGGTGAGGACCGTCGGTGCGGCGGAGATCTGGACTTTCGGGTAATGATAGCCGCGCGACGGGCGGAGGGTTCGCGTCGTCGAAGCCCGCGGTGCGCAGATCGTGGCCAAACTGCCGCTTGAGCAGGCGATAGCAGCCCACCGTGACGGTTGCGCCGCTGCGCCGGTGGATCGGTGGGGGCGCCGGTGCCGTCCCGAGCACGTCGCGGTCGGGCAACGTTGGTGGGCCGAGCGGGTCCAGGGCGGTAGGCACTTAAGCGACATTACCTGACCTAAAGGGGCATGTTGGTCAGGCTTGGTGGCTCAAGACGCGCGGATGGGCGAGGGGTGCCCACCTAGCCGGTGGGCGGCGGCGAAGATCCTGGTCTGGTGCCGTCGCGCGGCGTCCGGGACGATGATCTTCGGAAGCCGGGTCGGCAGGCGCATCCACTTGCACCCGGAGTGCGGAAAGAGGCGAACCATGACCAATTCGGCAACGACGCCGCCGGAGCTGCTCGCGATCGCGATCGAGGTGGCTCGGGACGCGGCGGACACCGCGTACCGGATGCGCGCCGAGGGGGTCGTCGTCGCCGCGACGAAGAGCACCGTCACCGACGTGGTCACCGCCGCCGACCGGGCCGTCGAGCGACAGATCCTCGACGCGCTGGCCGCGCGGCGCCCGGACGACTCGGTGCTCGGCGAGGAGTACGGCGAGGGCGCCTCCGGTGCGGCGCGTAGCGGGGTGCGGTGGATCGTCGACCCGATCGACGGCACGGTGAACTACCTGTACGGGCTGCCGCACTCCGCGGTCTCGCTGGCCGCCGAGGTGGACGGGGTGGTGGTCGCCGGGGTGGTGCGCAACGTGAACACCGGCGAGGAGTGGACCGCCACGGCCGGCGGCGGAGCCTGGCGCGACGGTGTCCGGCTGCGCTGCTCCGACGAGGTCGACCTGGGTCAGGCGCTGGTCGGCACCGGCTTCGGCTACGACGCGGGTCGGCGGGCCCACCAGGCGCAGGTGGTGGCCGGGTTGATCGCACACGTGCGGGACATCCGCCGGCTCGGTGCCGCCGCCCTGGACCTCTGCCTGGTCGCGGAGGGTCGGCTCGACGCGTACTTCGAGAAGGGCCTCGCGGCCTGGGACCTGGCGGCGGGCGGGCTGGTGGCCGCCGAGGCGGGGGTCCTGGTCGCCGGCCTGGCCGGCGGACCGCCGGGGCCGGACCTGGTGGTCGCGGCGCCGCCCGCCCTCTTCCCGCCGTTGCACGACCGGCTGGCCGCGCTGGACGCCGCCGGCGGACCGTGATCGCTGGGCGATCGGCCGAACCGGCGGCGAGGGCTCGGTTACGCCGTCACTTGGCCGGCGGCGACGGGCAGGAGCCCTTGGGCGCGATCGGCGGGCCCGAGTCGCCGAGCGACTGGTTGACCTCGGTCGTGGTGGCGAGCTGCTGGAAGCCGTTGCCCAGCACCACGTCCACGATGTCGTCGGTGCGCTTCTCGTCGTAGCCCGGCACGGCGTCGTTGAGGAAGTACGCCTGGAGCAGGTGCGCGGAACCGACACCCTTCGGGCCGAACCGCAGCACCGCGACGCCGGCAACCTGCTTCTTCTCGGTTGCGGTCTTCTTGACCTGGAACTGTCGGTTGCTGAACTCGTCGGCGACGGTACGGGCGAGGCCGGGCTGGTCGGTGGCGTTGAACACGTTGATCTTGACGTCCTTGCGTTCGCGCAGGGTCAGATCCGCCAGTGGCCAGCCCTCGGGGCAACCCGCCGCGGTGCCCGCCTTACCCTGGCTGTCGCGGACCACGGCCACGACGACGAAGACCAGGGCGATGACCGCCAGCAGACCGACGACGACGAGTGCTCGCACGCGCGCAAAACTCATCAGGGCACTCCCCGGACCTCAGGTGGGTGGTGGCGGCCACCAGCGATCGCTCAGGCCGCCGGCCGTCGAATACGCCGCTGAGGTTAACGGTTGTCCGGCCGTCGCGTGGAAACAGCCCGACATGCCGGCGCGCCGACCGCGAACCAGGTACTACTACCCCTATCTTCGTGTCGCCTGAATCACATTGGGAACAACTTCGCGTGCGGGGCGTACATCTCAGCCGCAAGGGCGGTATACATGCCTCGCCCAAGGGGGGGTAAGGTTCCGCGCTCGCAGGGGAGTCGCCCCGGCGAGCTCGACCCGTTCGGTCCTCGGGTCGGGTGCCCGACACAAGTGGTGGCCGGCCAGCGGAACCGAAACAGCGTCGTCCGGCGTTACAACCGGAAGCGACAACATCGATATGGGAGAGTGAAACCGATGGCCACCGACTACGACGCCCCGCGTCGCGACGAGGTCGACCTCGGCGAGGACAGCCTGGAAGAGCTCAAGGCACGGCGCGTCGACTCACAGTCAGGCGCGGTGGACGTCGACGAGGCCGAGGTGGCCGAGAGCTTCGAGCTGCCCGGTGCCGATCTGGCCGACGAGGAGCTCACGGTCAAGGTGCTTCCGATGCAGCAGGACGAGTTCCGGTGCGCCCGCTGCTTCCTGGTCCACCACCGTAGCCAGCTGGCAGTCGAGCGTAACGGCGAGCTGATCTGCCGCGAGTGCGTCTGACAACCACGACACCAGCGGCGGCCTCCTGAACGGGGCCGCCGCTGCCGGTGTAGGCATGCGCCAGCGGTGGGTACCTGCTTGACTCGTAGCGGGTAGCCACAGCACCGGGAGGTCCGATGAGCGATCGAGGCGGCACCACCGACGGCGGCACGGACAAGCTCGGTGCCACCGGCGGCGGCACTGACGATCGCGGTGCCACCGGCGGCGGCACTGACGATCTCGGTGCGACCGTCGCGGCGCTGACCGCTGACGACATCGAGCCGGCCCGACGCCGCCAACTGCTGACCCGGATGGTCGGGCAGGCCCGTGCCCGGGGCATCTCCGACCTGTTCAAGCCCCGGGCCGCCGTGCGCTGGATGGTCGACACCGTCACCGAGATCGCCCCGCACGTGCCCGTGCGGGACCTGGACACCCTGCGCCGACACTTCCCCGGTCTGGACGATGCCGCCCTGGCCGACAGACTCATCCGCAACGCGTCCCGGACCACCGCCGCGATCGGCGCGGCCGGCGGTGGCGTCGCCGCCGTCGAGTGGACGGTCGCTCCGACCCTGCTCTCCGCGCCGGTGCTGCTCGCCGCCGAGACCGTGGCCGTGGTGGCGGTGGAGCTGAAACTGGTCGGCGAGCTGCACGAGATCCACGGTGTCGAACTACCGGCCGGCGGCAGCCAACGAGCGGTCGCGCTGGTGCACTCCTGGGCCACCCAGCGTGGGGTCAACCCGATGGTCCCCGGCGTGGGGGTGGGCGCGGTGCTCGGCACCGCCGCCCGCAAGGAACTGCGGGACATGCTGCTGCGGCGTTTCGGCCGCAACCTCACCACGCTCGGGCCGTTCCTGACCGGCGCGGCGGTGGCCAGCTTCCTCAACCGCCGGGCCACCCAGCAGATGGCCGACCAACTCCAGGTCGACCTGCGCCGACGGGGCATCGCGCGGCCCGCGCCACCGGCCGCCCTACCGGGCCCGCCGACCGGCACCTGACCGGACCATCGGCCTCGGGGTCAGCTCCGCTCGCTCGCCGCGGGAGCGGACACCGCCGGCACGTCCCGTGCGGCAAGCACCGCCTCGGCCAGCTCGACCGGGTGGCGGGTGCTGACCACCCAGAACGGGGTCGGGTCGGCGGGGTCATCCAGGATCACCTGCACGGCGCCGCCGATCCACGGTCGCTGCACCACGAAGGCCAGCGGGTCCGCGCCGACCCCGAGCACCTCACGGCGGCCGGCCGCGTCCAGCGGCACCACGTCGGCCACGAAACGCACCGGCAGGCGGGCGTCGTCCACCAGCAGCTCGGAATCGGACACCCCGACCCGGATCCGGCCCAACCACCACAGCCCGACCGCGGTGAGCGGCACCAGCACGGCGAACGGCAGCCAGGTGCGGACGCCGGAGGCGCCCATCCAGATCTCGACGGCCAGCAACGCGGCGGCCACCAGCCCGGCCAGCCACAGCCACCAGGGCAGATCCAACCGCTCGGCGTACGCCGAGCGGGGGGCGACCGGCGGCTGATCGGCCGACGGGGAGGGCGACATGCTCACTCCTGCGAGGGTACGGCGCACGGCGGCGCGACGAACCGGCAGGATGGCAGGGTCACCCCGAGAACCGGACGGAAGAGGGGACCCGTGACCGACGTCGTACCCGTGCCCGTACAGCTGCTCGACCCCGAGCTGCCGCTGCCCACGTACGCCCATCCCGGCGACGCGGGGGCCGACCTGGTGGCGGCCGCGGACGTGGAGCTGCCACCCGGCGGCCGTGCCCTGGTGCCCACCGGCGTGGCCGTCGCGCTGCCGGAGGGGTACGTGGGCCTGGTCCATCCCCGGTCCGGTCTGGCGGCCAGGCTCGGCGTGACGGTGCTCAACGCGCCCGGTACGGTCGACGCCGGCTACCGGGGTGAGATCCTGGTCAACCTGATCAATCATGATCGGGATGTGCCGGCGAAGATCTCCCGCGGCGACCGGATCGCGCAGCTCGTGGTCCAGCAGGTCGCACGGGCGCGGTTCGAGCCGGTGGTCGAGCTGCCCGCGTCCCGGCGCGGGACCGGTGGGCACGGGTCCACCGGTGGGCACGCCGGGCTGGTGCCGTCGCCGACGGGCCAGGACCGGGTCGAGCGGCGGCCGAACGAGCCGGGCCGCGGGCAGACGGAAGAGGTGGCAGGGTGAGTGTGAACAGCGGAGGGCAGGCGCAGTGATCTTCTCCCGAAAGCGGGCCGACGCCGAGCGGCAGACCCGTGACGAGCGGGCCACCCAGGTCCCGGACCAGGGCGATGCGGCGCCGACGCTGGAGCGCGGCCCGTACGACATCTCCGAGGACTACGACGACGTGCAGCGACTCGACCTGGGCAGCCTGCACATCCCGGCGATCGCCGACGTCGAGGTGCGGGTGCAGGCCGACCCGCAGGGTGTGATCCAGCAGGTGGTGCTGGTGCACGGCGACAATGCGCTCCAGCTGGGCGTCTTCGCCGCGCCCCGGTCCGAGGGGATCTGGGACGAGGTGCGCGAGGAGATCCGGCAGTCGCTGCTCCGCGACGGGGCGAGCGCGCAGGAGGTCGCCGGCGAGTACGGCCCGGAGCTGCACGCCCAGGTGCGTACCCCGGACGGTGCGACGAACCTGCGGTTCGTCGGGATCGACGGCCCCCGCTGGATGGTCCGTGGCGTGTTCCAGGGCCCGGTGGCCACCGACCCGGCCATGGCCGGGCCGCTGGTCGAGTGCCTGGACGGCCTGGTGGTCGACCGGGGCCAGGAGGCGAAGCCGGTCCGCGAGCCGCTGCCGCTGCGGCTGCCCCGGGAGATCGCCGACCAGGCCGCCACCGAGGAGGGCGACGCCGCCGCCGAGCCGCGCCAGGTCTGACCCGCCCGCACCGGCCCGCCGGAACCAGCCCCGTCGGCGTACGCTGGCGGCACGGTTCCGGCGCCGCCGGGGCCGGCCGGGGACGGCGAGCGTGGAGAGGGTGACGCGGAGGTCATGATGACCGACGAGAGCCGGGTGTCGCTGCGGCGCATCCTGCAACGGTTCACCGCCAGCGAGGCCGAGATCGACGCGCAGGAGCTGCGTCGGGAGAGCGCCGAGTGCGGCGGGATCCCGGCCCAGCAGTGCTCCCGGGGCCAGCTGGTCTCGGTCGCCGGGCGGCTGCGCACGGTGGTCTACACGCCGCGTACCAATCTGCCGACCCTCGAGGCCGACCTGTACGACGGCAGCGACGTGGTCACCCTGGTCTGGCTGGGGCGACGACACATCGCCGGGATCGAGCCGGGCCGGCACCTGACCGCCCGGGGCCGGGTGGCGATGCGCGACGACCGCAAGGTCATCTACAACCCCTACTACGAGCTGGACTCGCCCAAGTGACGGCACTGCGGACGGAAGGCCGGCGATGACGACGGGACAGGACCGGACGGCCCAGCCGGAGACCAGCCCCCAGGACGAGGAGCCGCTGCCGACGATCGCCGAGCAGATGGCCGACCAGCTCGGCGGCTGGCGTGGGCTGGTCGAGTCCAGCATCCCGGTCGTGGTGTTCGTCGTCGCCAACATCATCGGCGAGCTGCGGCCGGCGGTGATCGCGTCGATCGCGGTGGCGGTGCTGATCGCCGGGCTGCGGCTGGCCCAGCGCCGTCCGATCCGGCACGCCGTCAACGGGCTGTTCGGCGTCGGCGTCGGCGCGGCCATCGCCTGGCGCACCGGCGACGAGCGGGACTTCTACCTTCCCGGCATCCTCTACGGCATCGGGTACGGCGTCGCTCTGCTGATCTCCGCCGCGATCCGGCAGCCGCTGGTGGGCTGGATCTGGTCGGTGCTGGTCGCCAAGGGCCGCTCGGAGTGGCGAGCCGACCCGAAGCTGGTGCGCACATTCACCCAGCTGACCGTGCTCTGGGGCGTGGTCTGGCTGGCCAAGGTGGGGGTGCAGGCCGGGCTCTACCTGGCCCACCAGGACACCGCGCTGGGCGTGGCCCGGCTGGCGCTGGGCTACCCGCCGTACGCGCTGCTGCTGCTGATCACGGTCTGGACGGTGCGCCGGGTCACCCGGGAGTCACCACCGGCCCCGCTGCCCGGCGCCTGAGCGGGGCCGAGCCGCCCGGCTCGTGCCTGTCCGCCGCTCACCGTGAGCCGCGGGTCCGTTCGACGCTGTCCGGCCCGAGGATCACCGCGCGGACCTCGTCCTCGACCTCGGCGGTGCAGACGAAGATCAGCTCGTCGCCGGCCTCGATCGGGTCGTCCGGGCTGGGCACCAGGACCCGCTTGCCGCGCAGGATCGCCACCAGCGCGGCGTCGCGGGGCAGCGGCACGGCGTGGATCGGCTGACCGACGTACGGGGCGGTCGGCGGCAGGGTGATCTCGACCAGGTTCGCCTCGCCCTGTCGGAAGGTCATCAGCCGGACCAGGTCGCCGACGGTGACCGCCTCCTCGACCAGCGCGGCCATCACCCGCGGCTTGCTCACCGCGACGTCCACGCCCCACTGCTCGGTGAAGAGCCACTCGTTCTCGGCCCGGTTGACCCGGGCGACCACGCGCGGCACCGCGAACTCGGTCTTGGCCAGCAGCGACAGCACCAGGTTGGTCTTGTCGTCGCCGGTGGCCGCGACCACCACGTCACAACCGGCGACGTTGGCCTCCTCCAGGCTGGCCACCTCGCACGCGTCGGCGAGGACCCACTCGGCGGCCGGCACCCGGTCCGGTCGCAGCATCTTGGGCTGGCGCTCGATCAGCATCACCTGGTGGCCGTTGTCGATCAGCTCCTGGGCGATCGAGCGGCCCACGTTGCCCGCGCCCGCGATGGCGATCCGCATGCTCAGTGCCCCCCTTCCGGCGGCGTCGCCGCCACCGACGTGACCGTCGCCACGATGTCGTCGCTGACCAGCATGAACACCTGGTCACCCTCCTGCACGACGGTGGAGCCGGTGGGCAGCGTGCCGATGCCGAAGCGGATCAGGTAGGCCACCCGTGCCCCGGCCGCGTCCTCGAGTGATCGCACCGGCCGGCCGATCCAGTCCTTGTGCACCGGCACCTCGACGATCGACACGGTGCTGGTGGGATCGCGGAAGATCTCCACGTTGCCCTCCGGCACCAGGTGTCGCAGCATCCGGTCGGCCGTCCACCGCACGGTCGCCACGGTGGGAATGCCCAGCCGCTCGTAGACCTGTGCCCGGCGCTGGTCGTAGATGCGGGCGGCGACCCGGGACACGCCGAACGTCTCGCGGGCCAGCCGGGCCGAGATGATGTTGGAGTTGTCGCCGCTCGACACCGCCGCGAAGGCGTCCGCGCGCTCGATGCCGGCCTGCCGGAGCACCTCGCCGTCGAAGCCGGCCCCGGTCACCGTGATCCCGGCGAAGTCGGGGCCGAGCCGGCGGAAGGCGTCGGCGTCCTGGTCGATCACCGCCACCGAGTGCCCTCGGGACTCCAGGCTGTGGGCGAGGGTCGACCCGACCCGGCCACACCCCATGATCACGACGTGCACGCTGTCCCTCCCAAGGTGCGTACCGCTCCCGCTGCCGGTGCCCTTCCGAGTGCGAGCCTGCCACGTCCCGGTGGCCAGCGGGGACCGACCGTACCCCCTCGTGCTGAGCGGCGGTGATCGCCCACCCCCGCCGTCCCGCCGTGGTGGTCGTACCCTTGGCGTTCGTGGCCAGTCCCACCTCGCTGCTGAAGCGGCTTCTTCTCGGTCGACCGTTCCGGTCCGACCGGCTGCAGCACACCCTCCTGCCGAAGCGCATCGCGCTGCCCGTGTTCGCCTCCGACGCGCTGTCCAGCGTCGCGTACGCGCCCGACGAGATCCTGCTGACCCTGTCCATCGCCGGCGCCTCCGCGTACGTCTTCTCGCCGTGGATCGCGCTGGCCGTGGTGGTGGTCATGCTCACGGTGGTGGCCAGCTACCGGCAGAACGTGCACGCCTACCCGTCCGGTGGCGGCGACTACGAGGTGGCCACGGTCAACCTGGGCCCGAAGTTCGGCGTCGGGGTGGCCAGCGCGCTGCTTGTCGACTATGTGCTCACGGTGGCGGTGTCGGTCTCCTCCGGGGTGGCCAACCTGGGCTCCGTGGTGCCGTTCGTGGCCACCCACAAGGTCCTGATCGCGGTGAGCGCGGTGGTCCTGCTGAGCGCGGTCAACCTGCGCGGCCTGCGCGAGTCGGGCACCGCGTTCGCGATCCCCACCTACGGCTTCGTCATCGTGATGGCCGGGATGCTGCTCACCGGCCTGTTCCGGGTCTTCGTGCTGGGTGACGACCTCCGCGCGCCGAGCGCCGACCTGGTCATCCAGGCCGAGCACAGCGTGACCGGTTTCGCGCTCATCTTCCTGCTGCTGCGCACGTTCAGCTCGGGCGCCGCCGCCCTCACCGGTGTCGAGGCGATCTCCAACGGGGTGCCGGCGTTCAAGGCGCCGAAGAGCCGCAACGCCGCCACCACCCTGCTGCTGCTCGGCAGCATCTCGGTGAGCATGCTGGTCGGGATCATCTGGCTGGCCCGGCTGACCCACCTGCAGTTCGTCGAGGATCCGAGCCTGCAGATCGTCTCCGGCCCCGAGGGGTACGTGCAGAAGACGGTCACCACCCAGCTCGGCGAGACGGTCTTCGGCTCCGGGTCGATCCTGCTCTACGTGGTGGCCGGGATGACCGCCCTGATCCTCTTCCTGGCCGCGAACACCGCGTTCAACGGCTTCCCGGTGCTCGGCTCGATCCTCGCCCAGGACCGCTACCTGCCCCGGCAGTTCCACACCCGGGGCGACCGGCTGGCGTTCTCCAACGGCATCGTCTTCCTCGCCCTCTTCGCGATCGTGCTGATCGTCGGCTTCCAGGCCGAGGTGACCCGACTCATCCAGCTCTACATCGTCGGGGTCTTCGTCTCGTTCACCGTCTCCCAGGCCGGCATGATCCGGCACTGGAACCGGCGTCTGCGTACCGAACGGGACCCGGAGGCGCGCCGCCGGATGCACCGGTCGCGGGCCATCAACACGTTCGGCGCGGGCCTGACCGGCGCGGTGCTGGTGATCGTCCTGATCACCAAGTTCCTGCTCGGCGCCTGGATCGCGATCGCCGCGATGGCGGTGATCTACGTGTTGATGCTGGCCATCCGCCGGCACTACGACCGGATCGCCGTGGAACTGACCCCGCCGGACGAGGGCCGGGCCGTGCTGCCCGCCCGAAACCACGCGATCGTGCTGGTCAGCAAGCTGCACCAGCCGACGCTGCGGGCCATCGCGTACGCCCGCGCCACCCGACCGGACACGCTGACCGCCGTGACCGTCAACGTGGACGAGACGGACACCCGGGAGTTGCAGGCCGAGTGGGAGCGCCGGGAGATGGCCATTCCGCTCACCGTCATCGACTCGCCGTACCGGGAGATCACCCGACCGATCCTGGACTTCGTCGCCTCCACCCGCCGCAAGTCGCCCCGGGACGTGGTCACGGTGTTCATCCCCGAGTACGTGGTCGGGCGGTGGTGGGAGAACCTGCTGCACAACCAGAGCGCCCTGCGCCTCAAGGGCCGGCTGCTCTTCGAACCGGGGGTGATGGTGGTCAGCGTTCCGTGGCAGCTCGCGTCGACGGCGAACAAGAACCTGGACCGGCTGGACGCCACGTTGTCCCGGACGCCGGCGCGGGGCCCGCGGAGCACCGTGCCGGTCGCCGCCCCGCCGGTGGTGTCCGCGCCGTCCGACGAGGGCGACCGGGCAAGCGGCGGGACGGCGGGGAACGCTCGTGACTGAGCCGGGCGGGCAGCGGAACGTGACACCCCTGTCGGCGTCGGTGGCCTTCGAGCGGAGCCTGGCCGAGACGGACCGGGTGGAGCTGACCGTCGATGCGGTCGCCCCCGGCGGGCACTGTGTCGCCCGGGTGGACGGGCAGGTCGTCTTCGTCCGGCACGCGCTGCCCGGTGAACGGGTCATCGCCGAGGTCACCGAGGTGCACCGGGGGTTCGTCCGGGCCGACGCGGTGACCGTGCTGGAGCCCTCACCGGACCGGGTCGAGCCGCCCTGCCCGTACGCGAGGCCCGGTGCCTGTGGCGGTTGCGACCTCCAGCACGTCGCCCCGGCCGCGCAACTGGCCTGGAAGACCGCCGTGGTACGGGAACAGTTGGTCCGCCTCGGTGGGCTGACCGACGTCGAGCTGGATCGGCTCGGCGTCCGGGTCGAGGCGCTGCCCGGCGGGCTGCTCGGCTGGCGCTCCCGGGTCCGGTACGCGGTGGACGCCGCGGACCGCGCCGGCCTACTCAAGCACCGCTCGCACGAGGTGGTGCCGATCGACCGCTGCCGGATCGCCCACCCGGCCATCCAGCAGCTGCCGGTGCTCACCCCCAGCGGCGCGCGTTGGCCGGCCGCCGAGGCGGTGGAGACCGTCGCCAGCACCGGCGGGGACGTGACCGTCACCGAACTCCGCGACGGGGCGCCCACCCCGGTCAGCGGCCCGACCGAGGTCCGCGAGGTCGCCGCCGGACGGGACTGGGCGCTGCCCGCGTCCGCGTTCTGGCAGGTCCACCCGGCCGCCGCGGACACCCTCGCCACGGCGGTGCTGGAGTTGCTGGACCCACAGCCGGGCGAGATCGCCTGGGACCTCTACGGCGGCGCCGGGTTGTTCGCCGCCGGCCTGGCCACCCGGGTCGGCACGACCGGCCGGGTGACCCTGGTCGAAGCGGCGGCGCAGGGCGTCGCCGCCGCCCGGGAGAACCTCGCCGACCTGCCCACCGTCGAGGTGGTGTCGGCCCGGGTGGAGACCGCGTTGGCCCGCCGGCGGATCACCGGCCCGGTCGACGTGGTGGTGCTCGACCCGCCGCGCGCCGGCGCCGGTGCCCCGGTGGTCCGCGCGCTGGCCGCCGCCGGCCCACGGGCGGTCGCGTACGTGGCCTGTGACCCGGCCGCCTTCGCCCGGGACGTCCGCACCTTCGCCGACCTCGGCTGGCGGCTGGCGGCGCTGCGGGGCTTCGACCTGTTTCCGATGACACAGCACGTCGAGCAGGTCGGGTTGCTGCTCCCGCCGGACGGGCGGTAGGACGGCGCGACCGGCGCCACGTGTCGACGCCTGACCGGGCGCACAGCCGCCAGTGCCCTGCCCGGTCCGGGCGACCGGGGCTCGGGCCGAGCTGCGGAGTACCGGGCGGCCGATAGACTCTCCGGTCATGAGCGTTGAAGAGGACACGGCCAACCACGGCCGGCTGCTGGGGACGGTTCGCGGTCCGCAGGACGTCAAGCGGATGTCCGGCGAGGAACTGGACGTCCTCGCCGCCGAGATCCGGGACTTCCTGATCACCAAGGTCTCCCGTACCGGCGGGCACGTCGGGCCCAACCTCGGTGTGGTCGAGCTGACGCTCGCCATGCACCGCGTCTTCGACTCCCCCCGGGACCGGCTCCTGTTCGACACCGGCCACCAGGCGTACGTACACAAGATCATCACCGGGCGTCAGGCCGGCTTCGACAAGCTCCGCCAGCGCGGTGGCCTCTCCGGCTACCCCAGCCAGGCCGAGAGCGAGCACGACCTCATCGAGAACTCGCACGCCTCCACCGCGCTGTCCTACGCCGACGGCCTCGCCAAGGCGTACGCCCTGCGTGGTGAGGCGCGCAGCGTCGTGGCCGTGGTCGGCGACGGCGCGCTGACCGGCGGGATGTGCTGGGAGGCGTTGAACAACATCGCCACCGCCGGCAACCCCCTCGTGATCGTGGTCAACGACAACGGCCGCTCGTACGCTCCGACCATCGGCGGGCTGGCCGACCACCTCTCCTCGCTGCGGCTCAACCCCGGCTACGAGAAGGTCCTCGACACCGTCAAGGACGCCCTCGGCTCCACGCCGCTGGTCGGCCGACCGATGTACGAGGTGCTGCACGCGGTCAAGAAGGGGATCAAGGACGCGGTCGCCCCGCAGGCCATGTTCGAGGACCTCGGCATCAAGTACGTGGGCCCGGTGGACGGGCACGACGTCGCGGCGGTCGAGGTGGCGCTGCGGGCGGCGAAGAACTTCGGCGGCCCGGTGATCGTGCACGCGGTCACCCGCAAGGGCTACGGCTACCGTCCCGCCGAGGAGGACGACGCCGACTGCCTGCACGGCCCCGGCAGCGCCTTCGACGTGGAGACCGGCGCCCTGCTGGCCGCCCCGTCGGTGAAGTGGACGCACGTCTTCGCCGACGAGCTGCTGGCCGTCGCCGACGAACGCCCGGACGTGGTGGGCATCACCGCCGCCATGGCCGAGCCGACCGGCATCGCCAAGTTGGCCCGCAAGTACCCCGAGCGGGTGTACGACGTGGGCATCGCCGAGCAGCACGCGGCCACCTCGGCGGCCGGGTTGGCGCTCGGCGGCCTGCACCCGGTGGTCGCCGTCTACGCCACCTTCCTCAACCGCGCCTTCGACCAGGTCCTGCTGGACGTGGCGATGCACAAGCTGCCGGTGACCTTCGTGCTGGACCGGGCGGGCATCACCGGCCCGGACGGGCCCAGCCACTACGGCATCTGGGACATGTCGGTCTTCGGGGTGGTGCCCGGGCTGCGGATCGCCGCGCCGCGCGACGCCGCCACGCTGCGCGAGGAGCTGCGCGAGGCGGTGGCCGT
Organism: Micromonospora sp. NPDC049645; assembly: GCF_040675155.1. Lineage (NCBI taxonomy): Bacteria > Bacillati > Actinomycetota > Actinomycetes > Micromonosporales > Micromonosporaceae > Micromonospora > Micromonospora sp. NPDC049645. The sequence continues at coordinate 26,486 of NZ_JBFAOI010000004.1, forward strand.
CGACAACGGCCCGACCGTCGTGCGGTTCCCGACCGGCGCGGTCGCCGCGGACCTGCCGGCGCTGCGCCGGGTCGGCCCGGTCGACGTGCTGGCCGAGTCCGCCCGTACCGACGTGCTGCTCGTCGCCGTCGGCTCGTTCGGCCAGTTGGGCATGGAGGTGGCCGCCCGGGTCGCCGAGCAGGGCTACGGCGTCACCGTCGTCGACCCCCGCTGGGTGCGCCCGGTCCCGGCGGAGCTGGTCGAGCTGGCCGCCCGTCACCGGCTCGTGGTCAGCGTCGAGGACGGCGTCCGGGTCGGCGGGGTGGGCGACGCGCTCGCCCAGGCGATGCGCGACGCCGACGTCCGGGTGCCGCTCAAGGACCTCGGTGTGCCGGCCGACTGGCACCCGCACGGCACCCGCGCGCAGATCCTCGCCGATCTGGGCCTGACCGCCCAGGACGTGGCCCGCAACGTCACCGGCTGGATCTCCAGCCTGGACGCCACCCCGGACCGCCTCACCCCCAGCGACGCCGCCGCACAGAACTAACCCGAAACAAAAAGGGCGGGGCGGCAACCAACAATCCGCCACCCCGCCCCGCGCCGTGCCCCGCGCCACCCCCCGCCCGCCCTCCGCGCCCCGCCGCAGGGTCGATCAAGGACTTGTGGTGCCTCACAGAAGGGGCGAAAGGCCGCTTACTGCCCACCATTACTCCATGATCGACCCCGACGAGGGTGGGGCCGTCCGTGCGGGGGCGGGTGGGGTGGGGAGAGGGGCTGGGTTAGTGGGGGGAGATTGAGCGGTAGTGGGTTTTGTCGGTGTTGGCGAGGCTGTAGGTCTGGGAGCGGGACGGGGTGGGGATGACCGCCAGGCCGGGGCGCTCGACCAGCAGGGGAGTGCCCGGTGGGACGGACAGCGAGCTGTCCCGGGTGGGCCGCCAGCTCAGCACCACCAGCGGTTGCCCGGGCACCGGCAGTTGGTACGCCTGCAACGGCGTGGCCCGGTCGGCGGGTGAGACGACGGGCGCGCTCCCGTCGGCCGGCCGGTAGACCACCGCGGTCATCGCGCCGGCGTCGGTGTCCCAGCTGAGCTGCTGCAACTCGGCCGCCTCGCCGCCACCCAGGGCGACCTCGCCGAGCGAGCGCACCGTGAGTTTCGCCATCGGCCAGGACGTCGGCACCGAGCGGGGGGCGTCCCGGTCACCGATCCGGCGCGGGATGCTGCCGAACGGACCCCGATCGCCGGCCAGCACGCAGGTGTCCAGGCCGGCGAGCGCGCGACGGCCCGTACCGGACTCGTCGCGGACCAGCGGATAGCGCGGGTCGACGGTGCCGGTGCCCAGGTCGAGCAGCCGGTCGGCGGCCCGCCCGCGGGGCAACGACTCGGTGGTTCGCAGGGTGGCGGTCACCGCGACGGCCGTGCAGGACGGCACGTCGACCGGCGCGCTGAGTCCGTCGGCGATGGTCAACGTGCGGTTCTGTGGCCCGAGGAGGGTCTGCACCCGGGCCGAGACCAGGTAGCGCCGGCCGCCGGCCGTCTGCACCGGCAGCACGTCGGAGTAGACGAGGTAACCCGGGTCGGTGTATTCGGTGGCGCGGGTCACCGCGTACCGGTCGCCGTCGCGAGTGAGTTGCAGCAGCCAGGACGCGCTCTCGCCGGGCACGTCGGCGGCCACCAGCGCCACCGGGGCGCCGTCGACCCGACCGGAGAAGAGGATGCCGGACGACGGCAGGTGCGCGCGGTCGTCGGCCGGTGACCGCCAGTTGCGCACGGTCGCGGTGACCGCCGCCGTCGCCGTGGGGTCCGCGGAGAGGTCGCCGCGCGGCGGCCACACGGCGAGGGTGCCGTCCAGGCTGTCGTACCCGACGCGCAGGTCCTGCGGCTTCCGCTCGGCTACCGGACCGCAGGCCGTGCTGGCCAGCAGCGCGCTCAACAGGACGGGAAGCGCCCTGCCGTACCGACGGCCTGGAGTCACCTGGCCCGCCCCCGATCGCCTCGCCGTCGCTGTCGGAAAGCGCCATAGTACGAGATGTCCGGTGCCGACCCTCAGTTGGCCGGCACCGAACCCACCACAATGGACACCACCGGGGCTTTAGGCCGTTTTGGTTGCTCCGGTAGACTCCGCCGACTGTGACGCCTGCCGAGTCCCGCGCCCTGCCCGCGCCGCACCCGGAGGCGGCAGACGACTCCGCCGAGCTGGTGAGCTACCGCACACCGGTCGGCCTCTTCGCCGGCCCGCCCGCGCTGACCGGCTCCACCACCACAACAGACACGGTCGCAGCCCCGGCCGAGCCAGCAGCGTCGGCGGACAGCGCGGCCGAGGACGCGACCCCGACGTCGACGCGGGCGCGGTGGCGTCGGTGGACGCGGCGGCGGCAGCACCTGGCGGTGGGCGGGCTGTTCCTGCTCGCCGCGCTCTGGGTGACGAGCCGGATCTGGCTGGACCCGTCCGGCCGGGTGGCCTCGCTCTACACCGGTGACCCGGCTCAGGTGCAGTTCTTCCTCGCCCACTCGGTACGCGTGGTGCTGCACGGCGAATACCCGTTCTACACCGAACAGTTCAACTACCCCGACGGCGTCAACCTGATGGCCAACACGGCCGTGCTGGCGCTGGGCATCCCGATGGTCCCGGTGACGCTGCTGTTCGGGCCGGCGGTCTCCTTCGTGGTGCTTGTCACGCTCGGCCTCGCCGGCACCGCGATGGCCTGGTACCTCATGCTCTCCCGCCACCTGGTGCGTACGCCGCTCGCGGCGGCGGTGGGCGGCTGGTTCTGCGGGTTCTCGCCGGCCATGCTCTCGCACGCCAGTTGGCACCCGAACATCATCAGCCAGTTCCTGCTGCCGTTCATCGTCTGGCGCGTGCTGGTGCTCACCCGCTCCGGCAGACCGGTTCGGGACGGGGCGTTGCTCGCCCTGCTGGTCACCGCGCAGGCGTTCATCAACGAGGAGATCCTGCTCTTCACGGCGTTGGCCTGTGGCGTCTTCCTGTTGGCGGTGCTCGCCCAGGAACCGGCCCGGTGGTGGGCGGCGTGGCGGCCCCTGGGTGCCGGTGTGGCGACCTGCGCGGTGCTGGCCGGGGCGCTGCTGGCGTACCCCCTGTACGTGCAGTTCGCCGGGCCGATGGCCTACCACGGGCTCAGCGACGCGGTGCAGGACTACGGCAACGACATCGCCGCCTTCTTCGCCCCCGGCTCGCCCACGCTCGGCGGCAACCAACGCGCCAACATCAACCTGGCGCCCAACTACTCCGAGGAGAACGCCTTCTTCGGCTGGAGCCTGTCGCTGCTCGCCATCGGCATCGTGGTCTGGCTGCGTCGGGAGTTGATCGTCCGGGCGCTCGCGGTGACCGGCGTGTTCTTCGCCGTGCTGTCCCTCGGTGAGCGGGTGTCCTGGTGGGACCGGGAGCTGATCACCGGGCCGTGGCAGTGGTTGGTGCACCTGCCGCTGCTGGACGCCGTGGTGCCGACCCGGTTCGGTCTGATCACCAGTGTGGTGATCGGTCTGCTGCTCGCGCTCGCCGTCGAACGGGCCTGGGCGCTGCGTCCGGCCGAGCAACGTACCGTCCGCACGCTCACCGCCGCGGGCCTGGCGTTCGCGTTGCTGCCGATCGCACCGATGCCGCTGCGGATGGTCTCCCGCCCGCCGGTGCCGGACTTCATCACGGCCGACCGGTGGCGGGCGTACGTCGGGCCGGACCAGACGCTGGTGCCGATCCCGGTACCCAGCATGGGCAACACGCACGGCATGCGTTGGGCGGCGGCCACCAACCTCGACTTCAAGATCCCCGGTGGGTACTTCCTCGCGCCCCGCAACGGCAACACCGGTGACGCGGGCCGGTTCGGTGGTCGTCCCAGCGGGGTGGGCCAGATGCTGGAAGAGGTGGCGACCACCGGCCGTACGCCGAAGCTCGACGACCGGCAGCGTCGCCGGTTCACCGACGAGTTCCGGCACTGGCGGGCGGCGATCCTGGTGCTACCGGTGCGGCAGCAGAACGCCGAGCCGCTGCGACGTACCGTCGAGGAGCTGGTCGGCCCGGGCCGCCAGGAGTTGGATGTCTGGGTCTGGGACGTCCGGACGCTCACCGACCGTTCGGTCTGATGACCACCGGGACGACGTCCCCGAACACCTCGTCGCCGGCGGCGGTCGGCGCGTCCCGTCCAGCCTGGCCGCGGGACGCGCTGGTGGTGGCCGGCTATCTGGGCCTCGCCGTGCTGGTGACCAGCGGGCAGTGGGGTCATCCGTGGCGACTGTTCCACCAGGCCGGCGACCAGATCCTCTTCGAATGGATGTTGGCGCACGCGGCACACGCGGTCGCCGAGGGGGAGAACCCGCTCTACAGCGCCGGTTTGAACGCGCCGGACGGGATCAACCTGATGGCGAACACCTCGGTGCTCGGCCTCGGTGTCCCGCTGACTCCGGTCACCCTGCTCTTCGGTTCGCAGGTGGCGTTCTGCGTGGCGGTGGTCTGCTGCCTCGCTGGTACCGCAGCCGCCTGGTACGTGCTGCTGCGCCGCCGGTTGGTCACCACCCGGTCGGCGGCGGCGGTGGGCGGGCTGATCTGCGGATTCGCCCCGGGCATGATCGCGCAGGCGGGCGCGCATCTGCACGTCGCCGCGCAGTTCCTGGTGCCCGGGATCCTCGCCCTGGTGTTCCGGCCCGGCGCGGATGCGGGGCGCCCCGGCGGGTGGCGGGCCGGCGTGGGTCTCGGGCTGCTGCTCGTCTGGCAGGTCTTCATCGGCGAGGAGGTGCTGGTCTTCCTGGCCCTCGCGGCCGGGGTCTTCGCGCTGGCCTACGCGCTCGCTGACCGGGTGGCCGCCCGGCGGCTCGCGCCGGCTCTCTTCGGCCGGCTGGCGGTCGCGGCCGGGGTGGCGGCGGTGGCCCTGGCGTACCCGCTCTGGTTCCAGTTCCACGGCTCGCAGCACTACTCGGGCATGGCGTTCGCCACGCAGGGCTTCCAGCTGGACGTCGCCTCGTTCACCGCGTCGGCCCGGCAGACCGTGCTCGGTGACGACTGGTTGCCCGGGTTGCTGTCGCCCAACCCGACCGAGGAGAACTCGTTCTTCGGCCCGGGTCTGCTGGTGCTCGCCGTGGTGATCGTGATCTGGCAGTGGCGACGACCGCTGGTCCGGGCGCTGGCCGTCTGTGGCGTGGTGTTCGCCCTGCTCTCGCTCGGCGACGAGCTGCGGGTGGACGGTGACGCCACCGGCATTCCGGGCCCGTACCGGCTGGTCAGCGGGTTGCCACTGCTCGACCTCGCGGTGCCGGCCCGGTTCGCGCTGGTCTGCGTACCGGTGCTGGGTGTGCTGGTGGCGCTCTCCCTGGACCGGGTCCGGGCCGCCGACGGGCCGACCGCGACGCCGGGCCTGCCGGTGCGGCTGCTGTGGGCCGGCGCGGTCGCCGCCGCGTTGCTGCCCCTGGTGCCGACGCCGATCCGCGTGGTGCCGGTCGCGCCGGTGCCGGCGTTCATCGCCGCCGGTGGCTGGCGTCCGCTGGTGCCGCCCGGCCGGACGGTGGTCGCGGTGCCGCCGGTCACCGGTGCCGGGCGGAGCCCGGTGATGCTCTGGTCCGCCCGCAGCGGCCTGGCGTTTTCCGCGCCGGGCGGTTACTTCATCGGGCCGAGCGGCCCGGACGACCCGACGGCCCGCTGGGGCGCGCCGGACCGGCCGACGTCGGTGCTGCTGCGCCAGGTGGCCGACACCGGCGTGGCGCCGGTGCTCACCGACGCCGACCGCCGCCAGGCCGTCGAGGACCTGCGGCACTGGCGGGCCGCGGTGGTCGTACTCGGTCGGCTGGAGCACGGCGACCCGGTCCGTCGAACCGTCGACGACCTGCTCGGCCCCGGCCGGCCGGTCGACGGCGGGTGGTTGTGGGACGTGCGGGGTCGCGTCGACTAACCCACCAGGGCGCGGACGTCCCAGACCCAGACGTCGTCGACCCGCTGCGGTGGCCCGAGCAGCCCGGTGACCAGCTCGCGCAGCACCGCCTCGCGTGGGTGCGCCCCGAGCACCACCACCGACGCCTTCCAGAACCGCAGGTCCTCGACGGCCTGGCGGCGGTTCTCCTCGGTGAGCGCCGGAACCGCGTCCTTGTCCATCGTGGAGTAGATGAGCGAACTGGTCGGTCGGTTCGGCGCGCCGAAGACTCCCTCGCCCAGCTCGTTGGGGCCGATGAAGTAGCCGCCCGGGACGGGGAACTCCTGCCCGGTCAGGGCACTCCAGCGCAGCGTCGGCAGGCCGTGCACGTTGCTCGGGATCGGCACCGGCACCAGGGTGCGGCCCGCCGGCACGTACGGCCGCCAACCACCCGCGGTGATGAAGTGCGGCGGCGGGTCGATCTGCTGGGCGGGCAGCGGCCGTGGGAAGAGCGGCAGCACGGCGAGGGCGACCGCCGCGTACCCCACCGGGCGCAGCCACCGACGGCGGGCCGCGACCGGCGCGGCCGGCTCGTCGGACGCCGCCGGGGCCGCCTCGGCCACGCGCTGGGCCGGCACCCGCGGCCGGTCGGCCACCGGGCGCCCCTGCCGGTACGCGGCGTCCCAGGTCAACGCGAGCAGTACGCCCACCGCGCCGGCGACCACCAGCGCCAACCGGGTCGGCATCATCATCTCGACCAACGGCAGATCGTCCGACACGTACGACCACGGACCGCGTACACCGGTCTCCACACCGTCGAAGCGCACCCACGGCCCGATCGCGGCCACGGTGAACACCACGATGAGCACCGCGACGATCCGGGTGGCCAGCGAGCGGCGGACCAGCAGCACCAGGGCCACCACCGAGAGCAGCACCAGCGGCCAACCGAACCAGGTGTTCTGCTCGGTCAGACCGATCGTCTTCTCCACCGCCGGGTCACCGGCCCAGGTGTCCCGGGCGAAGGTGACGAAGGCGACCAGGTCCTCGCCCCAGTTGTGGAACACCCCGCCCTGTAGGCCCCGGTAGGACTGCGGGCCGTTGAACTGGAACCAGATCGGGTACGCGGTGAGCACCAGGGCCAGCCCGCCGGCGACACCCAGACCGGCCAGGAAGGTGCCGGCGGCGGCCCGGGTGGCCCTCGGCCGCTGCACGGCGTACGCCAGCACGATGACCAGGCAGGCCAACGCGGTGAGCAGCAACATCTCCTCGTTGATGAAGATCTGGTACGCCACCAGCGCCCCGAGTACGAGCCCGTTGCGCCGCCACCGGTCGGGCTCGGCCAGGGTCAGCACCCGCACCACGATCAGCGGAAGCAGGAAGTTGGACACGAAGTTCGGTTGGCCGTTGGCGTGGTGGATGATTCCCGGCGCGAAGCCGAGGAACGCGCCTCCGACGAACGCCGCCGCCCGGGAGCGCACCAGGTGGCGCGAGAGCATCCAGTACCCGGTGCCGGCGGTGGCCGCCAGCGCCGCACCCAGGTAGAGGGCGTACATCACCTGGGGGCCGAGCAGCATGGTCAGGGGGGCCAGCGGCAGGGTCACCCCGAGCAGTGAGGTGTTGGCCATCATGTTCACCCCGTCCGGGGCGTTCTGGCGGGCCGTGAAGAGCGGGTTCTCCAGGTGCCGCACCGAGTACGCGCCGTGCGCGAACAGCCACTCGAACCAGCTGTGGTCGGTGGGCAGGTGCGACGAGACCCGGCCGGTGACGTCACCCCAGTAGTTGAGGCAGACGAACACGCCCAGCAACACATAGGCTCCGAGGGCCAACAGGTCGGCTCGGGCCGGGCGGCGTCGGGGCCGCCGTGTCGGCTCGACCTCGGCCGGGTCGGCGTCGGTCAGGGATTTCAGCGAAGGGTCTACCACCGGCACGGCCACGACGCGCCATCGTACAGGCGAGGGTCCGTCGCTTTTGCCGGGCCGGTGTGCCCCACGGCCGGTTTGCCGTACGTTGCTCCCGTTACCCCATGATGGAGGGCCCGGTGATCGACCTCGGTGAGCTGCGGCACGGTTCGGACCCGGACCCGCTGTCCCGCCCGCCCCGCGCCAACGGCCGGTCGGTGCGCTACGCGCTGGCGCTGCTGCTGGTGCTGGTCACCGTGGGTGCCGCCGCTGTCCCACCGCCCCGCCGGACCATGGTGACCCTGCCGGCCCGACCTGGGGCTGACGTGCTGGTCGACGGTGATCTGTTGCTGGGCATCGAACCGATCGACGACACCCGGACGCTGCGACGGCGGCTGGCCGCGTACCGGCTGCCCGGCGGCGCCCCGGTCTGGCAGGCGTCGCTGCCCGGCGAGGCCCGGTACTGGGGGATCGTCCCGCTGGCGGGGATGCTGCTGGTCACCGGGTACGAGATCGGCCCGGACAGTCAGAGCAGCGTGACGGTGGCGCTGGACCGGGCGACCGGGGCGTACCGGTGGCAGCAGCCGGGCAGCGCCACCCCGCTGGCCGACGGCAGCCTGCTGCTCCAGTCCGGCGGCGAGGGCCAGCCGGTGAGCGTGCGGACGGTCGATGCCTGCTGCGGCACCGTGCGGTGGCAGTTGCCCGCCGCCGCGAACGTCGAGGTTCAGCACAGCGGGCCGGGAGCCGCCCGGGTGGTGCTCCACCAGCGCAACGGGCCGACCGAGGTACGAGACACGGCCACCGGCGCGGTGCTGGCCCGCGCCGACCTGCGCCCACCCGACGGCGGGCCACTCACCTTCGTGCAGGTCATCGACGACCTGCTGGTGACCGTCGGCGGCGAGCCGACCACGGTCACCGGATACGGGCTCGACCGGCTGGACCGCCGCTGGACCAGCACGGGCGTCCGGGTCGAGTTCGTGGCGGACTGCGGCCCCGTCCTGTGTCTGCGCACCGGCGCCAACGAACTACAGGCGATCGACATCGCGACCGGCCAGCTGCGCTGGCGCAGCGAACGCTGGCGGTGGGGCTGGCCGTTCGACGGGCGGCTGATGGTCAGCGCGAACGAGGGCGGTGCGGTGGAGCACTACCTCGTGCTCGATGCGCTGACCGGCCGGCTGGAGGCCGACCTGGGTCAGTGGGTGCTGTTCCAGCTCGGCATCGGCGGCCGGCTGCTGGGCGTACGCCGGCACCCCGACAGCGGGGTGATCGTCGGTGAGCTGGACATCCGCGCCGGGAAGGTGCGCATCCTGGACGTGCTGCCGGAAGCCGTCGGGGACTGTCAGGCGATCGTGGATCACCTGCTCTGCGCCACCCCGAACGGCCCGTACCAGCTCTGGACGTTGCCGGACTGATCACCAGTTCGGCTGGGCGGGCGGCGGGGGCAGCCGCACCGACGCGGGTCGCAGCACGTACGCCACCCCACCGCTGCCGCGCTGCCAGACCGCCTCGAACCCCTGCCGGGGCACGGTACGACGGACCGCCTCGTCGTCCGGGGCGTACGGGTCGTTGAGCACCGGGTCGCCGCCGGCGGTGAAGCCGACCAGCACCATCAGGTGCCCTCCGGTGTCGTACCCGAGCCCCGGCACCTCGTCGGCCCGGAACGCGGCCGAGACGATCAGTGGGATACCGGCGGCGACGAACGCCTCCGCCTCGGCCAGCGACCGCAGTCGGGTGACGAACGCGTCCACTCCGTGCAGGCCGGCGTACGCGGTGTTGAACGGCCAGTTGCCGGCCCCGGCGTACGCGTGGTCGTAACAGTGCCGGGCGGCGTGCACCACCACCGGACGCGGGCCGGACGGCTGCACCCAGGCGTAGTGCTCCGGCGTCGGCTCGGCCCCCCAGTAGGCGAGCACCATCGAGGTGCAGGTGGGGCTGCACCAGGAGTCGCCGCCGCCACCCCACTGCGGGTACTGCCCGGCGTGCAGCCGCTGGGAGTAGCGGGGCACGTCCAGCACGATCCCACGGGCGGCGGTCGAGGCGGGTTCCCGCTCGTACCCCTGGTGGCTCGGGGTCGGCCCGGTGGCGACCGCGCCGATGCTGCGCAGCACCGGGCCGTTCGGGCTGCCGGCGGGCCGGCACAGGGTCACCCGCGCCTGCCACCCGGTGACTGTCGCTCCGGTCACGATCAGGGTGTCGGTGTCGACCCGGGCGGCGGCGTCGCGCTGGCCGGGCACCGAGGTGCGTCGTACCGCGCGGTCGTCGGCCGCCCAGCGGGCCAGCCGGTACCAGCCGGTGCTGGGCGCGTCGTCGTGCCAACCGCGCAGGTCGACCTCGATCCAGCAGCCGTCCGGGGTGTCGGCGGTCCAGGACGGCACCACCTCGTCGACGACGAACCCGACCCGTACCGGCGGTGACGTCCAGGTGCCCCGCCGATCCACGCCGCCGAGGGCGAGCCCCCGGTGGGTGGCGAGCAGGGCGTCGCCGCCCCCGCTGCTGGTGTCGGCCGGCAGGTGGAAACCCCGGTAGGCGATGTCCCTCCAGGTGGGCGGTGCCGCAGTGGTCATGCCAGGTCCGTCCCGTCGCTCGGTGCCGGCGGACAGCATCGCGTACGCCGTGGTGGCCCGCAACGCCGACCGGCGCGGGCGGCGAGGGACGATTGTTGCCGGCCGGCACTAGGTTGTCGGTGGTCAGCAGCGAGGAGGCCGGGGATGCGGGTACTGGTGGTGGAGGACGAGCGCAACCTCGCCGACGCGATCGCGCGCGGGTTGCGCAAGCGGGGGATGGCGGTCGACGTGGCGTACGACGGCGATGCCGGACACGAGGCGGCGTTCGTCACGCGGTACGACGTGGTGGTGCTCGACCGCGACCTGCCGGGTGTGCACGGCGACCAGATCTGCGCCGATCTGGCGGCCTCCGGCGCGCTGACCCGGGTGCTGATGCTCACCGCCAGCGGCACCGTGGCCGACCGGGTGGAGGGGTTGCAGCTCGGCGCGGACGACTACCTGCCCAAACCGTTCGCCTTCGACGAGTTGGTCGCCCGGGTGCAGGCGCTGGGCCGGCGGGCCACCCCGGCCGCGCCGCCGGTGCTGGAACTCGCCGACCTGGTGCTCGACCCGGCCCGCCGGGTGGCCACCCGCGCCGGCCTGCCGGTGGAGCTCACCAACAAGGAGTTCGGGGTGCTCAGCGAGCTGCTCAAGGCACGCGGCGCGGTGGTTTCCAGCGAGGAGCTGCTGGAGCGGGTCTGGGACGCGAACACCGATCCGTTCACCACCATCGTCCGGGTCACCGTGATGACGTTGCGCAAGAAGCTCGGCGACCCGCCGCTGATCGAGACGGTGGTCGGCGCGGGCTACCGCACCGCCGAGGCGGCACGGTGAGCAGGCGGTTGCGGCCCACCCTCAGGTTGCGGCTGACCCTGCTCAACGGCGTGCTGCTGATCGGCGCCGGGGCCATCCTGGTGTTGTTGGCCTGGCTGCTGGTCCGTGACGCGTTGCGCCCCACCGACGAGTTGGTGCCCGGCACGACCGTGTTGCTCTCCGACGGCCGGGAGATGGACGCCGCCCAGTGGCAGCGGCAGTTGGTCGATGCCGCCTCCGGGGAACTGCTGGCCAAGGGGCTGGTCGCGCTGGTGGCGATCAGCGTGGTCGGGGTGGCCGGCGCGTACGCGGTGGCCGGTCGTGCGCTGCGCCCGCTGCACCAGGTCACGGCGACCGCGCAGCGGCTCGGTGAGGCGACCCTGGACCAGCGGATCGGTTACTCGGGCGCCGACGACGAGGTGGCCGAGCTGGCCAAGACGTTCGACGCCATGCTGGACCGGATCGCGTCCGCCTTCGAGGCGCAGAAGCGCTTCGTGGCGAACGCCTCGCACGAGCTGCGTACCCCGCTCGCCGTGATGCGTACGGAGATCGACGTGACGCTCAGCGACGACGACGCGGACGCCGCCGAGTACCGACGGATGGCGACCGTGGTCCGGGACGCCTCCGAGCGGGCCAACGGACTGGTGGACGCCCTGCTGGTGCTGGCCCGCAGCGAGGCGCAGGCCGGGCGGCAGCTGGGCCGGCGTACCGAGTGTGACCTCGCCGCGGGCACCGCCAACGCGTTGTCGGCGATGCGCCGCGAGGTGGAACGGATCGGCCTGCGGGTGCAGACGTCGCTGGAGTCCGCGCCGGTCGTCGGCGACCCGGGGCTGCTCGACCGGTTGGCCGGGAACCTGATCGAGAACGCGGTCCGCTACAACCACCTGCACGGCCGGCTCTGGGTGCGTACCGGCACCGACGGCGACCGGTCCTGGCTGGTGGTGGGCAACACCGGCTTCGAGGTGGATCAGGCGGACGTGCCGGGGTTGTTCGAGCCGTTCCGCCGTGGTGGCCGGGAACGCACCGGCGCGCGGGGTTCCGGCCTGGGGCTGTCCATCGTCCGGGCGGTCTGCGACGCGCACGGCGGTAGCGTGCGGGTGGTCGCGCAGCCCGGTGGTGGTCTGGAGGTGACGGTCACCCTGCCGTCGGCGGACGCCCCGGTGGTGCCCGGCACGGTGCCCACCGCCGGCTGATCGGGGTTGCGCACGCCGTTCGGCCGATGGCAAGATCGCGTCGTCAGCTTGAGCGGAAGGGGGTGCGTCGATGTCCACCATGTCCAACTCCGCGCCCCGGGTGAGCGCCGGCTGACTCCCGGAGGCGGAGCGTCCCCGTACGAGCCGGGCGCTGATCGCCCACCCGAACGGAAATCAGTTCCTCACGTGGTGCGCCGCGCCCGGAAACGGGGCCGCACCACGTCACCCACCGTGGAGGACCACCGTGAGTTCGACCATTCACAACATCAGCTTCGACTGTGCCGACACGTACGCCCTCGCCGGCTTCTGGGCGCAGGTCTTCGAGTGCCCACGCCAGCCCGACGACTTCCCCGGCGACCCGGAGGCGATGCTCCTGCCGCCGGGCGGACCGGAGGTGCTGTTCATCGCCGTGCCCGAGGGCAAGACGGTGAAGAACCGGCTGCACCTGGACCTGCAACCCGCCGACCGGACCCGGGCGGAGGAGGTCGAGCGGCTGCTCGGCATCGGCGCGACGCTCGTCGACGACCAGACCCGACCGGACGGCACCGGCTGGGTGGTGCTCGCCGACCCGGAGGGCAACGAGTTCTGCGTGCTGCGCAGCGCCGCCGAGCGCGCGGCGACGTCGGCCGGGTAACTCGCGCCACGGCACGGGGCCCCGGCCACCCCGAGGGGTGGCCGGGGCCCCGGACCGGTGCAGCTCAGGACTGTTGCTCGACCTGGCCCCGGATCGTGGTGAACTCGGCCTTCGCCTGGTCGGCGGACTTGAAGTACATCACCACCATGCCCAGGCTGCCCCGGTCGGCCCAGACGCAGATGCCCAGCGGAACGCTCTGGGCCTTGCCGTCGCCACAGCGGGCCTCACCGCCGAGCGGGCCGGCGTCGACGGTCGCCATGTCGCCCACCGTCAGCTCGGTGGCGAGCCCTGTCACGTAGTCGTCGAGCGCCTTCGTCAGGTCCGTCAGCAGCCCCGACACGCCCGTGATCATGACGAGGTCCTGCTTCGTCGGGTCGCCGTAGAAGGCGGCGACCGTGCTGGTCTCGTTCTGTGCCTTCGATTTCATCCCGGTGACCGCCTGGTCGGCGGCGTTCTGCAGCTCGGGGTCGGTGAGCTTCGGCCGGCCGGCGAGGGTGGCCGGCGCGACCACCCGGGTCCTGCTGGCATCGACGACGGCGCTCACGTCGTCCTTCACGACGAACCAGGTGATCGCCACGCCGCCGAGGCAGAGCACCAGCACCACGGCCAACACGATCAGCACGATCTTGCCGACGTTCGACTTCTTCGCCGGGGGCGGGCCGCCGGCCAGGTTCGGGTCACCGTAGGGGAAACCCGGCTGCGCGGGTGGGAAGCCACCGGGCTGCGCGGGTGGGAAGCCACCGGGCTGCTGTGGCTGTCCCTGCTGCTGCTGCGGCGGCGGCCATCCGCCAGGCTGCTGGCCCGGCTGCTGCGGCTGGTGGGGCGAATCGTGCGGCGGGCCGTAGGGATTGGCCGGCGGCTGGGACATCAGTCAGCTCCAAGATGGGGGTGCAAAGCGCGTGATCCTAACCCGGTGTGGAGCTGACCGTTGTCCCCGCGTACACCCGGATCCGGAACCTGTTGATCACAAACGGTCGCGGTGGCCGGCCGTCCACGAGGGACGGTCCGACCACCGCGACGGTGGTGCTGCGATTCGCTCAGGCGGGCAGGCTCGCCGCTCCGGGCGGCAGGAACCGCTGGCCGGTGACCCGCTCGGAGGTGCCGGTCCGATCCAGGTACGGCGTGACGCCACCCAGGTGGAACGGCCAACCGGCGCCCAGGATCATGCACAGGTCGATGTCCTGCGCCTCGGCGACCACACCCTCGTCCAGCATCAGCCGGATCTCCTGGGCGAGCGCGTCGAGCGCGTTCTGTCGTACCTGCTCGGCGGTCAACGGCTGGTCACCCACGACGAGCAGCTTGGCCACCTCCTCGTTGACCTGGTCGTCGACCACGAGCGGTTGGCCCGAGTCGGCGATGCGCTTGAGGTTCTCGCTGACCCCGAACCGGTCCGGGTACGCGGCGTGCAGGGTGCCGCCCACGTGGTACGCGACGGCCGGCCCGACCAGCTGGAGCAGGGCGAGCGGACGCATCGGCAGGCCCAGCGGGTCCAGTGCGCTGTTCGCCACGTCCAGCGGGGTGCCGGCGTCGACGGCCGCGAAGACGGTGCCCAGGAATCGGGTGAGCAGCCGGTTCACCACGAACGCCGGAGCGTCCTTGACCAGCACGCTCGACTTCTTGAGCTGCTTGCCGACCGCGAACGCGGTGGCCAGGGTGACGTCGTCGGTGCGTTCGCCCCGGACGATCTCCAACAGCGGCAGCACCGCCACCGGATTGAAGAAGTGGAAGCCGACCACCCGCTCCGGGTGCTCCAACTCGGCGGCCATCTCGGTGATCGACAACGAGCTGGTGTTGGTGGCGAGCACCGCCTCCGGGGAGACGATCTTCTCCAGCTCGGCCCAGACCTGCTTCTTGACGCCCAGGTCCTCGAAGACCGCTTCGATGACGAAGTCGGCGTCCGCGAAGGCAGACTTGTCGACCGTGCCGCTGACCAGGCCGTACAGCTTGGCGGCGGTGTTCTTGTCCATCCGGCCCTTGGTGACGGCCTTCTCGATCTGGGTGTGCACGTAGCCGACGCCCTTGTCCACCCGGGACTGGTCGAGGTCGGTCAGCACCACCGGCACCTGGAGGCGGCGGGCGAACAGCAGCGCCAGCTGGCTGGCCATCAGGCCGGCGCCGACGATGCCGACCTTGGTGATCGTGCGGGCCAGTCCCTTGTCCGGTGCGCCGGCCGGGCGCTTGGCCCGCCGCTGCACCAGGTCGAACGCGTACAGGCCGCTGCGCAGCTCCTCGGAGAAGACCAGGTCCGCGAGGGCCTCGTCCTCGGCGGCGGTGCCGGCGGCGAAGTCGGCGTCCTTCGCCGTCTCCAGCAGGTCCAGCGCCTTGTACGCGGCCGGAACCGCGCCGTGCAGCCGCTGGTTCAGCGTCTCCCGGGCGAAGTAGAGCACGCCCGCCCACATGTCCTTGTCGACCTCTGGCCGGGTCACCGTGACCTGACCGCGGACCACCCCGGCGGCCCACTCCAGGGACCGTTCGAGGAAGTCGGCCGGCTCCAACAGGATGTCCGCGATGCCCAGCTCGGCGGCCTGCTTCGGCTTGAGCATCTTGTTCTGCATCAGCGGGTTCTGGATGATCACCTGGGTCGCGGCGGGGATGCCGATCAGGTTCGGCAGTAGTTGCGTGCCGCCCCAGCCGGGCACCAGACCGAGGGACACCTCGGGCAGCGCCAGGGCCGTCGCGCCGCCGGAGAGCGTCCGGTAGTGGCAGTGCAGCGCCAGCTCCAGGCCACCGCCCATCGCCGCGCCGTTGACGAACGCGAACGTGGGGACGGTGCTGTCCTTGAGGCGGGCGAAGACCCGGTGACCGAGCCGGCCGATCTCCAGCGCCTGCTCGCGGTCGGCGAGCTGCGGCAGGCCGACGATGTCGGCGCCCACGCAGAAGATGTACGGCTTGCCGGTGATCGCGATGAACGCCGGGTCCGCCGCGAGCGCGGCCGTGATCGCCTCGTCCAGGCTGGTCAGCCCACCCGGACCGAAGGTGTTCGGCTTGGTGTGGTCGAAGCCGTTGTCAAGCGTGATCAGGGCGGCGGGACGGTCCAGCCCCGGTACGTTCACCGGACGCAGCAGCGCCCGGGTGACGACCTCGTTCGGTGCCTTCACTTGTTGCCACCCTCCCCCTGAGCAGGCTTGCTGGACCCCGTCCAGTGTGGGTTCTCCCAGATGACCGTGCCGCCCATGCCGATGCCGATGCACATCGCGGTGAGGCCGTAGCGGACCTCGGGGTGCTCGGCGAACTGGCGGGCCAGCTGGGTCATCAGCCGTACGCCGGAGGAGGCGAGGGGGTGACCGATGGCGATCGCGCCGCCCCACGGGTTGACCCGCGCGTCGTCGTCGGCGATGCCGAAGTGGTCGAGGAAGGCGAGCACCTGCACGGCGAACGCCTCGTTCAGCTCGAACAGGCCGATGTCGTCGATGCCGAGCCCGGCCAGGCGCAGGGCCTTCTCCGTCGACGGGATCGGGCCGACGCCCATCACCTCCGGCTCCACGCCGACGAAGCCGAACGACACCAGCCGCATGGCGACCGGCAGACCCAGCTCGCGGGCGGTGGCCTCGTCGGCCAGCAGACTCGCGGTGGCACCGTCGTTCAGGCCGGCCGCGTTGCCCGCGGTGACCTTGCCGTGTGGGCGGAACGGGGTCTTCAGGGTGCCCAGCTTTTCCAGCGAGGTGTCCCGGGGGGCCTCGTCCACCGTGGCGAGACCCCAGCCGCCCTCCGCGTCGCGGATCGACATCGGCACCAGGTCGTCCTGGAGCTTGCCGTTGGCGTACGCCTTGGCGGTCTTCTGCTGCGACGCGAGCGCGAACGCGTCGGTGCGTGCCTTGGTGATGTGCGGGACCAGGTCGTGCAGGTTCTCCGCGGTGGCGCCCATCACCAGCGCGGACGGGTCGACCAGTTTCTCCGCGATGATGCGCGGGTTGGGGTCGACGCCCTCACCCATCGGGTGCCGGCCCATGTGCTCGACGCCACCGGCGATGGCGACGTCGTACGCGCCCATGGCGATGCCGCTGGCCACGGTGGTCACCGCGGTCATCGCCCCCGCGCACATCCGGTCGATGGCGAAGCCGGGAACGGTCTTGGGGAGCCCGGCCAGCAGGGCGGCGGTGCGGCCGATGGTGAGGCCCTGGTCGCCGATCTGGGTGGTGGCCGCGATGGCGACCTCCTCGACCCGCTCCGGGGGCAGCTGCGGGTTACGACGCAGTAGTTCCCGGATGCAGCGGATCACCAGGTCGTCGGCGCGGGTGTTGGCGTACATGCCACCCGCCTTGCCGAACGGGGTACGGACGCCGTCGACGAAGACGACGTCGCGAACTTCACGGGGCACTTGAGCCTCCTATTCGACCGTGACTCGGCCTTCGCGCCGGGCGGGCACGCCGGACCGAACGGGGGTCGCCGACACGGGCACGTTTCCCCCGGATGCTACTCGCCAGTAACCATCAGCGCCCCCACCCCCCGCTGTGGCCCACCCCACACCCAGCCCAGCCCCACGCCCCCGGGCCAGGCCAGCTTCCGACGATCAGGACGTTGACGGGGGAGTTAGGGCTTCGGTCAGATCGGGGGTGAGGAGGCCGATCTGCCATTCGCGCGCGTTGAGGCCGCGCAGCGTCTCCGCGACCGTCTCGTCGGTGATCTCCTCCGGCGGGGTCCAGGCCAGTCGACGGACCGAATCCGGGGTGATCAGGTTCTCCGGCGGGAGGTTGTGCGCGCCGGCGATCCGGATCACGACCTCCCGGCAGCGGGCCAGCCGACCGGCCGCCACCGGGTCCCGTTCGGCCCAGCGGTGCGGCGGGGGCGGGCCCTCCACGGCCGGCGAGACCGGCAGGGAATCCTCCGGCAACTGCCGGGCGTCGTCGAGCGCGGCGAGCCAGGTGCGGGCCAACCGACGAACCGACCGACCACCGAAACCGGGGAGGGTCAGCAGGGTCTTCTCGTCCCTCGGGTCCAGCTCGGCCGCGGCGATGATCGCCGAGTCGGGCAGCACCCGACCGGGCGCGGCGTCCCGCCGGGCGGCGATCTGGTCCCGGGCGTACCACATCGAGCGGACCCGGGCCTGGGCCCGCGCCCCCCGCAGCCGGTGGATGCCCGAGGTGCGCCGCCACGGTTCCGCGCGCACCCGCGGCGGGCGGGCCCCGGTACGGACCAGCGCGGCGAACTCCTCCGCGGCCCAGGCCGACTTGCCCTGCCGGGTCAACTCGGCGTCGAGCGCGTCCCGCAGGTCGGTGAGCAGTTCCACGTCGAGAGCGGCGTACGTCAGCCACGACTCGGGAAGCGGTCGGCTCGACCAGTCGGCCGCCGAGTGGTGCTTCTCCAGGGTGAACCCGAGCAGCTGCTCGGTCAGCGCGGCCAGCCCGACGCGTTCGAAGCCGGCCAGCCGCGCCGCCAGCTCGGTGTCGAACAGTCGACGTGGGCGCAACCCCACCTCGGCCAGGCAGGGCAGATCCTGGCTGGCCGCGTGCAGCACCCACTCGGCCTCGCCGATCACCGCGTCCAGCGCGCTGAGGTCGGGCAGCGGTAGCGGGTCGATAAGCGCCGTACCCGCGCCGGCCCGGCGCAGTTGCACCAGGTACGCGCGCTGGCTGTAGCGGTAGCCGGAAGCCCGCTCGGCGTCCAGGGCGACCGGGCCGGTGCCCGCCGCGAAGCGGGCCACGACCTCGGCAAGCTCGGCCGGAGCGGCCACCGGCTCGGGGGTGCCGTCACGCGGGGCGATCAGCGGAACGGGCCCACCGTCGGCCGGTTCGGCCCCCTCGCCCGCCGGCTGCGGCTGGGCCGACGGCGGGTGTTGGGGTGCGTTTCCCGGAAGTTCCTCGGTGGGCCGACGGCGCAGGGGTGGTTCGTCGGTCACCTGCCAACCCTAGTGCGCGCGGAGATCCGGCGGGTGCAGCCGGTCCGGCGTGTGTCGAGCAGGTGTCCGCGAAGTGTCCTTCCGGACGCCGACCATCAGGCTGCGCCGGCGGGACGGCGGTCGGAGAGGGCGGTGACGCCGGGTGGGGGGAGGCCGGCGGTGGAGGCGAGCAGCGCGCACCAGCCGAGCAGGTGCGGGGTCAGGCCGTCGTCGATCGGTGTCCAGGAGGCGCGGATCTCGATGTCGCCGATGGTGGGTGGCCCGGCAAGGTCGCCGAACCGGGTCGACATGGTCTGCGTCACCGTCCCGCCGATCGCCCGGTAACCGGCGTCCTGCGCGTCCAACGCGTCGGTCAGCCACGTCCAACCGACCCCGGGAAGCAGCGGGTCGGCGGCCAGGTCGACCTCCAACTCGGCGGTCACGTAGGTCACCAACCGCAGGGTGCCCTGCCACGCCTCGTGCCCGGCCGGGTTGTGCAGCAGGATCAGCCGGCCGGTCGCCACCTCGTCGTCGTCGCGCAGCACGGTCGCGGAGAGCGCGAACGCGTACGGGGCCAGCCGCTGGGGGGCGCCGACCTCCTCCAGGGTGATCTCCGGCCGAGGGGCGGCCGACCGCAGCCCGGCGACCGCGCGGGCGAACGTCTCCGGGAGCGCGATCGGGGGGGCCATGTCGGCAGCCTATGCCGACGCCCGCCGCCCGCTTCGACGGCGCGCCGACGCTCACCCAGGGGCCCCTGCGCCAACACGGCGGTAAGGAACGGTGCCCTTCCTCTCACCCCCACCCGGTTTCCGGTGGCGGGCGTGGCACGATTGCGGCGATGACCACGGACACCACGGGCACTGTCGCCCGAGACGGAGATTCCCGCCCCGGCGGACCGGCAGACTCGCCCTTCATCCGGGCGTGCCGACGTCGGCCCGTCCCGCGCACCCCGGTCTGGTTCATGCGCCAGGCGGGCCGCTCCCTCCCCGAGTACCGGGAGATCCGGGCGAGCGTGCCGATGCTGGAGTCCTGCCGCCGCCCGGAGCTGGTCACCGAGATCACCCTCCAGCCGGTGCGCCGACACGGCGTGGACGCCGCCATCCTGTTCAGCGACATCGTGGTGCCCGTCGCCGCGGCCGGGATCGACCTGGACATTGTGCCGGGCACCGGCCCGGTGGTGGCCGAGCCGATCCGCGCCGCCGCCGACGTGGAGCGGATCCGACCGATCACCCGCGACGACGTCTCGTACGTCGACGAGGCCGTCCGGCAGTTGGTGGTCGAGCTGGGCGACACCCCGCTCATCGGGTTCGCCGGTGCGCCGTTCACCCTCGCGAGCTACCTGGTGGAGGGCGGGCCGTCGCGTACCCACGCGAAGACCAAGGCCCTGATGTACGGCGATCCCGAGCTGTGGCACGCCCTCTGCGCCCGGCTGGCCGACGTGACGCTCGCCTTCCTGCGGGTGCAGATCGAGGCCGGCGTCTCCGCCGTGCAGCTGTTCGACTCGTGGGCCGGCGCGCTCTCCGAGGCCGACTACCGCCGCTTCGTGTTGCCGCACTCGACCACCGTGCTCAGCGGGCTGGCCAGCGCCGGGGTGCCCCGGATCCACTTCGGGGTGGGCACCGCCGAACTGCTCGGCGCGATGGGCGAGGCCGGCGCGGACGTGGTCGGCGTCGACTGGCGTACGCCGCTGGACGTGGCGACCGGCCGGATCGGCCCGGACAAGACGGTGCAGGGCAACCTGGACCCGTGCGTGCTGCTCGCGCCGTGGCCGGTGGTGGAGGCCGAGGTGCGCCGCATCCTGACCCAGGGCCGGGCCGCCCCCGGGCACGTGTTCAACCTCGGCCACGGGGTGCTGCCGGAGACCGACCCGGACGTGCTGACCCGGGTGGTCGCGCTGGTGCACGAGCTTTCCAGCCGCCGGGCCGACCAGGGCTGACCGACGATGCGGCAGCCCTGGCGGGTGGCGGTGGTCGGCGGCGGGATCGCCGGGCTGGCCGCCGCGGTCCGGCTGCGCGACCGCGCTCCGGCCGGCACCGAGATCACGGTGTACGAGCAGTCCGGCGCGTTGGGCGGCAAGCTGCGTACCGGGGAGTTGGCCGGTCAGCCGGTGGAGTTCGGCGCGGAGTCGTTCCTGATGCGCGACCCCACCGGCGCCGAGAGCGCGGCGGTGGCGTTGGCCCGCCGGCTCGGCCTGGCCGAGAAGATCGTGCACCCCACGGTGGGGCAGGCCGCGCTGGTCATCGACGGGGGGCTGCGCCCCATCCCGGGCGGCACCCTGGTGGGCGTACCCGGGGATCTGGATCGGGTGGCCACGGTCGCCCGCCCGGCCGCGGACGCCGACACCGACGGAGGTCGGCCGCTGGTCGGGCCGGACGCGGACGTCTCGGTGGGCGCGCTGGTCCGGTCCCGCTTCGGGGACGAGGTGGTCGACCGACTCGTCGACCCGATGCTGGGCGGCGTGTACGCCGGCCGCGCGGACGATCTCTCCCTGGTCACGACGATGCCGGCGCTGGCCCGCGCGGCGCGGGTGGAACACACCCTCACCGGGGCGGTTCGGGCCGCGCAGGCCGCCGCGCCGCGTGCGCCCGGCGCACCGGTCTTCGGGACCCTGGCCGGTGGGCTGACCACGCTGGTCGAGGCGGCGGTGACGGCCAGCGGCGCGACGGTACGCCGCGACGCCGCCGTGCGGGAGTTGGCCGCGACCGGCACCGGCTGGCGGCTCACCGTCGGCCCGACCCGGGACCCCGAGTTGGTGGACGTGGACGCCGTGGTGCTGGCGGTGCCGGCGCGACCGGCGGCGCGGCTGCTCGCCGGTCCCGCGCCGGAGGTGGCGGCGGGCGTCGGTGCGTTGGACTACGCGAGCGTCGCGCTGGTCAGCATGGTGTTGCCGCAGCCGCGACTGCCGGAGCTGTCCGGGTTCCTGGTGCCCAGCACCGAGGGCCTGCTGATCAAGGCGGCGACCTTCTTCACCACCAAGTGGGGGCACCTGCGCCGGCCGGACGGGTTGGCCCTGGTGCGCGCCTCGGTGGGCCGGTACGGCGAGGAGGCGCATTTGCAGCGCCCCGACGCGGACCTGGCGGCCACCGTGCACCGCGAGCTGTCGGCGGTGCTCGGCATCCCACTGCCCGCCCCGGTCGACGGGCACGTGCAGCGGTGGGGCGGGGCGTTGCCGCAGTACGCGCCGGGGCACGCCGACCGGCTCGCCGCCGCGCGGACGGCGTTGCGGGCCGCGCACCCCACAGTGGTCCTCGCCGGCGCCGGCTACGACGGGGTCGGCATTCCGGTCTGCGTCCGCTCCGGTGAGACGGCGGCCGAAGAGATCATCACAGCACTGGGAGGATCGGCGAGATGACCGAGCAGACCAACGCGGCCCGGTTGCGGGAGCTGAACGACAGCATCCGCTACACGATGTGGTCGGTGTTCCGGGCCAGCTCCCCGCTGCCGTCGCTGCGGGACAACGTCACCGGCGAGGTCGAGTCCCTCTTCGACGAGCTGGCCGGCAAGGACGTCGTGATCCGGGGCGTGTACGACGTCTCCGGCCTGCGCGCCGACGCGGACGTGATGATCTGGTGGCACTCGGCGTCCAGTGACGCGCTCCAGGACGCGTACCTGCGGTTCCGCCGCACCACGCTGGGGCGGGCGCTGACCCCGGTGTGGTCGCAGATGGCGCTGCACCGGCCGGCGGAGTTCAACAAGAGCCACATCCCGGCCTTCCTCGCCGGTGAGGAGGCCCGCCCCTACCTCTGCGTCTACCCGTTCGTCCGCTCGTACGAGTGGTACCTGCTGCCCGACGCCGAGCGGCGTGAGCTGCTGGCCGAGCACGGCAAGATGGCCCGCGGCTACCCGGACGTACGGGCCAACACGGTCGCCTCGTTCGCGCTCGGCGACTACGAGTGGATGCTCGCCTTCGAGGCCGACGAGCTGCACCGGATCGTCGACCTGATGCGGGACCTGCGCGCCTCCGGGGCCCGCCGGCACGTCCGCGAGGAGGTGCCGTTCTACACCGGCCGCCGCCGCTCGGTAGCCGAGATCGTCAACTGTCTGGTCTGACCGTCGGGCGCGGGCCGGTGGAGCATGGCCCGTTCGCGGATGGGTCGCCGGCGCCGCCGTGTTTCCGCCGACCGGCGCCGCACCCCCGCCCGGGTGCGGCGCCGGACGGGGATCAACTGGTCGTCGTGCAGGTGACCAGCGGAACCGGGTTGCTGCCGTTCCAGGAGCCGAGGAAACCGAACGTGGTGCTCGCTCCGGCGGCGAGGGTGCCGTTGTGGCTGACGTTGCGCGCGGTGACCAGCGTGCCGTTGGTGCTGACCGTGGTGTTCCACGACGAGGTGACCTGCTGGCCGTCGTTGTAGTTCCAGCTCACCGACCAGCCTCGGACGGGTGAGCCGCCGGCGGTCACCTTCACGTCGGCCTGGAAGCCACCGGCCCACTGACCGGTGATCTGGTACGTCGCCGAGCAGGCGCCGGCCGGCGGCGGGGTGGTCGGGGGTGGGGTGGTCGGCGGGGGAGTGGTGGGCGGCGGGGTCGTCGGCGGGGGAGTGGTGGGCGGGGTGGTCGTCCCGCCGCCGAAGTCGACGTCGCTGCACAGGTAGTACGACTGGTCCAGGTGGCTGGCCTGCCAGATGGTGTAGACGATGTGCCGCCCGGTGCGTCCGGGTGCGCTGACCGGGATCTGGATCGAGACGCCACCGGTGTCCGGGTTCCACTGCGAGGCCGGGGTGTTGCCGATCTGGCCGGCCAACTCCAGGTCACTCCAGCCGAGCGGCTGGGTGGCCGAGTTGAAGCCCTGCTTCGTCACGTACACCCGGATGTAGTCGGCGCCGTGGGAGGCCTGGTCGAAGAAGCGCAGCCGGAAGTTGTTCGACACCGAGGTGGTCTTCCAGGCGCCGACGGTGTCCAGCGCGTTGTAGCGACCGTTCTGGGTCCGCCCGCCACTGCACAGCTGGCCGTTGGGGATGGCGCCCTGGTGGTTGCCCGCCACGCCCTCCCGGAACAGACCGTTCCAGTTCCACATGGCGTTCGGGTCGGACTGCCAGGCCTGCCAGCACGTCGGGTCCTCGGTGGCCATCCGAGGATTCTGGAAGTCGCTGCCCCAGCGTTGCCAGCAGCTGTAGTTGCGCGAGGCGGGGTCGACGACCGACCCGTGCGCCGAGGCGGACGGGGCCAGCACGGTGGTGAGCGCGGTCGTCACCAGGAGCGTGGTGGCCGCCGCGATGGCGAACAGCCAGAGCACGTGACGTGATCGGAGAAGAGTGGACACGGAGCCCCCGGGGGGATGAGGTCGGACGTCGACACCCGGATCGTCGGGAGTTGCCCACTCCCGCGCCTAATCGCTGGCTCCCGCGACGGCTCTACCCGGCACCATGCCAGCCTGATCGTCAGGCGTCAATGGCGTTCCGGCGCATCGGCGTGTGCGGGATGCCGTCCTCGACGTACTCGGGGCCGCTGACGGCGAAGCCGTGCCGGCGGTAGAACGCGACGAGGTGCGACTGGGCGTCCAGCACGCAGGGCCGGTTGCCCACCACCTCCAGCGCCGCGCTCATCAGCCGACCGGCGTGGCCGCCGCCGCGTGCCGTCGGGGCCACCACCACCCGTCCGATCCGGGCGGCGCCGTCCGGGTCGGCCAGGATCCGCAGGTACGCCAGCGGCGCGCCGCCGTCGGTCAGCCACAGATGCCGGGTGCCCGGCTCCACGTCCCGCCCGTCGAGTTCCGGGTAGGGGCAGTTCTGCTCCACCACGAACACGTCGATGCGCAGCTTGAGCAGGTCGTGGAAGGTGCGGGCGTTCAGGTCGGCGAAGGAGGCGGTCCGGATCTCGGTGGTCTGCTGGGGCATCCACCGATGGTAGGTCGAGCGGGTTCACGTGCTGTCCGCCCGGTCGGGCGCGACGTAGGTGGCGGCCACGGCGGTGAGCAGCAGGACGCCGCCGACGAGCACCGGCAGCGGGAGCGGTTCGTGCAGCAGCGCCACCGCCAGCGCCGCGGCGGTGAGCGGTTCGAGCAGGGTCAGCACGGCCGCGACACTGCCCGAGGTGGTGCGCAGCCCGGCGTAGAACAACGCGTACGCGAGCGCGGTGGTGACCACGCCGAGGTGCAGCAGCAGCGCCACGGTGTCGAGGCGTAGCGGCACGCCGACCCCGGCGACCAGGGCGAACGGCGCCAGGGTCAGCGCGCCGACCACGGTGGAGACGGTGGTCAGCGTCATCGGCGCGGTGCGCTGCGACACCTGCCGGCTGATCAGGGTGGTCACCGCGTAGCCGAGGCCGGAGCCGGTAGCCGCGAGCAGGCCGAGCAGCGGGGCGGGCGCCGCCGCGCCGGGTTGCTCGGTGGCGGCGGTGATCAGGACGAGGCCGGCCACCGCCGCGACCAGGGTGCCGAGCCGCAGCGGGCCGGGCAGCCGGCGGGCGTGTACCGACTCCCAGGCCGCGGCGAGCACCGGGGCCAGGCCCAGACTCACGATGGTGGCCACGCTGACGCCGGCCCAGGCCACGGCGGCGAAGTAGAGCGCCTGGTAGAGGCCGAGACCGACGCCGGTGAGCAGCAGCGGTACGGGTGCGGCGCGCAGGGCGGCCACGATCGTGCGCAGCCGACCGGCGGTGCACGCCAGCAGCACGAACGCGGCGATGGCGAGGCGGTGGAAGCCGATGCTCACCGGGCTGAGCCCGGTGCCCTCGCGTAGGAGTTGCACCGCCACGCCGGTGGTGCCCCACAGCATGCCGGTGACGGTGATCTGGATCAGGCCGCTGCGGGCGGCGTGGCGGGCGGCCGAGGCAGCCGGCAGCGCGGTACGGGTGGTGGACATGGAGGCGCTCCGAAGGGTGAGCCGTTGACGGGGACGACGTCGACGGAGCGCGTACGGCAAGGTGGCCGAGCGGGGTCAGGTCACCCGGTCGGCGCGAGGCGCGGCGCTCCGCTCAGGAGCGCGGCGGGGGAAGGACGCCCAGGAATGGCCGCATGGCGACGACCGTACCGCAGATTGGTGCTCGGGTTGGCCCGCGGCCGGAGCGGCGCGGTCAGGCCGGGCGGGCGCCGACGGCGTCGCGGACCTCGGCGCCCACCGCGCCCTCGACGGCGCGGGCGCAGTGCGCGCAGCAGAAGAAACGGCCGTTGACCTCGACGCCGTGCCCGACGATCTTGACCTGGCAGTGCTCGCAGATCGGTGCCATGCGGTGGATCGCGCACTCGAACGAGTCGAAGGTGTGCACGTCGCCGCTGACGGTGTGCACCTCGAACGCCATCCAGTAGTCGTTGCCGCAGACCTCGCAGGTTGCCACCGGAACCTCCATGAAAGTGGACGATTGCCTACAGAATCCCCCAGGATGCGAGGACGTGGGATGGAACGGGGGCGCTTGGACGCCGGTGGCGGCGTGTCGGCGTCGGCGTGTTGCCCGTTATGCCGGGTGAACCGCCGCAACCCCCGGAGGATCATGGTGATCAAGCGCAGCAAACTCTTCGGCAACCAGACCCGGGTCACCTTCTGTCTGCCCCGCGATGTCCCGCCCGGCCCGGTGAGCGTGGTCGGCTCCTTCAACGGCTGGCAGCCGGGCCGGCACGAGCTGGTGTCCCGCCGCGACGGCACGCGGACGGTGACCGTGAAGCTGCCTCCGGGGGAGCACCGGTTCCGTTACCTCGGCACCGGCGGCGTCTGGCTGGACGACGACTCGGCCGATCAGGTCGACGACCGCGGCAGCCTGCTCAGGCTCTGAGAACAAAACCGCCACCATCAATGGATTTATCGATGAGAGTCTTTACTGTTAACAATGTTTAAATTACCTTGGGGGCACCTCACCGGACCTGGAGAAGGAGCTGCCCCGATGCTTCGAAGAATGACCGTCCCGCTGGTGGCGGCGGGCGCTGTCGCCGCCACCCTCACCGTCGCCGCCCCCGCGCAGGCGCACGGCTACGTCTCCGCCCCGCCCAGCCGGCAGGCGCTCTGCGCGCAGGGCCGGGTGCCCGACTGCGGGCAGATCAAGTACGAGCCGCAGAGCGTCGAGGGGCCCAAGGGCCTGCGCAGCTGCAACGCCGGCATCGCCCAGTTCGCCGTCCTCAACGACGACAGTCGAGGCTGGCCGGCCACCTCGGTGGGCAGCTCGCTGACCTTCACCTGGGTGAACACCGCCCGGCACGCCACCAGCAACTGGGAGTACTGGATCGGCAACACCCGGGTCGGCGTGGTCAACGGCAACGGCCAGCAGCCGGGCGCCACGGTGTCGCACAACGTCAATCTCGGCGGCTTCTCCGGCCGGCAGAAGATCCTCGCCGTGTGGAACATCTCCGACACGGCGAACGCCTTCTACTCCTGCATCGACGTGCAGATCGGCGGTGGCGGGTCCAACCCGAACCCCACCCCCACGCCGACCCCGACATCCACCCCACGGCCCACCCCGACCGCCACGCCGACCACCCCGCCCGCCCAGGGCGGCACGTGGACGACGGGCCGGGCGTACCAGGTCGGCGACCAGGTCACCTACGGCGGAGCGACGTACCGCTGCCGGCAGGCGCACACCGCGATCCCGGGCTGGGAGCCCCCGAACGTGCCGGCGCTCTGGCTTCAGGTCTGACCGCGCGGGTGCGGCCCCCCTGGCCGCACCCGTGTCGCCGCTCTCGCGTGAACGGAGCAACCGGCATGCCCCGCCGTACCCCGCTGGCGTCCCTCGTCGTCGCTCTGCTGCTCACCGGCGCCTGCGCCGGGTCGCCCACGTCGAGCCCGTCGACCCTGCCGCAACCAGCCCCCGCGTCCCCGGCCGGCTCGGCGGCGGCCGGGTCCGCGGCGCCCTCGGCCGACGGCGACGCGATGAGCGGGATCGACGTGGTGTTCCTGAGCACGATGGTCGGACACAGCGAACGCACCCTGCAGATCGTCCGGCTGGCCCGGGACCGGCTGCACGACGACGCGTTGCGCACCCTGGCCGCCGCCATCGAGGCCACCGAGACCGACGAGTTGGCCGCGATGCGCGGCTGGTTGCCGACGACCGGGCCGGGCGCCAGCGCCGCCGCGCACCACCACGACGGGCACGGCGACGACGCCGCGCTCGACCGGCTGCGGACCGCGTCGACCGCGGACGTCGACCGCGTGCTGCGCCAGGTGCTCGCCGAGCACCAGCGGTCGGCCGCCGACCTGGCCCGAGCCCAGGTCGACGTCGGTCGCAACGAGCGGGTCCGCGACCTGGCCCGACGCATCGAGCAGTCCCGCACCGCCGAGGTCGAGCTGCTCAGGGGTACGCCCTGAGTGGCGCGTCGGTCAGCGGGGTTCCAGTCGGACCGAGATCGAGTTGACGCAGTGCCGGGTGTCCTTCGGGGTGAAGCCCTCACCGTGGAAGACATGCCCCAGGTGACTGTCGCAGCGGGCGCAGCGGATCTCCGTACGCGCCATGCCGAGACTGCGGTCCTCGATCTCCTTGACCCGGCCCGGGATGGCGTCGTCGAAGCTCGGCCAACCGCAGTGCGAGTCGAACTTCGTGTCGCTGGAGAACAGCTCCAGCCCGCAGGCGCGACAGTGGTAGACCCCCTGGGTCTTGGTGTCCACGTACTCGCCGGTCCACGGGCGTTCGGTGCCGGCCTCCCGCAGGACGTGGAACTCCTCGGGGGTCAACCGGACCCGCCACTCGTCCTCGGTCTTCGGCAGCTCATTGTCGTCAAGACTCACCCGTCAACGGTACGTCGAACGTCGGTGGCGTGGCATATGGTCGCGAGATGGCGGGCACCAAGGCATTGGTCACCGAGATCGAGGTGGCCGGGCACAGCGTACGGCTGAGCAGTCCGGACCGGGTGATCTTCCCCCAGCGGGGCTTCACCAAGGCGGACGTCTTCCACTACTACCTGGCCGTCGGCGACGGGATCATGCGCGCCCTGCGGGACCGGCCCACCACGCTGCAACGCTTCCCCGAGGGCGTCGAGGGTGAGGCGTTCTTCCAGAAACGGGTGCCCACCCGTGGGGTGCCACCCTGGGTGACGACCGCGCAGATCACCTTCCCCAGCGGTCGCAGCGCCGCCGAGCTCTGCCCGGCCGACCTGGCGCACGTGGCCTGGGCGGCGCAGATGGGCACCATCGTCTTCCACCCCTGGCCGGTGCGAGCCACCGACGTCGACCAGCCCGACGAGCTGCGCATCGACCTGGACCCGCAGCCCGGCACCGACTTCGCCGACGCGGCGCGGGCCGCCGGCGAGGTCCGGGCGCTGCTCGACGAGCTGGGTGCGCCCGGTTGGCCGAAGACGTCCGGCGGTCGGGGCGTGCACGTCTACCTGCGCATCCAACCCCGCTGGACGTTCACCGAGGTGCGCCTGGCCACCATCGCGCTGGCCCGGGAGGTGGAGCGCCGCAACCCGGATCTGGTCACCACCGCCTGGTGGAAGGAGGAGCGCGGCACCCGGGTCTTCATCGACTTCAACCAGATGGCCCGTGACCGGACGATCGCCTGCGCGTACTCGCTGCGGGCCAACGCGCGGGCCACCGTCTCGACCCCGGTCACCTGGGACGAGCTGCCCGACGTCGACCCGGACGACTTCGACCTGCGTACCGTGCCGGCCCGGCTCGCCGAGCGTGGTGATCCGCACGCCGGCATCGACGACGCTCCGTGGGACATCACCCCGCTGCTGGAGTGGGCCGAGCGCGACGCCGCCGCCGGCCAGGGCGACCTGCCGTACCCGCCGGATCACCCGAAGATGCCCGGCGAGCCCAAGCGCGTGCAGCCCAGCCGCGCCAAGCGCACCCCGGACAGCCCCTGACCGACCCGCGGCGCAGTAGTTGATGGGCCTCCCCACGGTCCATCCGTAACCCCGCGCTCGTCTGGTCCGGCTGCACCTCGCTGACCCTGTCCAGCTGCCGCGCCGCCACCGCTACCACCGACGGATGTGAGCTGCGGCGGATAGCCGAACACGCCGAGCCGTTCAGCGCCGTCCGGACGCTAATCGGCGCGACAGGTAGAACCGATCGAGTCGACGATCCCGCATTCGCGGATTCGGGGGTCCGCCGTCACGGCGATGAGTTAGTTGTCGCCGTGCGTACCATGGTATCGAGACACCTGAGTGGAGGTTGCCATGCCGGCGAAGCTCGTACGGGACAGGATCCCGGCCATTATCGAGGCGGCTGGGCGTTCTCCGGTCATCCGACGGGCTGAACCTCGGGAAATGCTTCCGCTGCTGCGGGCGAAACTGGTGGAAGAGGTTGACGAGTTTCTGGCCAGCGACGATCCCATGGAACTGGCTGATGTGCTGGAGGTCGTTTTCGCCTTAGCGAGTCGACTCAACCTGTCGCAGACCGAACTTGAACAGGCGAGGGCACGAAAGGCCGCAGACAACGGCGCTTTCAATGATGGTGTAATACTTCTCGGGCGGTGACAGGAGTAACGACATGGTTGATGTCGGAACGATGGAATGCCCATTCTGTGTCGAGTTCGAAGATGTGGAGAAGAGCGAATTTCGGCGCCTGTTCCCACGGGATGTTCTGCCGAGCAGGGTTCTTGAGCAAGATTCCGACTTTGTCCTCATTGCTGGTATCGGCGCGTTCCGGCCCGGCTACCTATTGCTCATTCCACGGTCCCATGTAAAACGCTTCGGTGATCTGTCGAGAGCGGTTGCCAGGCGGGCGGAGGCGTGGCGGCTCTCCTGCCTGAGGAACTTGCGAGGCCGTTTTGGCGAGGTGGTCATGTTCGAGCACGGCGGGACCCGCACCGACGCCGCAGGAGGCTGCATCGACCACGCCCATCTCCACCTCGTGCCGTGTCGCGTGGACCTCATGTCCGAACTGGACCGTCGGATGCCCTTCACATCGGCCGGCGACCTCTCGGAACTGCCGGCGACTGTCCGCGATCGGCCCTATCTGCTCGTTCAGCAGGGTGCTGACATGCGGGCCTACTTTCCGCAGGAGAGGCTGCCGTCGCAATATATGCGACGCTTGATAATGCAACTGGAGGGGACGCCGGACAACTGGGATTGGGCCGTGTTCGCGGGTAAGGAGAACGTCATGGCAACGGTGCGGATCCCGTTGTCGGATGCTCCGGGCGCTTGGTTGCCCAATGCCTGACCCATCCAGCCGCAAACTCCGCACTCAACGGGCGGCCCGGGTCCCCAGATATGAAGATATCGAGGCGAATTACCTGGAATCGCTCACTGCTGAGAAGTCCGCGTCCCTGACCGAACTGCAGAACGCCACCACGTGGGGTCTCACCATCATCACCACCGGGGCCCTGTTCATCGTGGGGCGAGCGACCTTCCCCGATTATCTCTCATTGCTCGGGCTGCTGGTGCTCATGGTGCTGGCCACGCATTTCACCACACGAACCGCCAAGGGGTATATCAATGTGGTGCGTTGGAGCCTGATACAGCGTATGCTGATTTCCGGTTTCCTTGATGAAGTGCCCGATATCGAGGGTCGCCGGCAGGTGATACGCGCGTACCACTTGGATTGGGCACTTCCGGTGCGGCGTCGCGACGTGGTCTGGAAGTCTCTGGTCGAGCTTGGCTACGGCTATATATTCGTCCTACTGGTCGGCGCTGTGGTCTACTGCCTCACCGAATTGCCGTTGGCGTTACATCACTACCTGGCCCTGGCCGTTGCGTTGGGGATGATTTTGTTCGATCTGGTCGTGTTTTCCCGCTCCCCCTACATGCGTCGCCCCGTTCCCCACTCGGATGCCCGAAGGCTGCGGTAGGCGTGGGTGCGGTCGTCGGAGACGCGTGTGGGGGTTGCGCGGACGGGGGTCGCCCAGGGTTCCCAGCCGCCGACGGCGGATGGTGGCCGACGCCCCGGCAAGCGATTGACTTTCGATAGGTAACGAGCGAAACTCGATGCATGGTGACAGAGCATCGAGCGGTTGCCGCTCTCAGAGTCTTTCTCGTGGTGCTGTTCGGGGTGCTGGTCGTGTTCCAGACCCTCTCGCTGCCCGGGCAGTTCGCGTACATGGCCCAGCAATCGCCGGAGGACGCCCACCTGCGCTGGCCGGCGACCGCCGTGACGGTGTTCTGGGTGCTCTGCGTCCAGGTCGTCATCGTCGCGACGTGGCAGTTGCTCAGTCTGGTCAAGAACGACCGCATCTTCACCGAGGCGTCCCTCAAGTGGGTGGACGCCATCGTCTGGGCCATCGCCGCCGCGTGGGTGGTGCTGGTGGGCGTCTTCCTCTGGGTCGGCTTCAACGCGGACGATCCGGGACTGCCCCTCCTGCTGTTCCTCCTGACCGTGGGCGTCACAGTGCTGGGGCTCCTCATGGTGGTGATGCGGGCACTGCTGCGGCAGGCCACCACGCTGCGCAGCGACATGGAAGCGGTGATCTGATGCCCATCGTCGTCCGCATCGACGTGCAGTTGGCCAAGCGCAAGATGAGCGTCGGTGAGTTCGCCGAGCGTGTCGGGCTCACCCCCGCCAACGTGGCGGTGCTCAAGAACGGCCGCGCCAAGGCCGTCCGCTTCAGCACCCTGGAGGCGATGTGCCGGGTGCTCGACTGCCAGCCCGGAGACCTGCTGGAGTGGGTCGAGGAGGAAACCTCATGAAGTACGCCCTGACCGTCGTCGCCGTCCTCGTGATCGCGCTCGGTGTCGCCGGCATCGTGCACGGGGAGGCCGACGAC
Organism: Micromonospora sp. NPDC049645; assembly: GCF_040675155.1. NCBI lineage: Bacteria > Bacillati > Actinomycetota > Actinomycetes > Micromonosporales > Micromonosporaceae > Micromonospora > Micromonospora sp. NPDC049645. The sequence continues at coordinate 58,771 of NZ_JBFAOI010000004.1, forward strand.
TCGCCGGGCCTTCAGCTTCTCGGCGTCGTACTCGTGCTCGGCGCGGTGGTGTTCGGCATCCGCAACCTTCGGGGCGGCAGCTGACCGCTCGCCCGCGGCCCGGCCTCACCTGACCCTTCTCCTAATAACGATCATGTAACGGGCGCGAACCTTTCCCGGTGGGTGACCTGTCTTGATGGTCGTCGGCCCGCCAGGGCCAGGGGAGGCGTCGGATGAAGCTGGTGTGGAGGCGGGCCCGCGAGGCGCGGGGGTTGCTGGTCGCCGCGGTGGTCGCTGCCCTCGTCGCCGTCGCGTTGGTCACCGGCCTATCCGACTACAACTGTCGGGCGGTGGACGCCGGGCAGCGCGCCCTGGTCGCCGCCTCGCCAGCCGAGGAACGCGGTCTCCTGGTCAGCGGCTCGGGAGGGCGGGACGCGGCCGAGTTCGCCAGCCGCGACAGGGCGGTCCGGGCCGAGTTCGCCAACGGGCTCGGCGGTGCCCCGGTCAGTGTCGTCGCCGCCCGTTACGGCACCGGTCGGGAGTTGACCGGCGACCTCGGACAGGTCCCGCGTCCGGACGACGAACCGGTCTTCGCGAGCCTGGCCACACTCGACGACCTGGCCGGCCACGTCGAGCTGACCAGCGGCGCCTGGCCCCACCCCGGGGCGAACCCCGTCCAGGTGAGCCTGCCCGAGCGGGTCGCCGGCACGCTGGGCCTGACCGTCGGAGACCGCGTCCCGGTGCGTGACCGGGCCACCGAACGGCGCGGGGAGCTGGTACTCGCCGGCACCTGGCGGCCCCGCGACCCGACCGACGCGTACTGGTTGCTGGCGCCCGGTGTGGGGACGGGCAGCGTCGGCTCCGGCACCTCGTACGGGCCGTTCACGCTCGACCCGGCCGACTTCGCGACCACCTTCCCGGGCACGGTGTCCGCGTCCTGGCTGGCCCAGCCGGACCTCGGCGGCGTCGACACCGCCGACCTGCCCGCCGTTCGGAAGGCTCTCACCGAGGCGGCCTCGGCCGTGCCCGAGGCCGCCCAACTGGGCAGTTCCGGGCAGACGGTGACCAAGATGGAGCGGTTGCTGGACCGGATCGCCCGCGCCGACCTGGTGGGTCGCTCCTCGCTGGCCACCCCGCTGCTGCTCATCCTGGTGCTCGGTGGGTACGCGCTGGTGCTGGTCGCCGCGCTGCTGCACGAGGACCGCCGCCCGCAGACCGCGCTCCTGCGCGCCCGCGGCGCCGCCCGTCGGCAGTTGGCCGGCCTGGCGGCCCGGGAGGCGACCCTGGTGGTCGCCCCGGCCGCCGTGCTCGGGCCGCTGATCGCCGCTGAGGCACTGCGGTACGTCCGACCCGGCGGGTCGAGCGACCTCGCCACCGCCGGCGGTAACACCACCCTGGTCTGGGCGGCGGCGGCGGCCACCGCCGCCGGTTGCCTCGTCGCCATGGTCCTTCCGACGCTGCGCGGCGCCGGCACGTACGTCGCCGACATGGCGGCCCGATCCCGGCCCAACCGGGCGGCGAGCGTGCAACGCGCCAGCGTCGACCTGGTTCTGCTGGCACTCGCCGTGCTCGCCTGGGTGCAGCTACGCCGGTACGCCTCACCGCTGGCCGGCTCGAACGGCCGGCTCGGGCTCGACCCGCTGCTCGTCGCCGCCCCGACGCTTGGCGTGCTGGCCGGTGCCGTGCTGGCGCTGCGGGTGCTCCCGCCGCTCACCCGGTTCGCGGAGCGGTTCGTCGACCGACGCCCCTGGACCGCCACCATGTTCGGCATGTGGCAGGCCGGTCGGCGTCCACACGCCGGCCCGGTCCTGCTGCTCGCCCTCGCCGTCGGTGGCAGCACCCTGGCCTGGTCCCTGATCAGCACGGGGGAGCGGTCCCAGGTCGAGCAGGCCGGGCACACGGTCGGCGCCGACCTTCGGGTGACCGAACGCGGCGGTGCCGCCCCGCCGACCCGGGCCGGTCAGCTCGCCGCGCTGTCGGGCGTCAGCCGGGTGCTGCCGGCGTGGCGGGACGAGGTGCGGGTCGGCCGGGCGGACCTGCCGGTGACCGTGATCGGCGTGGACCCGGCCAGCGCCCCCGGCGTCGTGCGACTCGCCGACCGCCTCGGCGACGGTGCGGCGTCGGAGCAGTACCAGCGCATGCTCGATGCGCGTGGGGCTCCCGCGGGTGTCGAACTGCCCGCCGGGGCACGTGCCGTCACCGGCACGGTCCGCACCCCGGTGAGCAGCGCCGCCCGGCAACTGCGGGTCGCGGTGACGCTGCTGGTCACCACCTCCGACGGGCTCGCCCTGCGGCTGCCGGCGGCCGACGCCGACGGTGACGGCCGGGCCACCCGGTTCACCGTGCGACTGCCCGACCTGGGCGGGACGCGGCTGCGGTTGGCCGGGTTCGAAGCCGACGGCGGGTTGGCCGCCGGCAACGCCTACCGATTCCAGCTGGACGGGTTGACGGTGGTCAACGCCGACGGCACGGCCCGGCCCGCCGAGCTGAGCGGCGACTGGGTGATGACGGCCCCCGGCGAGAAGCCCACGCCGGTGCGGACCACCGGGGGCGGGTTCGCCGCGGTCCACGCCGTGGAGGTGATCCCCGGCGGTCAGTTCGCGTATCAGCCGCCCACCCGGTTCTCCATCGTGCCCGGCGGGACCAGCACCCCCGTACCGGTGCTGATGACCCCCGAGGTGCGCGAGGCGCTGAGCCTGAGCGTCGGCGACACCGTCGACCTCACGCTCTCCGGGGCGACAGTGCCGGTCCGCCTGGTCGGTGAGCTGGACGCGGTGCCGACCACCACCGGGGCCGGCGTGTTGCTGGACCTGCCCGCCGCGGTCGACGCGCTGATCCGGGCGGACGGAACGGTGCGACCCGTACCGGAATGGTGGGTCGGCGCCGCCGACGCGACGGCCGCCGCCCGTGCGGCCGGCGAACTGCCCGGGGTCACCGTGCTCGACCGCGCGGCGGCGATCGAGGCAGCCGCCGACGATCCGTACTGGCGCGGCGCGCGTACCGGAATGCTCGCCGCCGCGTTCGGCGCGGTGCTGCTCGCCCTCGTCGGCCTGATGGTGGACGTGTGGGCGACCGGCCGGCGCCGGCTCGGCGAGTTCGCGGTGCTGCACACCCTCGGCGCCACGCCCCGGCTGATGGCCCGGGCGCTGCTGGCCGAACAGAGCTTCCTCGCCGGCATCGGCGTGGGCGTCGGGTTGTTACTGGGCGCCGCGGTCGGCGCGACCATGGCCCCGCTGGTCATCCTCACCCCGGCCGCCGGCCGCCCGGTTCCCCCGGCGACGTTCGTGTTGCCCTGGGCGCCGATCGGCCTGACCGCGGTCGGTCTGCTGCTGGCGGCGCTCGCCTTCAGCGCGTTCATCGCCACCGGCATCCGTCAGCGGGTGGCGGCGGTGCAGCTGCGAATCGGGGGAGAACGATGAGCGTCGGGGCGGCCGTCCGGCGGGTCCGGGCGTACGGGGGGCAGTTCCTGCTGCTGGCGGTGCTGACCCTGGTGGTCACGCTGCTGATCAGTGGAGTGCCCCGGCTGGTCAACCGACTCGCCGAACAGGGGCTGCGGGCGCAACTGAGCAGCGAGCCGGCCGCCCGCCGGGACATCTCGTACAGCACCAGCGTGGTGGGCGCGACGTCGAAGAACACGGCGACGGGCAGCGCCATCGAGCGGTTCAACACCCTGGCCACCGAGATGCCGCCGCAGGTGCGCTCGGCGGTGACCGAGCGGTGGTACACGGTGGAGAACCCGCCGGCCCGCGTGGTCGGGCCGGACCTTGCGGCCCGCAACCTGCTGGTCGACCTGGGCCTGCGCGCCGTGCCCGACGTTCAGAGCGCCAGCACCCTGGTCGAGGGAGCGTGGCCGAGCGAGACGTACGTTCCCGGCCGGCCGATCGAGGTGGCGCTCGACGTGGACGTGGCCGGCAAGCTCAACCTGCGTGCCGGTAGTCAACTGCGCATCGGCAACGCCGATCAGAACGGCGCCCTGTCCGACGACGCCCCGCTGCTGGTGGTGGGGTTGTTCCGCCCGAACGATCGCGCGAACGGCATCTGGGACGGGTTGCCGGCGCTGCTGCGGGTCACCGAACCGCTGGGCGACGGCGAGCCGTTCATCATCGTCGGTGTTGTCGCGCAGTCGCCGTTCAACAAACGGGCCGCGGCGGGCTGGCCGATCCAGACCACCTGGCGGTACCGGCTCGGCGTCGACACCATCGACGCACGGCAGCTGGACCAGATGATCGACGGATTGCAGAAGCTGCAACGCGAGAGGCCGCCGGACCTCAGCGTGACGCTGGGCGTCGACGTCCCGCTGCGCGCCTTCGCCGCCCAGATCGACGCCGCCCGAACCCTGCTCGCGGTGATCGCGGCCGGCGTACTGGCCACCCTGGCGGGGCTCATCGTGCTCGCGGCCGGTCTCGCCACCCGACGACGTCGGGCAGAGTTCGTGCTGTTGCGCGCCCGAGGGGGCGCGGCCACGGCCGGCGCCCGGCGCAGCCTCGCCGAGTCGGTGCTGGTGGTACCGGTAGCCGCCGTGGTGGGCTGGTGGCTCGGCACCCTGTTCCCCGGCTCGCCGGACCCGATCACGCCGTACGTCATCGGGGCGGCCGTGCTGGTCACGCTGGCACTGCCGGTGGCGACGCTTGCGGTGCCGGCCGGGGCGGCGGCGCGCCGTGACCTGGTCCGGGTGCGCCCGTCGGCCCGTCGGCTCACCGTCGAGGTGTCCCTGCTGCTGCTGGCCGTGCTCGCCGCGGCGCTGCTGCGCCGACGTGGCCTGACCCTCGGCGAGGTGGACCCGCTGCTCGTGTCGGTGCCCGTGCTCCTGGCGATCGCGGCGGCGGTGCTCGCGTTGCGCGCGTACCCCTGGCCGTTGTTGCTGCTCAGCCGGCTGGCCGCGCGGACCCGGGGCAGCGTCGCCTTCCTCGGCACGGCTCGCGCCGGTCGCGCGGCGGTCGCCGCTCCGCTAGTCGTGGTGGTGCTGGCGATCGGCACCGCGGCGTTCTGCGCGGTCGTGGCAGCTGGCGTCGACGCGAGCCGGGAACGGGCCGCCGCCCAGATCGTGCCCGCCGACGCGGTGATCCGTGGCGAGCGTTTCGCGCCCGACACCGTCGAGGAGCTGGGCCGCCTGCCGGGGGTTCGCGCCGTCACGCGGGTGCTGTACGAGACCGACGAGCGGCTGGCGGCGGACGAGTTGGGCACCGACGCCCGGGTCGCGCAGACGGACGTGCTGCTCATCGACGGCTCGGGGCTGGACGCGGTGGCCCGGGAGTCCGAGGTGGACCTGCCGGTGCCGGCCGCGCTGCTCGCCGCCCGGCCCGGCCCGGGGCCGCTGCCGGCGATCGTCTCCCCGGCGGTCGCCGCCGACCTGGCCAAGGCCGGGCTGGACGGCTCCGCCTTCATCCCGGTGCAGGGCCAGCGGTACGAGTTCCGGGTGGCCGGCACCGAGGAAGGTTTCCCGCTGTTGCCGGCCAACGCCGGCCGGTTCGTCATCCTGCCCTGGCAGGCTCTGCCGACGCGCACCACCACACCGGTGCCGACCAGCCTGCTGGTCGCCGGTGACTCGCTGGACGCGCAGGCGCTCCGCGTCGCCGGGGACCAGGGGCAGGAGCGCTACCAGCGCAACGGAACGATCGTCGGTCGGGAACGGCCGCTCGGCGTCACCGTCGACACCCGGGCGGACGTTCGCCGGAATCTCGGCGAGGGCGGGGCGAACGGGGTGCTGGCCTTCGGGTTCGTGGCCGGGGCCGTCGGCGGCTCCGTGCTCGGACTGTTGGCCATCGCGTTCACCGTGCTGGCCGGCGCGCGTGCCCGGGGCCAGGTGCTGTCCCGGCTGCGCACCCTCGGCCTGTCCCGCCGGCAGTGGCGCGGGCTGCTGCTGGTCGAGTTGACCCCGCTGGTCGCGGTGTCGGTGCTGACCGGCGCGCTCGTCGGCGCGGTGCTGCCCCTGCTGCTCAACCCGGTGCTCGGCCTGTCCGCGTTCACCAGTGGTGTGCCGGTGCGGGTGGCGTTCGAGCCCAGCCTGGTCGCTGCGGTGCTCGCGCTCGGGGCGGTCGCCCTCGGCTTCGCGGTCGCCGTCGAGGCCCTGAACAACCGCCGGTTGCGCCTCGGTGAGGTGCTGCGGCTCGGAGAGGAGAGCTGAGATGACCGCTACCGCCCAGACTCCACTGGTGCCTGATCTGGCCGCCCTGCAACAGCGGGCCGCGCAACGCGCCGCCGAGCGGGCCGGCGGGCAGGACCGCCTGCGCGGGCACATCGTCTGCGACGGCCTGGTGCGCATCTTCAAGACCGAGGGGGTGGAGGTGGTTGCCCTGCAGGGGCTCGACCTGGTCATCGACCGGGGGGAGCTGGTGGCGATCGTCGGGGCCTCCGGCTCGGGCAAGTCGACCCTGCTCAACATCCTCTCCGGCCTGGACACGCCGACCGCCGGTATCGCCCGGGTAGCCGACTACGACCTGCTCTCGCTCTCCGCCAAGCGGCGGCTGAGCTACCGGCGGAAGCTGGTCGGGTTCGTCTGGCAGCAGACCGGCCGCAACCTGCTGCCCTACCTCAACGCGCTGGAGAACGTCGAGTTGCCGATGCAGTTGGCCGGCGGGCGTGGCCGCAGGGCCCGCCGTGAACGGGCCCGGGAACTACTCGACCTGGTCGGCGTCGGCTACTGCGCCGACCGGCGGCCGGGGCAACTCAGCGGCGGCGAACAGCAGCGGGTCGCGGTGGCGGTGGCGGTGGCCAACGACCCGGAGGTGCTCTTCGCCGACGAGCCGACCGGTGAGCTGGACGAGGCGACCGGCGCGGAGGTCTTCGCGGCGCTGCGCACCATCAACGCCGAGCTGGGCGTGACCATCGTGGTCGTCACCCACGACCACGCCGTGGCCACGCAGGTCCGTCGGACCGTCGCGATCCGCGACGGCCGGACCGCCTCCGAGGTACGCCGGACCGCCCGGATCGGCGCGGACGGCAACACCGAGCTGGTCAGTGAGGAGTACGCGGTGCTGGACCGGAACGGGCGGATGCAGCTACCGGCGGCGTTCGTCGACGCGCTCTCGCTGAAGGAGCGGGTTCGGCTCGACCTGGAGCCGGACCATGTACAGGTACGGCCCGGCGACCGGGCGTCGGACGAGCGGGGGGCACGGGCATGAGCCGTCGGGACATGGTGGTGACCGGCGCGGCCGGGCTCGGCGGTGCGGCCATGACGCACCCCGGCCAGGTGGTCCGGGTCAGTGGCGTCAACCGGACCTTCGGCCGGGGCGAGCACGCCGTGCACGCGGTGCGGGACGTCTCGTTCACGGCCGACCGTGGTGAGCTGGTCGCCATCCGGGGTCGGTCCGGGGCGGGCAAGACCACGCTGCTGAACATGATCGGCGGGCTGGACCGGCCGGACAGCGGTCAGGTGGTGGTGGCCGGCCACGAGGTGACCTCGGCCGGCGAGGCGGAGCTGCTGCGGCTACGCCGGGGCACGGTCGGGTTCGTGTTCCAGACCTTCGGGCTGGTGCCGATCCTCTCCGCCGCCGAGAACGTCGGCGTGCCGTTGCGGCTGGCGCAGGTGCCTGCCGCGCAGCGGGAGGAGCGGGTCGCGGTGCTGCTGGAGCTTGTCGGCCTGGGCGGACACGCGGCCCAGCGCCCGTACGAGCTGTCCGGTGGTCAGCAGCAGCGGGTCGCGGTGGCCCGCGCGTTGGCCAACGAGCCGGACCTGCTCATCGCCGACGAGCCGACCGGCCAGCTCGACTCGGAGACCGGCCGATCCATCATGGACCTGCTACGCGCGGTGGTGCACGCGCGCGGCATGACGGCCCTGGTGGCCACCCACGACCCGGCCCTGATCGACCTCGCCGACCGGGTGCTCGTCCTGCGCGACGGTCGCCTGGTCGACGGCTGACCCACTGCTCGTCGGCGTGGTCCGCGCGCTGCGGTCCGCGCGCTGCGGTCTGCGCGCTGCGGTCCGCGCGCTGCGGTCCGCGCGCGGTGGGCCGCGCTGCGGGCGGCGGGTTCGGTCAGCGACGGCTGACTGTGGTCGTTCGCCTCCTGTAGAGCTGCCCCAAATTTGGGGCAGGGGGTGGACCCGGTGCCGGTCGCTCGTGCGGGCCGTCGACGGGACTCGCGGCCCCCCGGGAGGGTGGTTCGCTGCCTCCGAAGCGTGGCTCGCGGCCCCCCGGGAACGTGGCTCGCTGCGTCCGAAGCGTGGCTTGCTGCCCCAGCAACGGGGCAGCTCTACAGGTGCCGAGTAGCTGCCGGGGTCCGAGACACGACGCGCAGTGGCGGTGGGTCAGAGCGCGAGCTTCATGCCCTGGTGGCTGGCCACGAAGCCAAGGTTCAGGTAGAAGCGGTGCGCGTCCGCGCGGGTCTTGTCCGTGGTCAGCTGCACCAGGGCACAGCCGCGCGCACGTGCCTGGTCGATGGCCCAGTTCATCAGGTCCCGGCCCAGCCCCTGGCCACGCCGGTCCGAGCGGACCCGGACCGACTCGATCAGGGACCGTTCGCTGCCGTGCCGACCCAGGCCGGGAATGTAGGTGATCTGGAGGCAGCCGACCAACTCACCGGCCTGCTCGGCCACGATCAGTTGGTTGCGCGGGTCGGCGGTGATGTCCGCGAACGCCTTCTCGTACGCCTCGTCGACCTCGGTGAAGTCCCGGGCCTTGCCGAGGACGTCGTCGGCGAGCAGGGCGATGACGGCGGGCAGGTCGGCCCGGACCGCTTCCCGGTAGGTCACGTCGGTCATGCCGGTGATCCTGGCACAGCGAAACCGGCGGATGGGTGTCGCCGCTTGCGGGCGACGGGCAGCATGGGGCGGCATGGAGCTAGTGCTGCTGCCGTTCCGGTGGACGTATCGGGCGTTGGTGTGGTTCGCGAACTCGCCCCGCACGCTGATCACCTCGTACCTGTTGATGATCGTGGTGGCGGGGGTCATCTACGGGGAGGTCGAGCAGCGCAGCCCGGCCGACGCCGTCTGGTGGGCGGTGGTGACCGCCTCCACCGTCGGTTACGGCGACATCTCGCCGACCACCTGGGCGGGTCGAACGCTTGCCGCGCTGCTCATCTCGACCATGGTGCTGCTGGTCATCCCGCTGATCACCGCGCACTTCGCGAGCCGGCTCATCGTCGACGACGATGCCTTCGAGCATGAGGAGCAGGAGCAGCTCAAGGCCGACGTGCGCCGGATGCGCGTGCTGCTGGAGGAATTGGCCGCCCGGCAGGGGATCGATCTGCCCCCGCTGCCGCCGAGCCAGCCGGTCACCGGGCCGGACAGCGCTTCCCGTCCGGTGGCACGGTCAGGTCGAGCAGGTAGGCGTCGACCGCGTTGGTGATGCAGGACGTCTGCGGGTAGGCGGTGTGCCCCTCGCCCTCCCAGGTGAGCACCCGACCGACGCCAAGCATCGACGCGAGCCGCGGGGTCTGCTCGTACGGTGTCGCCGGGTCGCCGGTGGTGCCGACCACCACGATGGGTGGCGCGCCGTTCGCCTTGCCGGTCGGGTACGGGTCACGCCCGCCCGGCCACTCGACGCAGCTCAGCATGCCGACCGCCAGCGCCGGCCCGAACAGCGGGTATTTCCCCCGCCACTCCGACTGCAACTGCCGGATCTGCTCCCGGCTCGGCTTCTCCGTCTCGTCGGCGCAGTTGACGGCCAGATTGGCGTCGAACAGATTCGAGTAGTGCCCGTCGTCCGCCCGGCCGGCGTACGCGTCGGCGAGCCGGAACACGTCCTTCGGGTCGCCCTCGGCCAGCCGGTCGATCGCCTGGGCCAGCTCCTGCCAGCCGGACTCGGTGTAGAGCGACGAGATGACCGCGTAGAACACCCAACCGGCGGTGGCCTGCCGACCGTCCGCGCCGCGTACCGGGGAGACCCTGGCCTTGTCGATGGCCGAGGTGACCGCGGCGCGCGCGTCCGGGGCGATCGGGCAGCGGCCGGCGTTCGCCGCGCACCAGCGGGTGAAGTTGGTGAAGGCCCGTTCGAAGCCGCGAGCCTGGCTCTCCGAGCCCTCGACCAGCCGCTGCTGCGGGTCGACCGCGCCGTCGAGGACCAGCGCCCGCACCCGCTGCGGGTAGAGCTGGGCGTACGTGGCGCCGAGCAGGGTGCCGTACGAGTAGCCGATGTAGGTGAGCTTGTCGTCGCCCACAGCGGCGCGGACGGCGTCCATGTCGCGGGCGGCCTGCTCGGTGCCGTACAGCGGCAACTGGTCGCCGTACCGGTCGCCGCAGCCGCGCCCGATGCGCTGGCTGAGGCCGACGAAGCCGTCGAACGCCGACTGGCTCGCCGGGTCCGGGTCGTAGCCGAAGCTGGCGTCCAGGTCGGCGTCGGAGATGCACTTCACCGGGCTGGACCGGGACACCCCGCGCGGATCGAAGCCGACGATGTCGAACCGCTCGGTGATCGAGGCGGGCAGCCCGCCGAACTGCGGGCCGAAGGAGAGGTAGACGGCGGTGTCGACGCCGGAGCCGCCCGGCCCGCCCGGGTTGACCACCAGCGAGCCCACCCGGTCGCGCTGCTTGCTGGACCGCGCACGCAGCAGGGCGATCTCGAAGGTCTGCCCGGCGCCCGGGCCGGCGCTCGCCCCACCGCCGGTGCCCCAGTCGCGGGGAACCGCGATCCGGGCGCACTCGTAGCGCATGTCCGGTGCGCCCCGCCCGACCAGGTCGTCGGCCACCTCCGGGCAGGGCCGCCAGGTCGGTGCGCTGCCGGTCGGGGCGGCCTCACCCTGAACCTCGGTGCGGGGAGCGAACGCGGGCAGCGTGCAGCCGGCGGTGAGTAGCGCGGCGACGCCGAAGGCGGCCAGAGTGCGACGGACCCGGCGCAGGGCCGCCTTCCGAGGCTGGTCGACGGTGCGGGTCACGTGGTCCTCCGGGATCGGGTCGACGGCCAGGCTACGCCGGGTCGGCGGCGGCCCGGTCCACGGTGGTCGCCGGGTCGCCGCGCAGCACCTGATCGACGTCGAAGCGGATCGGCCGGTCGAGCTGGTCGTAGCGGCAGGATCGGGGGTCGCGGTCCGGGCGCCACCGCACGAACTGGGCGGTGTGCCGGAACCGCTCGCCCTCCATCGCGTCGTAGCCCACCTCGACCACCAGCTCCGGGCGCAGCGGCTCCCATTCCAGGTTCTTCGTGCCGGTCCACCGGCTCACCCCGCCGGGAATGCGTTGGCCGCGCTCGTGGTCGCCATGCACCCACGGGTGCTCGCCGCCGGTGTCCCGGTAGGGCGCCAACTCGTCGAGCAACTCGGTGCGGCGGGCCATGCTGAACGACGCGCTCACGCCCACGTGGTGCAGGACCCCGGCGTCGTCGTAGAGACCGAGCAGCAGCGACCCCACCACCGGGCCGGACTTGTGCCAGCGGAAGCCGGCCACCACCGCGTCCGCGGTGCGGGCGTGCTTGACCTTGAACATCAGCCGTTTGCCCGGCTCGTACGGCAGGTCGGCCGGCTTGACGATCAAGCCGTCCAGCCCCGCGCCCTCGAAGACGTCGAACCAGCGGCGTGCGGTCTCCGGGTCGGTGGTCACCTGGGTGACGTGCACCGGCGGACGAACGTCGGCCAGCGCCTGGACCAGCCGCTCCCGGCGGAGCGGGTACGGCTGGTCGAGCAGCGCCTCGTCACCGATGGCCAGCAGGTCGAACGCGACGAAGTCGGCGGGCGTGGTCTCGGCGAGCAGCTTCACCCGCGACGCCGCCGGGTGGATGCGCTGGGCCAGCAGCTCGAAATCCAGGCGCGGCTGGCCGGACGGCCCGTCCCGCCGGATCACGATCAGCTCCCCGTCGACCGCGCACCGCTGCGGCAGCTGCCGACGGGCCTGCTCGACCACCTCGGGGAAGTAGCGGGTCATCGACTTGCCGCCCCGGCTGGCCAACTCGACCTCGTCACCGTCGCGGAACACGATGCACCGGAACCCGTCCCACTTGGGCTCGTAGGTCACCCCGGGGGTGGTGGGCAGTTTGGAGACACTCTTGGCCAGCATCGGCTCGACGGGCGGATTGATCGGCAGGTCCACGCCGCCCAGTCAATCAGACGGTGCCGACAGTCGTGAGGCAGATCACCGTGGCTGGCCGGGCGGCGTGTCCGGTCCCGCGTCGCTCGTCCCGACCGGGCGAATCACATAACCCCAGGTCAGAGCTACTTTCGCGAGGTGTCCGAGTGGGTCTGTGACTGCTGCGGGCGGTGGCGGGTGAGCGTCGAGCTGATCCGGGGCCGCTACCGCTTCCGGCTGACCCGCCGCTACCCCGAGCGGTTCGGCGGCGGCCGGAACGTGCTCGGCGAGGTCGGCTCGGTGGCGGAGCTGGAGGAGCTGCTGCGTCGGCGTACCCCGCTGACCCTGGCCGACCTGCACGAGGCCGCCTGACCCGCCGAGCCGGCCTCCCTTGTGGAGGGCGGCCGGGATCGAGCGCCGGTGTCACAATGCTCCCGGCGGCCTCGTCTGCACCCGTGGCGGTGCCGGGCGGCGCAGCCGGGGAGGGGACACCATGCGGTTCGAGGCCGACACCGAGATCGCTGCGGACGCCGAGCAAATCTGGGCCGTGCTTGTGGACGTGCCGCGCTGGCCGGAGTGGACGGCCTCGGTGTCACACGCCGAGCGGGGCGAGCCGGGGCCGCTCGCCGTCGGCGCGACCGCGCGACTGACCCAGCCGAAACTGCGGCCGGCGGTGTGGCGGGTCACCGAGTTGACCGACCGACGGGAGTTCGTCTGGGTCTCCGACGCGCCGGGTGTGCGGACCGCGGGAGAGCACCGCCTGCTGCCGCTGCCCGACGGGCGTACCCGCGTCGAGTTGGCCATCGACCAGTCCGGCCCGCTGGCCGGACCGATCGGCTGGCTGTACGGCCGGCTGCTGCGCCGGTACGTGCGGATGGAGGCCGACGGACTCAGGCGTCGCTGCGAGCGGGGCTGACGCCCGGCTTCTCCAACACCGCCAACGAGATGCCGTTCGGGTCGGGGCGGTGCGCCACGATCCGGTAGCCGTGCCGCTGGTAAAACCGCAGGTTGCGCGCGCTGTCCGCGCCGGTGAACAGGGTGAACCGGGCCACCCTGCCGGCGCAGGCCCGCTCGATGGCGGTGAGCAACTGCGCCCCGACGCCCCGCCCCTGCTGGTCCGGGACGACCGACAGGCGACCGACGTGCGCGGTGTCCCCGTCCAGGTGGGCCCGTACCGAGCCGACCAGCCGGTGCCCCAACCGGGCGGCGAGCACGATGGTCGGGCCGGCCAGCACCGTCACGACCTCGTCCAACGTCTCGGTCAGCGGAGGCAGGAACGGATCGGTGTAGTGCTGCGCCTCGCTCAGGTACGCGGCCCGCTGCACGGTGAGGATCTCGCCGGCGTCCACGACACCGGCCGGGACGATGCTCGCCTCGGCGTTCATCCGGGCAGCACACCACAGCCGCAATCGCCGTCGCCGGGCGACCCGAGGCCGAAGAGACTCAGAATCGGGCGAACGAGCGGATCGGGGCGCGCGGGCCGTACTTGGGCGCCCGGATGCCGGCCGCCTCCAACAGCAGGCACACCCGACCCCGGTGACCTCGGAACGGCTCCAGCAGGGTCAGCATCCGGGCGTCGTCGCCCCGCGGCTCGCCGGCCAGAGCCCAGGCCACCGTGTTCGGGATGTGGTAGTCGCCGACGCTCACCGCATCAGGGTCCCCGTACGCGAACCGGACCACCTCGGCGGCCGTCCACGGCCCGATGCCGGGGATCGCGGTCAGCTGGCGGGTGGCCTCGGTGGCGTCGACGCAACGCTCCAGGCGGTCGGCGAGCGCCGCGGCGCGACGGAGCGTGTCGGCCCGCCGCTGCTCCACCCCGAACGGGTGGAACACCCAGTACGGGGTCGCGGCCACCGCGGCGGCCTCAGGCGGCAGGAGCAGCGGCTGAAGCGGGCCGGGCGCCGGCTCCCGGAAGTGCCGCACGGTCGCCGCGTACGCCCGGTATGCCTCCTTGCCGGTGACCTTCTGTTCGAAGACCGCGCGCAGCAGTCGGGGGAAGACCTGCCCGGTGGCGGGGATCCGTAGCCCACGGTGCTCGCGGGCCAGCCGGGCGACGAGTGGGTGCGCGGCGGCCAGCTCGTCGAAGCCGGCCAGATCGTCGCGCAGCCCCGCGATCGCGTCGGCGCGGGCCAGCACGTGCTCGGCGCCCGGCCCGTAGCCCTCCGCGAGCAACTCGCCGCCGGTGGGCCGCAGCGCGAGGGTGGCCGGACCGTCCGGGGTGCGGGTGGCCCACCAGAACGTGCCGGCGGCCACCCGCGCGCACGGGTCGTACGGGCTGAAGGTGAGCGCGCGGACCGACGCGGCCAGCCGGTAGCCGACCGGGGGGTGCAGCACCCTGGTCGCGGTGGGTCCGGTCTCGGTCACCCCGCTACTGTGCCAGGTCAGAGTGGGCCCCGGCACCCCGGGCACGACGGTGGCCGGCCGCGCCCTCCCCGGCGACGACCGACCACCGTGCTCGTGGCGAGCGGGCTCAGTACGAGTAGCCCGAGCCTCCGGCGTCGCTGGAGCCGCTGTCCGCCGGGGGCGCGACCGCCTTCGGCGTGCCCTTGGGCAGGCAGCTCAGGTTCTTCTTGCCGTCCGGCTGGACCACGAACCAGGTGCCACCGACAGCCTGGCCCTTCCACTGGCCGGGCTTCTTGTCGCCGATGTAGCGGTAGACCGGCCAGCCGCCGACGGTGAGCTGACGGGTGCCGTCCTGTCGGGTCACGCTGCCGACCTTGTCGTCGGAGACGCCGGTGAGCTGCGGGTTGCCGTCGGTCAGTGCCGGGGGCCACACCTCGGCGCACTTGTCGACGCAGTTCGACGACGGCGGGTCGGCGGTGTCCTTGTCGAAGCGGTACAGGATCCAGCCGTCCTGGTCGGTGACCACCTTGCCCATCCGGGCGACGCTCTTGCCGACCAACTTCTCGGTCAGATCGACGTCCGCGGGCGGGGCGTCGGCGGCCGGCGCCTCCGCGGATGCCGAAGCCTCGGGTTCAACCGTCGCGGTGGGCTCGGCCGCGGCGACGGCGACCGGCTCGGCCGCGCTCGAGTTCGCCCCGTCGTAACCCGCGGGAGCGCAGGCCGTTAGTGCGACCATCGCGCTCGCGACGATGACGGTCCGCTTCATCTGTGCCACGTGCCCTCCTCATTCTTGACAGTTCACCCATAGGTACGGCGGGCAGGCTGTCAAGGTTGAAGTAGTAACAGTGGTCAATTTCACCTGAATTGATTGAACCGTTTCGGGCCCTGGCGCGTACGCCCCCGCGAGGGCATCCGGCTTACAACGACAGATCGGCGCCGGCCATTGTGAAATGACCGACGCCGATGCGGTAGGTGTGCCTAGATGGGCACCGTGACCAGCGGACTCGCCACGCCGTTCCCGTCCACCGACTGCACCTGAAGCTGCTTGATGTCAGCTGGCAGGGCCGACGTCGAGGCGCTCAGTTCGAGACCCTGCGGCCGGGTGTTGGTGCCGTAGCCACCATCCGGCACCAACCAGGTCGAGATGACCTCGGTGCTGGCGTTCTTTCGTACCACCACCAGTCGGCAGGTGCGTGGGCCGGGCAGCTTTCGCAGGATGAAATTGATCCTGGTGCCGTAGTCCTTCGTCACCAGGAACATGGTGGTCTGCACACCGGTGGTCGGGTCGGTCGCCTCGACCTGGTCGCCCTCCTCCTCGGTGCCGCCCACACCCGGGCCGCTCGGCGCGGCCGTCGGCCCGTTCGTCGGCGGATCGTTCGGCGCGCTCGGCGTCGACTCGGCGAGCACCCCCGGCGGCTGCTCGTTGCCGGTCACGCTGACGAACCCGTACCCGGTCAACCCGCCGAAGACCACCACCGCGGCGGCCGTCGCGAGCATCTGACGAAACCGGGTACGCCGCCGGTCGGCCCGGACCGCGCCGAGCGTCCGGTCCAGCAGGGCCGGGTCGGTCGCGGTCTGCTCCAGCGCCATCATCGTCTCGCCGTCGATGTCGGAGAGCAGCCCGACCACCGGCACCATCGTCTCCAACTCGGCCGCGCACGCCCAGCAGGTGGCGAGATGCTCCTCGAACCGCTCGGTGTCCTGCTCGTCGAGCACACCGAGCGCGTACGCCGCGACGTCCATGTGGTCCGGCCGGCTCATTCTGTCACCCCCCGCTCCTGCAGAGCCGTGCGCAGCGCGCGCAGCGCGTAGTAGACCCTCGACTTGGCGGTGCCCAGGGGTAGCCCCAACTCCTCGGCCGCCTCCGGCACCGTCCGCCCCCGAAAGTACGTCGAGATCAGAATCTCCCGGTGCGACTGACTGAGCGTACGCAGCGCGTCCGCCACCGTCATGGTGCGCAGCACCCGGTCGGTGCTGTCCGCCTCGGCGAACGCGGTGAGGTCCCGGTCGTACGTCTCCGGTGGCCGGGCCTCCTGGCTGCGGTGCTCGTCGATGGCGATGCGGCGGGCCACCGTGACCAGCCACGGCCGCAACGAGCCCTGCCCCTGCGTGCCCAGGCGGTGCGCGTTGCGCCAGGCCCGCAACAGCGTCTCCTGGACGATGTCCTCCGCACGCTGCCGGTCCCCCCCGGTGAGGCGCATGACGAACATCAGCAACGGACCGGCGTGCTCGGCGTAGAGCTGACGGATCAACTGGTCGGAGTGGCTGGCCTCGGTTGACGTCGCCTGATGGCGCCCGGGCGCCGGTCGCGGCGTCACCGGACCATTCTGGCGAGACGTCGCGTGCGCGTCGACCCCCCGGGCAGACGAGGTTGACCGTGACGAGGGTCGCGCCGACAACCAGTCCGCGCGTACCGCGTCGCCATGCCAGCCGGCCGCCACCGCGTGCATGCAGACCTCCGGGATGTCCGTGACCAACGCCGACCCACGAGGTGGGCCGCCCGGTGGTACGCAACCGCGGTCCCAGCGGATCAACGAACGGCGGAAAAATTTCTGCGCCGCCGTCCAGTGGACGGTCAGCGGCGGACCGAGAACAGCCCCGGCGGCGGCGGATCGGAGCCGGTCGCGTCGGCGTCCCGAACGAGCTGCGCGCCGCCGGCGAAGCGGTCCAACTCGTCGCCGGCCACCACCCGCCCGGGAAACCAGTCGCCGGCAGCGCGCCGGCTCAACTCCGGCACCGGTGGGGTGCAGCGCCCGGCGACCAGCACCAGATTGCCGTACCGACGCCCACGCAGCACCGCCGCGTCGGCGACCAGACATGCCTGCGGCAACACCGAGCGGACCGTGGCGACCTGCCCACGGGCGTGCCGCAGCGGCGGGCCGTCGGCCAGGTTCGCCAGGTACCAACCGGCGGGGCGGAGCACCCTCGCGACCTCTGCGGCGTACTCCACCGAGGTGAGGTGAGCCGGGGTACGCGCACCGGCGAACACGTCCGCCACCACCACGTCGTAGCTGCCCTCCCGGGTGGACGCCAGCACCGCCCGCGCGTCCTGCACCCGGACCCGCAGCCGGGCGTCGGACGGCCACGGCAACACCCGACGCACCAACTCGACCAGGGCGCCGTCCACCTCGGACACCCGCTGGGTCGACCCGGGTCGGGTGGCGGACACGTACCGGGGCAGGGTCAGGGCGCCACCGCCCAGATGCAGCACCCGCAGCGGCGCGCCGGCCGGTGCGATCAGGTCCACGGCGGCGGCGAGCCGCCGCACGTACTCGAACTCCAGGTGGGTGGGGTCGGTCAGGTCGACGTGCGACTGCGGCGCGCCGTCCAGCAGCAGCGTCCACGAGCCGGCCCGGTCGGGATCCGGAACCAGCTCGGCCAGCCCGGTGTCCACCTGCTCGGCCACCCGGTCACCCGCCCGTTTACGCCCCACCGGAACCAGTTTCCGCACTCATCGGGCCGCGCGGGCCGCGGCGGTCAACGCCCGGTGCAGCAGCCGGGAATCGCCGAGCAGCGCCCGCAAGCGGCGCTCCAGACCGGCGATCGGAATCAGGTTCTGCGGGGCCCGCGGATCCTTGTACGGGGTGGACGCGAAGCGCGGCAGGGTGACCAGCGACAGGTCGGCCAGCTCGATCGCCGCCTCGACGGGCAGGTCGGCGGAACACTCCACCCGGACGATGCCCGCCCACGGCGCGCCGATCGCCACCGGCAACCGCAAATACCACGACCAACCACCCCAGGCGGTGCCGAGCCGGAACACCGGGGAGCGCTCACCCGACGCCATCCCGGTCACCACCGCGGTCAGCCGGGCGTCCAGGTACTGACTGTGCTGGGTCTTGATGTAACCCAGGGTGCGCGGCAACTGCCGGCGACTACGCAACGGGCCGTCCACCACCAGCAGGTCACCGTCGACCCGGGCGGCGTCGGACACCGCCACCTCCAACGCGGTCAGCGGACCCTGCACGGCCGCCGGCAGCTTCGCCAGCTCGCCGGTGCCACCCACCCGGTGCACCGGGTAACGGATCGCCCCCGCCACCACGTCCTGCGCCGACGGGCTCGCGGTGAACAAGCCCCGACCAACCCGGGTGCCGGCCAGCTGCGCGGCACCCCGACCCAGGTCGCACCGGACCACCCCGGCCGCGTACGAGGCCGCCAAACCGGGAAACGACCCACCGTCGGTCTCGGCCGTCCAGATGCTCGCGTCGATGCGACGAACCCCGTCGACCAGCAACACCACGTCGGGTGCCCGCACCCCCGGACGTACCCCGATCGCCCGCCAGTCCACGGCGGGCAACTCCACGTCCGCGTCGACCTGCGCGCTGCTCGGCGCCGCCGGCCCGGCGGCAGACGCCTCGAACGACGCCCCGTACGCCGGGTCCCACGAATCGACGAAGAACGCGGCGTCGCTCACCGGCCGGTCCCTTCGTTCGCGACTGCGGGTCTCCGCTGCGCTGCACTCCTCGCGCTCACCGGCCGGTCCCTTTCGTTCGCGACTGCGGGGCTCCGCTGCGCTGCACTCCTCGCGCTCACCGGCCGGTCCGCTCCACGCGCGCGGACCGGGCATCCTTGCGCACCTCGAAGCGGACCGGGATCCGCTCCGCCAACGCCGACACGTGGGTGACCACCCCGACCATCCGGTCGCCCCGGGCGGCCAGGTTTTCCAGGGTGGCCGCCACCGTGTCCAGGGTGGCGCCGTCGAGTGTGCCGAAACCCTCGTCCAGGACGATCGACTCCAGGCTCGCCGCCGTGGTGGACATCCCGGCCAACTGCTCGGAGAGCGCCAACGCCAGCGCCAGCGACGCCTGGAACGTCTCACCGCCGGAAAGGGTGCGCACACCCCGCCGCAGCCCCGCGTCGTGGTGGTCGACGACGAGGAACTCGCCCTTGTCGTGCACCAGCTCGTACTGCCCGGAGGACAGCTCCCGCAGGATCCCTGACGCGCCGTCGACCAGCAGGTCCAACGCCTCGGCCAGCAACCACCGCTCGAAGTTGTTGGCCCGCAGGTGCCCGGCGAGGGCGCGCGCCACCTGCGCCTCCCGCTCGTGGCCCGCCCGCTGCTCGCGCAGCGCACCGGCCTGCTCGCGGCGCTCCCGCAGCCGCCGCCGGTCGGCGTCGGCCCGCTCCACCGCCACGGTCGCCGCGTGCACCGGGTCGTCCCCGACCGGCACGTCGACGGCGGCGAAGATGCCCGCGATTGCCCGCTGCACGCCGTCGGTTACCGACTCCGCCTCCGCCACCGCGGCGGCCCGCCCGGCCCGGTCGGCGCGGCGACGCTCCGCCTCGGTCGTCGCCCAGCCGGTCAGCGCCGCCCACGCGGCGGCCACGTCGTCCCGATCGGTCGCCGGCGGACCGAACCGGGCCAGCCCGTCCCGGGCGACGTCGAAGGCCCGCCACGCCGCCCGCAGCCGCTCCTCGGCGGCGTCCACCCCGGCCCGAGCCTGGCGGGCGGCCTCGCGACCAGCCCGGACCGCCGTCGCCGCCTCCTCCAGAGCACGCCGCAACCGGGCATGCTCAGCCAACTCCCGACGCAGCACGGCCGGCTCGGCCGCGCCGGAGAGCTGCCCGTCCAACTCGGCCAGCCGGGCCTCCAGGTGCTCCTGCCGGGCCCGCGCCTGCACCAGCAGCCGCTCCAGCTCACGCGCCGCCGCGTCCCGCTGCTGCACCGTCGCCTGCGCGGCCTTGGTCGCGGCCCGCGCCGCCTTGCCCGCCGCCGTCGCGGCCGCCACCGCCGAATCGGCCGGCACCGCCGGCACCGTGGCCACCGGCTGCTCGCACACCGGGCACGCCGCGCCGGCGTGCAGGTGCACCCGCAGGCTCACCGCCAGGTCGGTGGCCTTCGCCTCCTCGTGCGCCCGGAAGGCCGCCTCCAGCTCGGCGTCGGCCCGCTCGGCCTGGACACGGGCGGCGGACAGGGCCGCCACCGCCGCGACATGCTCGTCGTTCGCCGCGCGCACCGAGGCGCGGACCGTGTCGGCCTCCCCGGACAGCCGGTCCCGATCGTCGTACGCCCGCAGCTGGAGTCGCAGCGCGCTCTCGTCACCGGCGGCGGCCAGCTCACCGCGCAGCTTGTCCTCGCGCTCCTCGGCCAGCGACACCCCGGCCGCCGCCGACTCCGCCTCGGCCCGCGCGGCGGTGACCGCGCGCGCCACCTCGGCCACCCCACCCGGGGCGCGCACCCCGGTCAGCACGGTCAGCTCGTCGTCCAGGGCGGTCAGCGCCGCCGCCGCCTGCCGCGCGGTGGCCCGGGCCGCCGCCAGCTCCGGCACCGCCTCGGCCACCGCGGTCGCCAGCTCGGCCATCCGGTCGACCCGGGCGTCGGCCTCGGCCAACGCCTCGTCGTCCACGCCGGTCAGCCCGGCGAGCACCTGGTCGACCGCCTCCAACCGGGCCTCCGCCTGCGCGGCGCGCGCGGTCGCCTTCTTCTGTACGTCCTCGTAGACGCCGAGGCCCAACAGGTTGACCAGGATCTGCTGCCGCGTCGCCGGCTTGGCGTGCAGGAAGTCGGCGAACTGCCCCTGCGGCAGCACCACACAGCTGGTGAACTGCTCGTACGGCAGCCCGACGGCCTCCAGCACCGCCTGCTCCATCTCGGCCGGCGTGCCGGCCACCACCTCGCCGAGGTCGTCCGGGCTCAACCCGGTGTCCAGTTTGGTCACGTCGAAGCCGGCCGGCATCAGCTGCAACCCGGCGTTCGCGGTCTTGACGTTGCCCCGGCCGTCCCGGCGGACCACCCGGGTCGCCACGTACCGGGCGCCACCGGACTCGAAGACCAACCGCACCCGCGCCTCGGTCGCCGACGGGGCGAGCGCGTTCGCCAACCCTCGGGCACCGCCCCAGCGGGGCACCATGCCGTAGAGGGCGAAACAGATCGCGTCCAGCACGGTGGACTTACCCGAGCCGGTCGGGCCGATCAGCGCGAAGAAGTCGGCGTCGGTGAAGTCGACAGTGGTCTCGTCCCGGAAGACCGTGAACCCGGCCATGTCCAAACGCATCGGACGCATCAGTGCTCGACCTCCTCGAAGAGCTCGTCGAAGAGCTCCCGGACGCCCTCGTCGTCGTGGCCCCGGCTGTCCAGGTAGTCGGCGAACAACTCCCGCGGCGAACGCCCCGAACGCTGCGCGATGCGCGCGCCACTGCCCGGCGCGGCCAACAGCTCCGGGTCGATCCGGATCTCCAGGGCCCGGGGGAGCAGCTCCTGGACCTCCTCGCGCAGGCCGGCGCGGGGTTGCTCCCGCACGAACACCCGCAGCCAGGCGTCCGGCGCCTCGATCTCGGCGAGCTGGGCCAGGGTGCCCCGCACCGTGCGCAACGCGCTCGCCGCGGTCACCGGCACCTCCCGCACCCGCGCGGCGGTGCTGGCGGTCACCTCGACCACCGTCACCGAGGGGACGTTCTCCTGCTCACCGAAGTCGACCGCGAGCGGGCTGCCGCTGTACCGCACCGGGCAGGGGCCCTCGACCCGCTGCGCCCGGTGCAGGTGGCCCAGCGCCACGTAGTGCGCGGTGGCCGGGAAGACGGTGGCCGGAACGGCGTAGCCCAGCACGGTGTGCGCGTCGCGCTCGCCGCCACCGGTGGCCGCGCCGGTCACCGTGAGATGCGCGGTGACCAGGTGCACCCGGTCCGGCTCGGTGAAGCCCTCGGTCAGTCGCCCCAGCACCCGGCCCAGATGGTCGGCGTACGTCTGGTTGGTCTCCGCGGCGGTCAGCTCGTACATCTCCAGCGCCCGCACCGCGTACCGCTGGGACAGGAACGGCAGCGCGGCCAGCCGCCACCGTTCGCCACCGGCGGTGGTGCCGTCGATGATGTGCTCGTCCGGGTTTTCCCGCACCCCGCCGCGCAGCGAGATGCCGGCGGCGTCGGCCCACGGGCGCAGCGCGTCCAGCGCGGGCCCGTTGTCGTGGTTGCCGCCGATCGCCACCACGTCCGCGCCGGTGCGCCGCAGCGCGGTCAACGCCCGGGTGACCAGGCGGGTCGCCTCCGAGCTGGGCGCGGCGGTGTCGTAGAGGTCACCCGCGACGATCACCAGATCCGGCTGTTCGGCACGGGCGATCTCGATCACGCCGGCCAGCACGGCCTTGTGCTCGTCGCCCCGGGACTGCCCCTTGAGCACCTTGCCCACGTGCCAGTCGGAGGTGTGCAGGATCTTCATGGCTGTGCGAGCCCCCAGCTAGAACGGGATGTCGTCGTCGGTGCCGCCGCCGGAGCCCACCACGGCGAACGGGTCGGCGGACTGGGTGATCGAGCGCAGCGTCTCCGATGGGGCCCGGCCCGCCTCGGAGACCCGGGTGGCCCAGGCCGGGAACGGGAACTCCAGGCAGAGCGGCACCGGGATGTCCGGCTGGTTGACGAACATGGTGCCCGGCTTGGCCAGCAACGCCCGCTGACGCTGCGCGGGCGGCAGGAAGCCGTACTCCGGGCGGGACGCCTCGGCCGGGTCGAGCCGGCCGACCACCCGGATCGCCGAGTTGGTGACGATCCGCCGCTCCACCTCGCTCGCCGTCTGCTGGGCGCCGATCAGGATCACCCCGAGTGAGCGGCCCCGCTCGGCGATGTCCAGCAGGACCTCCTTGATCGGCGAGGAGCCCTCCCGGGGGGCGTACTTGTTGAGCTCGTCGAGGACCACGAAGAGCAGCGGCTTGGCGGTGCCGGACTTCTCCTTGCGCTCGAACTCGCTCTTGAGCGTCACACCCACCACGAACCGCTGCGCGCGGTCCGGCAGGTTGTGCAGGTCGACCACCGTGACCTGCGCCGACTCGCTCGTGTTGATCGAGTGCGGGCGGCGGGCCGCGAGGTCGCCGCGGATCAGCCGGGCGAGGTCCTTCTTGCTGCCGATCAACCGTCGGGCGAACGCGTTGACGGTGCCCAGCCCCACCGCGCTGCCCGCCCAGTCGGAGCGGGTCTCGTCGTCGTTGAGCTGGTCGACGATGTGGTCGACCAGATCGCCGTAGGAGCCGAGCCGGACCCCGTCGATGCTCACCCCACCGTCGGCGGGCTGGGCGTAGCGGGCCAGGTGCGCGGCCACTGAGTGGACCACCATCGTGTACTGCTGGCGCTCGTCGTCGGCGTCGGCGAAGACGTACGGCAGCAGGCGGTCGGCGCAGAACTCGCTCAGCGTCCAGTAGAACGAGTCCACCCCGGTCAGTCGGCTGCTCACATCCGGGGTGCCGGCCGCGTCGCCGACCCGGGGCGGGGCGTACACCCGCACGTCGGGAAAGGCGCCGGCGCTCAACCCGAGCTTCGCGTACGCCGCGCGGGTGGGCTCGTCGAGGCGGGTGTTGGGGTGGTCCAGGAAGAGCAGGTCCTCGCCCTTGACGTTGAAGATCAGCGCCTTGGCGTTGACCGCGTCGCCGCCCAGCACGCCGGAGCGGAACACCGAGTAGAGCAGGAAGGTGGCGAAGCTGGTCTTGGTGGCCACGCCGGAGATGCCGGAGATGGAGACGTGCGCGCCCCGGCTGCCGTCGAGGAAGTCGGCGTTGAGGTAGACCGGGACGCCGTCGCGACCCATGCCCATCGGGATGCGCCGTTCCATCCGGTCGAAGTGCAGCGCGCGCGCACGGGCGTCGCCCTCGGCCCGGTGCACCACGGCGCCCGGGGTCGGCGGCACGTACAGCTCGGGGTCGACCCGGGTGGTGGTGATCTCGGCGGCCTCCTGCACCTGCGCGGGCAGTGTGCCGTCGGCGATGGCGAACACGTCCGAGTCGAACTGGGCGCCCTCGTGCCGAGCACGGACCTGGGTGACCACCCCGGCGATCGTCACCGGCTCCCGGTTCGGAAGCTCCCGCCGGGTGACGACCACGTCGTCGAGCTGGAGGTAGCTGCCCGGCGCCACCGCCGTCCAGAACTGCAACGGGGTGGCGTCGGCGGTGCCCAGCACCCGCCCGACCGCCTCGCCAGGGCTGTCGAGGTGGGCGTCGGTCATCGGGCGACTCGGGTCGCTCGGGCATCACGGTCGGCGCGCATGCCCTGCATCCTGCCCGAGGAGTACGACAGGTCGCCACGCGACGCGGCGGACGACACCATGGGCCGTCACACTCACGACGGTAGGTGTGTGGCCTGGCGACGGTCGGTCACCGCCGGGCGTGGCGGAGCAGGAGGACGCCGTCCTCCGCGGCGAGGACGTGCCGCAGTTGCAACTGCCGGGGCGGTGCGGCGTCGCCGGCGGTGATCCGGCCGGAGCCGGGCCCGGCGAGCAGCGGCGAGACGGTGAGGCACAGCTCGTCCACCAGGTCGGCGGCGGTGAGCGCGCCGAACAGGTGTGGGCCGCCCTCGCAGAGCAGTTGGCTCAGACCGCGCCGGTGTAGCTCGGCGAGACCGGCGGTCAGGTCGACCCGTTCGGTGCCGCAGCGCAGCAGTTCGGCGACATCGGTGAGGCCGGATGGCGGAACGGCGGCGGCGTGGGTGAGCACCAGCGGGCGGGTCGGCGCGTCGGCGAAGGCGGCCTGCGCCGGATCGAGGTCGAGCGAACCGGAGACGACCACCAGCGTGGGGTACTCGGCCAGCCCGTTGGCGCGGCGCCAGGCGCGGCGGCTCTCGTTGAGCCGGACCGCCCGGTAGCCCTCGTGGCGCAGCGTACCGGCGGCCACCACCAGGGCGTCGCAAACCATCCGTAGCAGACCGAACACCCGCTTGTCCGGCTCACCGGAGAGCCCGGCGGAGTAGCCGTCCACGGTGACCGCGCCGTCCAGGCTGGCCACGAAGTTGACGCGCAACCGGGGCTCGTCGGCACGGCCGTAGAGGGCGGTCAGCGCGGCGTCGTCGAGCGGCTGCGTGGACGGCTCGGGCCAGAGCCGTCGGATCGGCATTCCGACGGTCATTCGCCGGCCGGACCGGTGACCGGAGGGGGCGGTTCGGCGGTACGGTGCTGACAGTCGCACCAGTTCCGGCCCGGGCAATCGTCGTGTCGGCGGGCCCGGCACGCTCGGCAGATCATGCTCGCAGCCTAAGCCGCGGGAGGACAGGACAGCATGCCGCGTCAGATCTTCCAGCTGAAGATGTCTCTCGCCGGCGTCCGTCCGCCGGTGTGGCGCCGGGTGCTCGTGCCGGCCGGTTACACGCTGGACCGGCTGCACCGGGTGGCGCAGCACGCGATGGGTTGGCAGGACTGCCACCTGCACTCGTTCGAGATCGACGCGGTGCAGTACGGCGAGCCCGACCCGGACGGGGAGTTGGCGCTGCACGACGAGTTGGACGTGCGGCTCGACGCGGTGCTCGGCAAGGGCAGCCGGTTCTCCTACACCTACGACTTCGGCGACTGGTGGGAGCACGACCTGGTCGTGGAGGACGCGCTGACCGTCGACCCGGACGAGCGGTACCCGATCTGCCTGGCCGGCGAGCGGGCCTGCCCGCCGGAGGGCATCGGCGGGCCGTCGGGCTACCAGGCGCTCCTGGAAGCGCTGGGCGACCAGACCGACGCGGCCGACCTCGTCAGCCTCCGCCAGGCGATGCTGCGGGACTGGGCGGGCTCCACCTTCGACCCGTCCCGATTCGACCCCGCCCGCGCCACCACCCTCCTGCGCCGCTTCTGCTGACGCGCCCCCGGCGGGCCCTTGTTGATCAAGAAGTTTGCGTCGACGGGGCGGTTTCTCCCGACCGAAACCTCTTGATCGCCTGGGTGGGGCGGGGGGTGCGGGTGGGGTCCGCGGGGTGCAAGTAAACGGCGGTAACGATCTGGGAACGCTCCCAACGTCCTATTGACACCCCCGTTACCCGCCGGCAATCTCATGGGAGCGCTCCCGGAGGTGGCGTGGCTCACTCACGGACCCCGGCCTGGCGCGACGGGCACCCCCCACCACACCCATCCAGCCTCACCACCGGAAAGAGGGGTCAGCGCATGAGTGTCACCACGCGACGTACCCGCCTGGCGGCCGTCGCCCTGGCCGCGACCACCGCGATCAGCGGTCTCGCGGCCTGCGGCAAGGACGACGACAAGCCGGCGGCCGGCGAGAAGCCGGCCAAGCTGGTCGTCGACACCTTCGGCGAGTTCGGCTACGACGAGCTCGTCAAGCAGTACGAGAAGGACACCGGCATCAAGGTCGAGCTGCGCAAGACCGCGCAGGTCGGTGAGTACCGGCCGAAGCTGGTCCGCTACCTGGCCACCGGCAAGGGCGCGGCGGACGTCACCGCCCTGGAAGAGGGCATCCTCAACGAGTTCAAGGCCAACCCGCGTAACTGGACCGACCTCACGCCGCTGGTCGCGGACCACTCCAAGGAATATCTGCCCTGGAAGTGGGAGCTGGGCAAGTCGCAGGACGGCCGGCTGATCGGCCTGCCGACCGACGTCGGCAGCCTCGCCGTCTGCTACCGCAAGGACCTGTTCCAGGCGGCCGGCCTGCCCACCGAGCGCGACCAGGTGTCGGCGCTCTGGCCGGACTGGAAGGGCTTCCACGACGCCGGTCTGAAGTACAAGCAGGGCAGCGGCGGCAAGGCGTTCATCGACTCGATCACCGCCGTCTCCAACGGGGTGATGTTCCAGGGCAACGGTGACCTGTTCTACGACAAGGAGAACAACATCATCGCGGACACCAGCCCCGCGGTGAAGAACGCCTGGGAGACCGCCACCTCGATGGCGGACATCTCCGCCAAGGCGGGCACCTGGTCGCCGGAGTGGTCGGGCGGCTTCAAGCAGGGCACCTTCGCGGCCACCCTGTGCCCGTCCTGGATGCTCGGCATCGTGTCGGACAACTCCGGCCCGGCCAACAAGGGCAAGTGGGACGTCGCGGCGGTGCCGGGCGGCAGCGGTAACTGGGGCGGCTCCTGGCTCGCGGTTCCGGAGCAGAGCAAGTACCCGAAGGAGGCGGCGAAGCTCGCCGAGTACCTGACCAACGCGAAGAGCCAGGTGGACGCGTTCAAGCTCAAGGGCCCGCTGCCCACCAACCTGGAGGCGCTGAAGAACGACGCGTTCCTCAGCTACACCAACGAGTACTTCAGCAACGCGCCGACCGGCAAGATCTTCGGCGAGAGCGTCGCCAAGATCCAGCCGATCCACCTGGGTCCGAAGCACCAGGCGGTGAAGGAGAACGCGCTCGAGCCGGCCCTGCGGGCGTTCGAGAACGGGCAGGCCGACAAGGCGAAGGCCTGGGAGCAGTTCACGAAGGACGCAAAGACTCAGGGTGCCTTCTGAGTGATTCCCTGTCGGTGGCGTCCGGGGATTCCCGGACGCCACCGGCCGGTCCCCTCCGCGTAGCGCCCTGCGCGTGGGCCCCCGGGCCTCGCCGGAAAAGGAAATTCGCATGAGCCTGTCGGCCACGACGGCACCGCCGTCGCCAGCAGCACCGCCTTCTCCCGACGTCGCTTCCCGACGCGACCGGCGAAGGCTACTCAACCGCCTCGATGTCAAGTACTCGCCGTACCTCTACATCGCACCGTTCTTCCTGATCTTCGGTGCGTTCGGGTTGTACCCGATGGCGCGCACCGCCTGGATGTCGCTGCACGACTGGGACATGATCGGCGAACACTCGTTCATCGGCTTCGACAACTACACCCGGCTGTTCTCCGACGAGTACTTCTGGAACGCGCTGGTCAACACGTTCGGCATCTTCGCCCTGTCGACCATCCCGCAGCTGTTGCTCGCCCTCTTCCTGGCGAACCTGCTCAACCGGACCTTCCTGCGCGCCAAGACCTTCTTCCGGATGGCCATCTTCATGCCGAACGTGGTGTCGGTGGCCGCGGTCGCGATCGTCTTCGGGATGCTGTTCCAGCGGGAGTTCGGCCTGTTCAACTGGCTGCTCAGCCTCGTCGGTGTCGACGCGGTCGACTGGGACGGGCACCGGTGGAGTTCCTGGTTCGCCATCTCCTCGATGGTCAACTGGCGGTGGACCGGATACAACACCCTGATCCTGCTCGCCGGGATGCAGGCGATCCCGAAGGACCTCTACGAGGCCGCGGAGATCGACGGCGCCAGCCCGTGGCGACAGTTCTGGCAGATCACCCTGCCGATGCTCAAGCCGACCTTCATCTTCGTGGTCATCCTGTCCACGATCGGCGGCATGCAGCTCTTCACCGAGCCGCTGCTCTTCGGCAACGGCAACATCATCGGCGGCAACCAGCGGGAGTTCCAGACGCTGGCCATGTACATGTACGAGATGGGCATCGTGAACCTGAACACCGCCGGCTACGGAGCAGCGGTGGCCTGGGCGATCTTCATGATCATCGTCGTGGTGTCGCTGTTCAACTTCCTACTCGTCCGCCGCTCGGCGAAGTGAGGAGAGATCGATGATCTCGGCTTCCCAGCGCCTGTGGCGCACCAGTCCGCTGACCTACGTGGCGCTCGTCCTGGCGGCGCTGCTGTCGATCTACCCGTTCTACTACATGATGGTGATCGGCAGTCGCAGCCTGGACTCCATCAACGACGTGCCGCCGCCGCTGACCCCCGGTAGCGCGTTCGGTGACAACTTCGGGCGGGTGCTCGACAACGACGCCGCCAACTTCCTCACCGGCATGATGAACTCGATCATCGTCTCCTCGGTGGTCACCGTGTCGGTGGTGCTCACCGGCTCGCTGGCCGGGTTCGCCTTCGCCAAGCTGAAGTTCAAGGGCAGCAACGCCCTGCTGCTGGCGATCATCATCACCATGATGATCCCGACCCAGATGGGGCTCATCCCGCTCTGGGGCATGATGCAGGACCTCGGCTGGTACGACACCCTCTACGCGGTCACCGTACCGTTCCTGGTCAGCGCCTTCGGCGTGTTCATGATGCGGCAGTACGCCAGCCAGGCCATCTCCGACGAGCTGATCGAGGCCGGCCGGGTCGACGGGGCGAGCACGTTCCGGATCTACTGGAGCATCGTGCTGCCCGCGCTGCGCCCCGCCGCCGGCGTGCTCGGTCTGCTGACCTTCATGGAGACCTGGAACTCGTTCATCTGGCCGTACGCCATCCTCACCCCGGAGAACCCGACCCTCCAGGTCTCGCTCTCCTTCCTGTCGTACGCCTACTACACCGACTACTCCCAGGTGTTCGCCGCCACGGCGATCGGCACCATCCCCCTGGTGATCGTTTTCCTCGTGTTCGGCCGCCAGATCATTGGCGGGATCATGGAAGGTGCCGTCAAGTCGTGAGCAACCCCGCCAGCCCACCCGCCGTCGACGTTCTCGACGAGCGTCCCGGGCTGACCTTTCCGCCCGGATTTCTCTGGGGGGCCGCGACGGCGGCGTACCAGATCGAGGGGGCGGCGGCCGTGGACGGCCGCACCCCGTCGATCTGGGACACCTTCAGCCACACCGAGGGTCGGGTCGTCGCCGGGCACACCGGCGACGTGGCCTGCGACCACTACCACCGGCTCGGCGACGACGTCGCCCTGATGGCCGAGCTGGGCCTCAAGTCGTACCGTTTCTCGGTCTCCTGGTCCCGCGTGCAGCCGGGTGGCGTCGGCGCGGCCAACCCGCGCGGCCTGGACTTCTACCGGCGGCTGGTCGACGAGCTGCTGGCCAACGGCATCGAGCCGTGGCTCACCCTCTACCACTGGGATCTGCCGCAACCTTTGGAGGACGCCGGCGGTTGGCCGGCCCGGGACACCGCGGCCCGCTTCGCCGACTACACGACGCTGGTGGCCGACGCGCTCGGTGACCGGGTGCGCTACTGGACCACGCTGAACGAGCCGTGGTGCTCGGCGTTCCTCGGCTACGGCTCCGGCGTCCACGCCCCCGGCCGTACCAACGGAGCGGACGCGGTGCGCGCCGGTCACCACCTGATGCTCGGTCACGGCCTGGCCGTGCAGGCCCTGCGGGCCGCCCGGCCGGCCGCCGAGGTGGGCGTGACCGTCAACCTCTACCCGGTCGACCCGGCCAGCGACACCCCCGCCGACGCGGACGCCGCCCGGCGGATCGACGGGTTGGCCAACCGGTTCTTCCTGGACCCGCTGCTGCGCGGGTCGTACCCGCAGGACCTGGTGGCCGACCTCAGCGCGGTGACCGACTTCGAGCACGTGCGCGACGGCGACCTGGCGACCATTTCCACGCCGCTGGACCTGGTCGGGGTCAACTACTACAGCCGGCACGTGGTCGCCGCTCCGGTCGAGGGCGTCGCGGCCGACCCGGCCCCCTCGTGCTGGCCGGGCAGCGAGGACGTCCGGTTCGTCACCCGTGGCGTTCCGGTCACCGACATGGGCTGGGAGATCGACGCGCCGGGCCTGGCCGAGACGCTGCGCCGGGTGCACGACTACACCGAGCTGCCCCTGTACGTCACCGAAAACGGGTCCGCGTTCGTCGACTCGGTGGTCGACGGGGAGGTCGACGACGCCGATCGGCTTGCCTACTTCGACGCTCATCTGCGTGCCGCACACGAGGCGATCGACGCGGGAGTGCCCTTGCGGGGATACTTCGCCTGGTCGTTGATGGATAATTTCGAGTGGGCCTGGGGTTACACCAAGCGGTTCGGCATGATCCATGTCGACTACGACACCCAGGTCCGCATCCCCAAGTCCAGCGCCAAGTGGTACGCCTCGGTGATCCGGCGCAACGGTCTGGCCGCACAATAGGCTCGGGCCAGCCATCAGGACGGCCCCGGCGTCCACCTCCCGTAGGTGGCGCCGGGTCCGCCCGCCGTCGGAGGAGCAGACGATGACAACGCAGCGCACCCGGTCGCTCGGGCGCCCGACCCTCGACGCGGTCGCGGCACGTGCCGGCGTCGGCCGGGGCACGGTTTCCCGCGTGGTCAACGGCTCGCCCCAGGTCAGCCCGGAGGCCCGGGCCGCGGTCCAACAGGCCATCGCCGAGCTGGGGTACGTGCCGAACCGGGCCGCCCGTGCGCTCGTCACCCAGCGGACCGACTCCGTGGCGCTGGTGGTGTCCGAATCCGGCGAACGCGTCTTCACCGAGCCGTTCTTCGCCGCGATCGTGCGGGGGATCAGCTCCGGGCTGCTGGAGACGCCGATGCAACTCTGGCTGGCCATGGCGCAGTCGCCGGTGGAGCGGGAGCGGGTCGAGCACCACCTCACCAACCAGCATGTCGACGGCGTACTGCTGCTGTCGTTGCACGACTCCGACCCGCTGCCGACCCTGCTGGAGGAGCGTGGCCTGCCCGCCGTGCTCGGCGGTCGGCCCGCCCGGATGCTGCAACCCGGCGCCCAACCGGCCTGGTTCGTCGACGTGGACAACGTTGGCGGGGCCCGGCAGGCGGTGGAGTACCTGGCCCGGCAGGGTCGGCGACGCATCGCCACCATCGCCGGCACGCAGGACATGGGCGTCGGCCTGGCCCGGTTGACCGGCTACACCGAGGCGGTCAAGGCCACCGGTGCCGGCGTCAACCCCGACCTGATCGCGTACGGCGACTTCAGTGAGGGCAGCGGCGCGGCCGCCATGCGCCGGCTGCTGGACACCTGCCCGGACCTGGACGCGGTGTTCGTCGCGTCCGACCTCATGGCGTTCGGCGCGCTGCGTACCCTGCGTGAGGCCGGTCGGCGGGTGCCGGAGGACGTCGCGGTGATCGGCTTCGACGACGCGACGATCGCCCTCCGCGCCGAGCCGCCGCTGACCACGGTCTTCCAGCCGGTGGAGGAGATGGGCCGCCAGATGGCCCGCCTGCTGGTGGCCCGGATCCGCGGCGAGGAGCTACCCGCCTCGCACATCCTCCTGGACACCCAACTGGTCCACCGAGCCTCCGCCTAACCCCACCCCCCGTCCCCCGGCTACCCACCCCCGGCCCTCAGCGGGCGCGCGGGGGCGGGTAGCGCGGGGGCGGTCGGGCGGGGTTACTGGGCCCAGCGGCGGAGTTCGCGTTTGGCCAGGGAGTTGCGGTGTACCTCGTCGGGGCCGTCGGCGAGGCGCAGGGTGCGGGTCTGCGCCCAGAGGGCGGCCAGTGGCGTGTCCTGGCTGACGCCGGCGCCGCCGTACCCCTGGATGGCCTTGTCGATCACCCATTCCGCCATCGCCGGCGTGCCGATCTTGATGGCTTGGATCTCGGTGTGCGCGCCCTTGTTGCCGACGGTGTCCATCAGCCAGGCCGTCTTGAGCACCAGCAGCCGGGCCTGCTCGATGCGGACCCGGGACTCGGCGATCCACTCCCGGACCACGCCCTGCTCGGCGAGCGGTCGGCCGAACGCGACCCGCCCGAGCGCCCGCTTGCAGAGCAGCTCCAATGCCCGCTCAGCCATTCCGATCAATCGCATGCAGTGGTGGATGCGGCCCGGCCCCAGCCGGGCCTGGGCGATGGCGAAGCCGGTGCCCTCGGCGCCGATCAGATTCTCCGCGGGCACCCGGACGTCGGTGAAGTCGATCTCGGCGTGTCCGCCGTGCGAACCGTCGGTGTAGCCGAAGACGGTCATGCCCCGGCGCACGGTCACGCCGGGGGTGTCCCGGGGGACCAGCACCATGCTCTGCTGGCGGTGCCGGTCGGCGCTGGGGTCGGTCTTGCCCATCACGATGAAGATCTCGCAGCGCGGGTCCATCGCCCCGGACGACCACCACTTGCGCCCGTTGATCACGTACTCGTCGCCGTCGCGGATGATCCGGGTGGCGATGTTGGTGGCGTCCGAGGAGGCCACGTCCGGCTCGGTCATGCAGAACGCCGAGCGGATCTCGCCCTCCAGCAGCGGCATCAGCCAGCGCTGCCGCTGCGCCTCCGAGCCGAACTCGGCCAGCAGCTCCATGTTGCCGGTGTCCGGTGCCGCGCAGTTGACCGCCTCCGGAGCCAGGTGCGGGCTGCGCCCGGTCAGCTCGGCGAGGGGAGCGTACTGGAGGTTGGTCAGGCCGGCGCCGTAGCGCGGGTCGGGCAGGAACAGGTTCCACAGGCCGCGCTTGCGGGCCTCCGCCTTCAGTTCGGCCAACACCGGGGTACGCGACCACGGGTCACCGGCGGCCACCTGCTCGGCGTGCACGGCCTCGGCCGGGTAGACGTGCTCGGTCAGGAACCGGGTCAGCTCGTCGCGCAGTTCCTCGGTCCGGCTGTCGAATGAGAAGTCCATCACCGCTCCCTGGCGGCGGTCAGCCCGTGCGCGACCAGCGGTGCCACCATCTCGCCGATCCGGTCGAAGCCCTCGCCGAGCGTCTGCCCGAGCGTGTGGCGGTAGTGGATGCCCTCGCAGATGACCGCGAGCTTGAAACAGCCCAACGCCACGTGCCAGTGCAGCGGCCCGACGTCCACGTCGGCGCGTCCGGCGTACCGGTCGATCAGGTCGCCGCCGGTGGGGAAGCCGGCGCGCGGGCCGAGCCCGTCGGCGACCGGGTTGCCCGCTGCGGTGTCACTCCCGCCGAGCACGTCCCAGTACGTCAGCAGCAGCCCCAGGTCGGCGAGCGGGTCGCCGAGGGTGGCCATCTCCCAGTCGAGCACCGCGTGCACGGCGACCGGGTCGGCCGAGGCGAGGAGGTTGTCCAGCCGGTAGTCGCCGTGCACGATCCGGCCGGCGTTCGCGCCCTCCGGGGCGGTTGCCGCGAGCAGGTCACGCAGCTCGTCGATGCCGGGCAGTGGGCGGCTGCGCGACCGGTCGAGCTGCCCGGCCCAGCGGCGGACCTGTCGGGCCAGGTAGCCCTCCGGGCGGCCGAAGTCGGCCAACCCGACGCTGGACGGCTCGACGCGGTGCAACGCCGCGAGGGTGTCCATCATCGCCATGGCGAGGGCCCGGCGTCGCTCGTCGCCCAGCGGGTCGGTCTGCGCGCGGGTGCGGAACACCTCGCCGGGCATCCGCTCCATCAGGTAGAACGGCGCGCCGATCACCTCCGGGTCGGTGCAGAGCAGCAGCGCGCCCGGGACCGGCACCTCGGTGGGCGCCAGCGCCGAGATGACCCGGAACTCGCGGCCCATGTCGTGCGCGGTCGCCAGCACGTGCCCCAGCGGCGGGCGGCGCAGCACGACCTCGCGGTCGCCGAGGCGCAGCAGATAGGTGAGGTTGGACTTGCCGCCCGCGATCAGCTGGGCCCGCAGCGGCCTGGCGGCCAGCTCGGGTCGGTGCTGCTCCAGATGGTCGGCGAGACGGTCCAGGGCGAGCCCCGCCGGGGAGTCGGGAACGGCCTCCGGCCGTGACGCATCGACGGCCGGATCACTCATCCGACCAGTTGATGGCAGCCCGTTCACGTTGTCAAGGTCAGATTCATCTGACGCGTCGTCGGGAGGGTCTCGGCCACTCGTGCGGGGTGCCGCCACCGGTTGAGTCGCCACCGCGAACAATCCCCGCCTTTCCGGCAATTGTCCGGATATCGTCTTGATGGCGGGTCGCGGCGGTGGCCTACGGAACCGACGGGGGTCAATCATGGCGAAGGCGACCAAGGGTACGACGACGGTTGGTGAGCTGTTGCTCAGCCGGCTCCACGACCTCGGGGTGCGCCATGTCTTCGGGTTGCCGGGGGACTACAACATGGATTTCCTCGATCAGATCGAGGCGTTCGACGGGATCGAGTGGGTCGGCAGTTGCAACGAGCTCAACGCCGGCTACAGCGCCGACGGGTATGCCCGCCTCGCCGGCGTGGCCGCGATCCTCACCACGTTCGGTCCCGGTGAGCTGTCGGCGGTCAACGCGCTGGCCGGGGCCATGGCGGAGTCGGTGCCGATCGTCTCGATCGTCGGCGGTCCGACCGAGGAGATCATGCGGCAGCGCACCTCCATGCACCACTCACTCGCCGACGGCGACTTCGACCACTGGGTACGGGTGGCCCGCGAGGTGACGGTCGCCCAGACCTCGCTGACCGCGCAGAACGCTCCGGGGGAGATCGACCGGGTGCTCACCGAGTGCTGGTCGCAGCAGCGTCCGGTCTACGTCCGGATCCCCGGCGACGTGGCCCACGCCGAGGTCGCCGGGCCGGGGCAACGGTTCACCCGCCCCGAGCCGGTCGTGGCGTCCGGGCAGCTCGACGCCTTCGCCGCGGCCGCCCGGCGACTGCTCTCCGGTGCCGAGCGGCCGGCCATGCTGGTGGGAAACCTGCCGATCCGCTTCAACCTCGGCGCGGCCGTCACCGCCATGGCCGCCGAACGGAACTGGCCGGTAGCCGCGCAGTCGCTGGGACGGGGTCTGCTCGACGAGTCCGACCCCCACTACGTGGGCATCTACAACGGCGGCGACAGCGCCGACGGCGTCGGTGAGGTCGTGGAGGGCGCGGACGCGCTGGTCTGCGTGGGCACCACGTTCTTCGACTGGGACGGACTGTTCACCGCCAACCTGAAGGTGGACCGGGTGATCAGCCTGCACCGGGACGCCGCCGTCGTCGCCGGCACCCGCTTCGCCCCGGTCGCGTTGCCGGCGGCGCTGCGGTGCCTGCACGAGATCGCGCCGAACCGTACGGCCGAATGGTCACGCGCGCCGCTGTTGGCAGGTGACCCGCCCGTACTCGACCCGTCGAGCAACGAGCCGATCCGGCAGGCGCGGCTGTGGCCGGCGGTCCAGAGCATGCTGCGCGAGGGGGACATCTTCGTCCCGGAGACGGGCACCCCGTCGTTCGGCGCGGCGACGATGCGTCTGCCCGCCGGGGTCACCGTTGTGGAGCCGCCCATCTGGGGCTCGATCGGCTACGCCACCCCGGCCGCCTTCGGTGCCGCGGTGGCGGCACCGGATCGACGGACGGTGCTCGTCACCGGCGACGGATCACTCCAACTGACCGTGCAGGAGATCAGCCGGATGCTCGCCAGGAACCAACGCCCGATCATCATCGTCGTCAACAACGGCGGCTACACCGTCGAACGGGCTGTCGACGGACGGCACCAGCCGTACAACGACATCGACAACTGGCGGTACACGGAACTGCCCGCGGTGTTCGCACGGGACAGGACCTGCACCGCCCACGTCGCGCGTACCGAGGGCGAGCTGGCCGCCGTCCTGGCCGGCATCGACGGCGCCCCGGCCCAGTTGACCCTCATCGAGGTGGAGACCGACCGGCTGGATCTGCCCGCCGGGATGCCCCAGTGGGGTCGGGAGACGTCCGCCGCGGACTACCACGCACAGCTCGCCTCCACACCGGTCCTGCCCCTGGGCGGGCTGCCCTGAGCGTCGGCGGCTTCGACACCCGCCGTGACCAGCCGGTCGCGGACCTGCGAATTTCCGCTCGGGACATGCCCCTGCAACAGGGACGAAATGGTCATCGTCCAGGCTGGGACCAGCCTGCCGGCCGCTCTTTCGCCGGCCCGCCGAGCGGAGGGACAGTCATGTTGCTGCGAGTTCGGGTCACCCTGCCGGACCGTCCGGGCACCCTGGGTCAGATCGCCCGCACGTTGGGCGTCTCCGGGGCGGACATCGTCCAGGTGGTGGTCCTCGAACGACTCGGCGGGCGCGCGGTGGACGACTTCACGGTCGTCTGGCCGGGCGCGGCGCGGGTGGAGCGGCTGCTGGCTGGCCTGGCGGCGATTCCGGGCGTGCGGGTGGACGGTGTGTGGCGGGCGATCGGCGCGCCCACCACCACCGGTCAGGACGCGGAGCTGCTGGCCCAGGTCGCGGCCAACCCGGCCGACGGGTTGGCCACCCTGGTCGACGCGGTGCCCGGGCTGCTGGCCGCCGACTGGGCCGTGGCCGCCGTGGTGCCGGTCGACTGGGCCTCCCGCACCGGCGGCGGCGGGGCGACCGTGGGGCACGCGAGCTGGCGTGCTCCCGTACCCCCGCGGTTGCCGGAGGTGACCCCGCTGCGCGGTCGGTCGATGACCACGCCCGACGGCACCCACCACGCGATCGCGCCCTTCGGCCGGGCGGGCCTGGTGCTGGTGGTGGCCCGCGAGCACAGCGAGACGCTCTCCGCGGCGGCGTTCCACAGCACCGAGGTGGATCGGCTCACCCAGCTGGTCCGCGCCTGCGCGGTGATCCTCGGTGACCGACTGGACCTCGTCGGCGCGCCGCCGGTGGTCACCGGCCCCTGAGCGGCCCGAGGAGTTCCCGGGCCGACACCGCCGAGCAATCGGGCGGCAACAGGCGGGGGTGAGGCTCTTACCGGGGAAGGGAGCCAACCATGACGTTGTGGCGGATCCGGGCGACGGTGGACGACCGGCCGGGTTACCTGTCGGTGCTCACGGCGAGCCTCGCGCTGCGCGGGGTCAACATCCTCACCGTGCAGGTGCAGCCGACCGAGCAGGGCGCGGTGGACGACTTCCTGGTCGACGCGCCGGACACGCTCGACGAGGCCGAGCTGGTCGCCGCCGTCGAGCGGGGGCGGGGCCGGGACTGCTGGGTGGCGCGCAGCGAGGCGCGTGGCCTGGCCGACCAGCCCACCCGGGTGCTCGGGCTGGCCGACCGGCTGGTGCGGGACCCGGACGGGACGGGTGAGGCGTTGCGGGCCCTGCTCGCCGCCGACGTCGTCAGCTGGCGGCCGGCGTCGGTCGGTGCCGAACGGGGGATCAGCGGCGCGAGCATGCTGTTGGCCGATCCGGTGGGCGGTTCGTTCGCGCTGCGCCGCGCCGCGCCGGATTTCACCCCGGCGGAGTACGCGCGGGCGCAGGCCCTGGTCCAGTTGGCCGCCACCGTGGCGCGCCGGGCCGCCGAACAGGTCACCCTGGTGCTGCCCGACGGCGCGGAGGTGGCCGTCCGGCCGGCCAGCGCGCACGACCTGTCCGGCGTGGTGGAGCTGCACGAGGCGTGCTCGGCGCGCAGCCGGCAGCGGCGTTACCTGAGTGGGGCGGCGCTGCCGCAGCCGGCCCGCCTGCGTCGGCTGCTGGAGCCGGCGCGCGGGTTGACGCTGATCGCCACGAGCACCGGCCCGGACGGTACGGCCGAGTCGGTCGTCGCCATGGCAAACCTGCTCGCCGAGGGCGACGAGGCCGAGGTGGCGCTGCTGGTGCGAGACGACTGGCAACGGCGCGGGCTCGGCTCGGCGTTGCTGCGCCGGCTGGCCCAGCATGCCGAGCGGGCCGGGTACGCGGCGCTGCTGCTGCACGTTCAGGCCATCAACGACCCGATGCTGCGCACGCTGCGCCGGCTGGGTCGGCCCAGCACCGCGGAGCGCGACGGCGGGTTGCTCACCGTGACGGTGCCGATCGCCGTCGCCGCCCTGGCGGACCGTCCGGGCACCTCTCTGGCGCCCGGCGGGTAGCGGGCCCTGCTCAGGCCCGGGGCGGCTGGCGGTGGCCGGAGACGCAGAACCGGTTGCCCTCCGGGTCGGCGAGCACGACGTACGGCGGCTCGGTCGGATGCGGGTCGGTGGGATAGTGCCGCCAGTCGACGATCCGCGCGCCGAGGGCGAGTAGCCGGTCGAGCTCGTCGTCGAGCGGGCGCCCGCCGGCGTCCAGATCCAGGTGGAGTCGGGGGAAGCTCCGCACCGGGCTCTCGCTGAGGTCCATCGCGAGAGGTATGCCCGGCGCCCCCGGCGGCGGCTCCAGCACGATCCATTCGTCGCCGGCGAACCGGGGCTCGCGGCGGCGGTAGCCGAGGGCCGCGGCCCAGAACGCTCCCGCCCGCTCGGCGTCGGACACGCCCAGGGAGAGCTGCGCGATCAGTGCCATCTCCCGACGGTACGCGCCGACGCGGTCCCCCTGTGCGCGCCGAGCGTCCACAGGGGGCTTCTCGCGTTCTCGCCGTCAGGTGGTGGGGTAGCTGCTGTAGTCGGGGAAGTTGCCGTAGAGCCGTCCGGCGCCACCGACCGTGACGGCCTGCACCAGCAGGTCGCCGCCGACGAACGCGCCCTTCCAGGAGGCGCCCCGACCGCCGAACGGCTCGTCCCGGTCACCGCGCGAGCGCGGCTTGTTGATGCCCACCTTGAACGCCTGCAGGTCCACGGCGAGCTTGCCGGCCTCGTCGGTGTCGTCGCAGGCCAGGGACGCCACCAACGCGCCGTTGGAGGCGTTCATCGCGGCCAGCAGCTCGTCGGTGGTGTCCACCACGACGATGGTGTCGACCGGCCCGAACGGCTCGGCGTGCATCAGCCGTGATCGGCCGGGCGGGGCGAGCAGCACCGACGGCGCGACGTACGCCGAGGTGTCCTGCCCGGGGAGGAACGGCGCCCCGGTGAGCTTGCCCCGGTGCAGGGGGACCGCGCCGCCGCGAACCGCCTCGTCGACCTTGCGGCGCAGCTCGTCGGCCTTGGCGGCGCTGATCAGCGGCCCGAAGTCCAGCTCGGGCAGCGGGTCGCCGCCGGTCCAGGCGTCGTCGACGGCGAGCGGGTGACCGAAGCGGACCGAGCGGACGACCGGCAGGTACATGTCGAGGAACTCGTCGACCAGGTCGCGTTGCACCACGAACCGGGGGTACGCGGTGCAGCGCTGCTTGCCGTACTCGAAGCCCTTCTTGAGGTGTGCGGCGAGCAGGTCCCACTGGGAGAAGTTCCAGATGCCCCAGGCGTTGAGCCCCTCCTGCTCGATGAAGTGCCGCTTGTCGCTGTCGAGCAGCGCGGCGGCCACCTTGCCGCCGTTGGACCGGCCACCGACGAACGCCACCGCGCCGATCTCGGGTGCCCGGACCAGCACCTCGGACAACTCCTCGCCGCTGCCGGAGAGGAGCGTGGCGGGCAGGCCGGCCCGGCGCATCAGGGCGTGCGCGACGGTCAGGCACACCGCGCCGCCCTGGGACGGGGTCTTGGCGATGACCGCGTTGCCGGCAAGGAGTTGCACCAGCTCGGCGTGCACCAGCACGCTCATCGGGTAGTTCCACGACGCGATGTTGCTGACCGGGCCGGGCAGCGGCTCGCGGCCGTCGGCGAGCATCCGGTCGATCTCGCCCGCGTACCAGCGGACGCCGTCGAGGGCCCGGTCCACGTCGGCGCAGGCCAGCCGCCACGGTTTGCCGATCTCCCAGACGAGCAGCAGGGCGAGCAGGTCGCGGTGGGCGGTGAGCGAGTCCAGGGCGTCGGCGACGCGGGCCTTGCGGTCGGCGAGCGGGGTCTGCGCCCAGGTCCGGTGCGCGCTGGCGGCGTGCGCGACCGCGGCGCGGGCGGTGTCGGCGTCGAGCCGGGGCAGGTTGATGACGACGGTGTTGTCCACCGGGGTGCGGACCGCGGCGGGCTGGCCGCCTCCCCGCCACTCGCCCTGAACCAGGTTGTGCAGGGTGGTGACGCCGTCGACCTCGGCGCCGAACGCTTCGGGTGTGGCGGCCACCGCGCGGGCCAGGACGTCGGACCAGGCGGTGCCGTCGGCGAGTCGTAGTGCCATCGCTTCTCCTCAGGGTTGACCGGGGAGCGGCGGCGTCGATGGCACCGCTGGTGATCGGTACTGTCCCGCGCCCGGTAGCGGGTCAGCAACAGTACGTTTGTCTGGCTGGCGGCCGAAGCGCTGAAACGGTGTGCGGATCTTTCGAGAAGCGTGGGCCGCCACCTGCGGAAACTGGGAAGACGAATCGACTAATGTCGATGGTGTGAGATGGTCCGCACAGGTTACCGCCGAGTACGGAAGCGGCCCGCGCGTACCCCGGGCGGACGGCAGGCTTCCCAACCGACGGCCCGCCCATTACATTGTCGGTTATCCATGGGAGCGCTTCCACGACTTCCCGTGGTCACACCGCCACCCCGCTGTCGCCGGTGGCCGTGCCGCCCCCACGCCGTCCCGCGTCGGTGCGACCGCCGGCGGCGCCTCCGACAGGAGCCCGCCATGCGCCACCTGACCCGGCCGTTCAGCGGCCAGCCCGGCCGGTCGCCGGCCGCCGACCAGCCCTGGCCGCGGCGTCTGCTGGCCGTCGGCGTCGCGCTGCTCACCGGCGCGTCCCTCGCGGTGACCGCCCCGCCGTCCGAGCCCGCCGCCGCCGCGCCGGCGGCGACCTACAACTACGCCGAGGCGTTGCAGAAGTCGCTGCTCTTCTACGAGGCGCAGCAGTCCGGCCGCAAGCCCGACTGGAACCGGGTCTCCTGGCGTGGAGACAGCGCGCTCACCGACGGCGCCAGCGCGGGTCTGGACCTCACCGGCGGTTGGTACGACGCCGGTGACCACGTCAAGTTCGGCTTCCCGATGGCGTTCAGCGCCACCATGCTCGCCTGGGGCGCGGTCGAGTACCGCGGTGGCTACACCACGTCCGGGCAACTGCCGCACCTGCTCAACAACCTGCGCTTCGTCAACGACTACTTCATCAAGGCACACCCGTCCGCCAACGTCCTCTACGGACAGGTCGGCAAGGGCGACGACGACCACAAGTGGTGGGGCCCGGCCGAGGTGATGCCGATGGCGCGGCCCGCGTACAAGATCGATGCGAGCTGTGGCGGCGCGGACCTGGCGGGGGAGACGGCAGCCGCGATGGCCGCCTCCTCGATGGTGTTCCGGCCCACCGACGCGACCTACGCGGACAAGCTGCTCGGCCACGCCCGGCAGCTCTACACCTTCGCCGACACGGTGCGGAAGTCCTACCACGAGTGCATCACCGACGCCACCAGCTTCTACCGCTCCTGGAGCGGCTGGCAGGACGAGCTGGTCTGGGCCGCGATCTGGCTGCACCGGGCCACCGGCGAGGCCAGCTACCTGGCCAAGGCCGAGAGTGAGTACGACAAGCTCGGCACCGAGAACCAGTCCACCACCCGCTCCTACAAGTGGACCATCGCCTGGGACAACAAGCAGTTCGGCGCGTACGTGCTGTTGGCCAACCTGACCGGCAAGCAGAAGTACGTCGACGACGCCAACCGGTGGCTGGACTACTGGACCGTCGGGGTCAACGGTCAGCGGGTGCCGTACTCGCCGGGCGGGATGGCGGTGCTCGACTCCTGGGGCGCGCTGCGTTACGCCGCGAACACCTCGTTCGCCGCGCTGGTCTACAGCGACAAGACCACCGACACCACCCGCAAGGCGCGCTACCACGACTTCGCCGTCCGGCAGATCAACTACGCGCTCGGCGACAACCCGCGCAACTCCAGCTACGTCATCGGGTTCGGCGCCAACTCGCCGCGCAACCCGCACCACCGCACCGCACACGGCTCCTGGTGGGACAGCCAGACCGTGCCCGTCGAGACCCGGCACACGCTCTACGGCGCGCTGGTCGGCGGCCCGTCCTCGGCCAACGACGCGTACAGCGACAGCCGGTCGGACTACGTGATGAACCAGGTGGCCACCGACTACAACGCCGGCTTCACGTCCGCGCTGGTCCGGCTGACCTCCGAGTACGGCGGCACGCCGCTGGCGAACTTCCCGGTCGCCGAGACGCCGGACATCGACGAGCTGACCGTGGAGACCACGGTGACGCAGGCCGAACCGCGGGCCACCGGGCTCAAGGTGATGGTCTACAACAAGTCCGCGTTCCCGGCCCGCGCGCTGACCGACGGCCGGTTCCGGTACTACTTCCGGCCCGACGGCACCGGCCCGGTGCAGGTCACCGCCGGCTACACCCAGGGCTGCCCGTCCCCGACCACGGCCAAGCAGTTCAGCGGCGACATCTGGTACGTCGAGGTGGACTGCACCGGGTACACCATCGCCCCGGCGGGTCAGTCGCAGCACCGGATGGAGGTCCAGTTCAAGGTCGGCGTGCCGGAGGGCGGCACCTGGGACCCGACCAACGACCCGTCGTACCAGACCACCGCCGGGCCGAACCGGAAGGTGCCGCTCTACTCCGGAGCCACCCGCGTCTGGGGCGAGGAGCCCGGCCCGGTCGTCCCGGACACCACCGCGCCGACCGTCCCGGGCACCCCGGTCGCGTCCGGCCTCACGCCCCG
The DNA here is from genome assembly GCF_040675155.1 of Micromonospora sp. NPDC049645. Taxonomy (NCBI): domain Bacteria; kingdom Bacillati; phylum Actinomycetota; class Actinomycetes; order Micromonosporales; family Micromonosporaceae; genus Micromonospora; species Micromonospora sp. NPDC049645. The sequence continues at coordinate 101,477 of NZ_JBFAOI010000004.1, forward strand.
CTCGGTCACGTTGACCTGGACGCCGTCCACGGACAGCGGCGGCAGCGGGCTCGCCGGGTACGACGTCCACGAGTTCATGGTCGGCAACGACGTGGTGGCGATCCGCCGGGTCACCGAGAACTCGATCACCATCAGCACACTGCTGCCCGAGCGGACGTACGAGTACAGGATCGTGGCCCGCGACGGCGCGGGCAACACCTCGGCCGCCTCGCCGAAGCTCACGGTGACCACGCCACCGGCCGGCACCGCCGACACCACCGCGCCGAGCACGCCCGGCACCCCGGTCGCCTCGGCGGTCACCGCCACCGGGCTCACCCTGGCCTGGACCCCGTCCACCGACAACGTGGGCGTCACCGGTTACCGGGTGTACCGCGAGGCCGGCACGACCGACGCGCTGGTCGCTTCGCCGACCGGCACCACCCAGGCGGTGTCCGGGCTGACCGCCTCGACGGCGTACCAGTTCTACGTGGTGGCCGTGGACGCGGCGGGCAACACCTCCGCGGCGTCCGCGCCGGTCGCGGTGACCACCGCGGCCCCGCCGGTCGGTGGCGCCTGCGCGGTGGGGTACGCCACCACCGACTGGGGCGGCGGCTTCACCGCCAACGTGTCGATCACGAACACCGGCAGCACCGCGATCAACGGCTGGACCCTCCGGTTCAGCTTCCCCGCCGGACAAACCGTCAGCCAGGGATGGTCGGCGGCGTTCAGCCAGAGCGGCGCGGCCGTCACCGCCACGAACCTGTCCTACAACGGCACGATCGCGGCGGGCGCCTCGGTGAGCTTCGGCTTCAACGGCACCGCCACCGGGAGCAACCCGAAACCGACCGCCTTCACCGTCAACAACACTCCCTGCACGGTGTCCTGACCAGCCCCACGACGAGATCTTGGACAGTTACCGTTCCGTGCGGACGGTAACTGTCCAAGATCTGCATCCCGGGTACGTCGAGCGTCGTACCCGGGATGACGTCGCCCGGCGGACGCGGCCCGGATGGTGTTGTTGGGTTCGCCCCGTGGCGCACGGGCGCACCTGATGCCGGCCGGCCGCCTCAGCCCGCACCGGACGGCCGGGGGCGCCCGTCGACTGCCCGACGGTCACCCGCTGTGGGACGGCTGAGTCACTCCACCAGGTCGTCGGCGAGCAGGTCCATCAACAGGCCGTCGTGCCAGCGGCCGTCCGCGCCGCGCTCGTAGCGGCGCAGCACCCCCACCGGACGAAAACCAACCTTGGCGTACGCCCGGATGGCGGCGCTGTTCGCCGCCGCCGGGTCGATCGTGAAGCGGTGGTGGCCGTACTCGTCGATCAGGTGGCGGACCAGGGTGCGGATGGCGTCACCGCCGAGGCCGGCGCCGCGCTCCGCCGGATCGAGGAAGACGTCCAGGCTGGCGTGCCGGTAGTCCGGGTCCGGTTCGGCGTACCACTGGATCGCGCCTATCACCCGGCCGTCGTGCTCGATGGCGTACAGCGCCAGGTCGTCGTCGGCCAGGTCGGCGCGGACCGAATCGGCCAGGTCGTCGCCGCCCCGCCACCACCGGCGTACCTCCGGGTCGGCCCGGATCGCCGCGAGGGCCGGCACGTCCGCGGCCGTCGCCGGCCGTAGTGTCACCGCACGCCCGCGCAGCACCGGCTCAGCCCCGGATCTCGCCGTGCTCGACACAGACCGCCGACCAACCCACCGGCAGCACCTGCACCTTCATCCGGCGCCGGCACTGCGGGCAGTAGCGCGGCGGCTCCAGCGTCCGGGCCACCGCGCACGGCTCGTGCCCTCCGACCGCCGCGTCCTCGCCGCAGCGGTCACACCAGAGCTGCGCCGCCGTGGGCTCGACAAGCTCGGTCACGTCGTCCTCACCGGTCCGTCTCTACAGGGTCGCCGAAAGGGCCTTGACCGGCATCTTCAGCTCGTTCAGCAGATCCAGGTCCGCCGTCGCCGGTCGCCCCAGCGTGGTCAGGTAGTTGCCGACGATCACCGCGTTGATGCCACCGAGCAGACCGTCGCGGGTGCCGAGGTCACCGAGAGTGATCTCGCGGCCACCGGCGTACCGCAGGATGGTGTGCGGCATGGCCAGCCGGAACGCGGCGATGGCCCGCAACGCGTCCTTGCCCTCCACCACCGGGCGGTCACCGAGCGGGGTGCCGGGGCGCGGGTTGAGGAAGTTGAGCGGCACCTCGTGCGGGGCCAGCTCGGCGAGCTGTGCCGCGAACTCGGCCCGCTGCTCGACGGTCTCGCCGAGGCCGAGGATGCCGCCGCAGCACACCTCCATGCCGGAGTCGCGAACCATCCGCAGCGTCTCCCAGCGCTCCTCCCAGGTGTGCGTGGTGACCACGTTGGGAAAGTACGACCGGCAGGTCTCCAGATTGTGGTTGTAACGGTGCACGCCCATGTCGACCAGGTCGTCGACCTGCTCCTGACTGAGCATGCCCAGCGACGCGGCGACCTGGATGTCGACCTCCGCCCTGATGGCGGCGACACCCTCGCGCATCTGCTTCATCAGCCGGGCGTCCGGGCCACGGACTGCGGCGACGATGCAGAACTCGGTCGCCCCGGTCTTGGCGGTCTGCTTCGCCGCCTCGACCAGCGACGGAATGTCCAGCAGGACCGAGCGCACCGGGGAGGTGAACAGGCCCGACTGGGAGCAAAAGTGGCAGTCCTCCGGGCAGCCGCCGGTCTTGAGCGACACGATGCCCTCGACCTCGACCTCCGGGCCGCACCAGCGCATCCGCACCTCGTGGGCGAGTTGGAGGGCGGCGGGCAGCTGCTCGTCGGGCAGGTTCAGCACGGCGAGGATGCCGGCCTGATCGAGGCCGACACCGTCACCCAGGACCTGGGTCCGGGCCTGGTCGAGGATCTCTGGCATGGCTCGTACCCTACAAGGCCCCCCGATCAGCCGTAATGGCCTGGCAGTTCGGCGACGGCTCACACCGAGTGGATTCGTCGGGCCGATGGTGGCGGGTGGTAATTTCGCCCGGCGGGTGTCGGGGCTGACCGGGCACGCACAGCGGGGAGGGTGACGGTGGCGGACTGGCTGGCGGCGCTCGACCGCCGCGCGCAGCTGCGGGCGAAGGCCGGGCTCACCCGGCGGCTACAGCCGCGTCCCGCCGACGACCAGATGACCGATCTGGCCGGCAACGACTACCTCGGGCTGGCCACCCACCCGGAGGTCACCGCCGCGGCCACGGCGGCGCTGTCGGCGTACGGGCTGGGGGCGACCGGGTCGCGTCTGGTGCGGGGCTCCACCGATGCGCACCGGGCGCTGGAGGACGACCTGGCCCGCTGGCTGGGCACCGACGCCGCACTCGTCTTCTCGTCCGGCTACCTGGCCAACCTCGGTGCGCTGCGAGCGCTCGTCCAACCCCGAACGCTGCTCGTCTCCGACGCGCACAACCACGCCTCCCTGATCGACGGCTGCCGCATCTCCGGCGCCGAGACGGTGGTCACCCCGCACGCCGATGTCGACGCGGTCGCCGCCGCGCTCGCGGCCGCGCCGGGCCGCCCCGCGGTGGTGGTGACCGAGTCGGTCTTCTCCGTCGACGGCGACCTCGCCCCGCTGGCCCGGTTGCACGCGGTGGCCCGCCGCCACGGCGCACTGCTGCTGGTCGACGACGCGCACGCGTTCGGCCTGACCGGCCCGGCCGGGGCGGGCGCGGTGGCGGCGGCCGGGCTGGCCGGCGAGCCGGACGTGGTGGTCACCGCCACCCTGTCCAAGGCGCTCGGTGGTGCGGGTGGCGTCGTCGCGGGCCCGGCCGAGTTCGTCCGGCACCTGATCGAGACCGGGCGCACGTTCATCTTCGACACGGCACTGCCGCCGGCGGTAGCCGCCGGTGTGCACGCCGCGCTGCGGCTCGCCCGGGCCGGCGACGACCTGCGCGCCGAGCTGTCCGACCGGGTGGGGTTGGCGGTTGATCGGCTGCGGGCGGCCGGGCTGACCGTCTCCGCCCCGGACGCGGCGGTGATCTCGGTGACCGCCCCCGGGCCGGAGGCGGCGACCGCCTGGGCCGCGGACTGCCGGGACCGGGGCGTCGCGGTGGGCTGTTTCCGGCCACCGTCCACCCCGGACGGTGGCTCCCGCCTGCGCCTCACGGTCAGCGCCGGGGTGCCCCGGGAGGCGTTCGAGCGGGCGCTGGGTGTCATCGTGGAGTGTGCCCCGTGAGCGCGAGGAGTGAGCCGGGTTTGCGAGCCCCGCAGTCGCGAACAGAGGTAATGCCGTGAGCGGGTGGGCCGGGCCGGTTCTGGTCACCGGGACCGACACCGAGGTCGGTAAGACGGTGGTGACCGCGGCGATCGCGGCCGCCGCGCAGGCCGCCGGGTTGCGGGTGGCGGTGGTCAAGCCGGGGCAGACCGGTACGGCCGGTGGTGAGCCCGGTGACGTGGACGCGGTGAACCGGCTGGCCGCGCCGCTGACCGGTCGTACCTTGGCCAGCTATCCGGATCCGCTCGCCCCGTTGGCCGCGGCGCGGGTCGCCGATCTGCCGCCGTTGGAGTTGTACACGGCAGTGGACGCGGTCCGTGCGGAGGCCGACAAGCACGACCTCGTGTTGATTGAGGGCGCGGGTGGGTTGCTGGTGCCGATGGGGCTGCGTCCGTCGGGGGAGGCGTGGACGATGGCCGACCTGGCGGTGTCGCTGGGAGCGCCGGCCGTGGTGGTCGCCCGCGCCGGGTTGGGCACGCTTAACCACACCGCGCTGACCCTGGAGGCGCTGGATCGTAGGGCGGTGCCGGCCGGCGTGGTGATCGGTGCCTGGCCGACCAGGCCGGAGTTGGTGCACTGGACGAACCTCACCGATCTGGTGCCGAATCTGCTCGGCGCGTTGCCCGACGGCGCGGGCGCGATGGACCCGGGGGTGTTCCGACGCTCCGCGCCGGGTTGGCTCACCCCGGCTCTGCACGGCGTGCTCGACGACTGGCGGGTCTGGGCCGAGGAGAGCGGCTGAACACCTGACTTTCGTCGGTGTCCGCGCAGGTCGGGCGTGGGTAGCCTGACCGCCGTGCGGATCCTCGACTCCGCGCCGCCGGGTTGGCTGGACCGGCGGCGTCGCCTGCTGCTGGACGTGCTGCTGTGGGCGGTGGTGGCCGCCCCGGTCGGCTATGCCGGGGCCAGCCCGCCCTACCCGCCGTACGCGTTGCCGCTGCTGCTCGGCAAGTTGCTGTTGTTCGGTGTGGCGGTGGTGGCGGGTCGACGTGCGCCGTTGGTCGGCCTGGTGCTGGTGGTGCTCGGGTCGTTGGTCGACGGCAACTTCGTGTTCGCAATTCCGGTCTTCAGTTATCTCGCCGGACGGCGCAGCGCCACTGCGGGCCCGGTGATCTCGGTCTTCGTGTTGCTCGCGGCCGGTGGCACGGCGCTCAACCTGGGGCTGCTGGGCACGGGTGCGGCCACCTGGTTCCTGCTCGCCTCGGTGCTGCTCTTCGCCGCCGTGTTTCCCTGGCTGGTCGGTCGGTACCGCCGCCAGCAACAGGAGTTGGCCGACGCGGGTCGCCGGCACGTCGACGCGCTGAGCCGTGAGCAGCGGGGTGCCGCCGAGCGGATCCGGTTGCGGGAGCGGGCCCGGATCGCCGGGGAGATGCACGATTCGTTGGGTCACGACCTCAGCCTGATCGCGTTGCGCGCCGCAGCCCTGGAGGTCGCCGCCGACCTCGACGACCGGCATCGGGCCGCGGCGGGGGAGTTGCGGGCCAGCGTCTCCGCCGCCACCGAGCGACTGCACGAGATCATCGGGGTGCTCCGCGAGGAGGGTGGCGCGTCGTTGCGCCCGAGTGGGGAGAGCGTCGCCGACCTGGTCGAGGGTGCCCGGGAGGCTGGCATGGTGGTACGGCTGGACGCCGCCCCGGCGGTCGCGGAGCTGCCGGCGATGACCGGTCACGCGGCGCACCGGATCGTCCGGGAGGCGCTGACCAACGCGGCCCGGTACGCCCCGGGCGCCCCGGTCGACGTGCGCCTCAGCCGCGACGGCGACCGGGTCGAGGTGACCGTGGCCAACGATGCGCCGCCGGCCGGGCCGCTGCCGGCTCCGCCGTCGCGGGGCAGCGGGCTGCTCGCCCTCGCCGAGCGGGTCCGCCTGGCCGGCGGGACGCTCGACGCCGGGCACCGGGCCGGTGGCGGGTTCGCGGTACGGGCGATGTTGCCGACCACCGGGTCGCCAGCCGAGGCGGTCGGTGCGGCGGTCGACGTCGGGTTGCCGGCACACTCCGACGAGTGGCCCGGCCCGGTGGATGCCGAGCGGCGGCTGCACGACGCCCGGCGGAGGGTCCGGCGCAGTCTGCTGGTGGCGCTCGTGGCGCCGGTCGGCTTCGCCCTGGTGCTCTCGCTCGTCTACTACCCGGTGGCCACCGCCGGAACGGTGCTGGACCGGGCCACCTTCGACCAGATGCGCGTCGGCACGGCCCGGTCGGAGCTGGTCGGGCTGCCCCGGCGGCAGTTGGAGGCCCCCACGGCGGTGGACCGGGCCGGCTGCGAGTACTACACCGATGGCAACTTCCCCCTCGCGGAGCCGACCTGGCGGCTCTGCTTCACCGATGGTCGGTTGGTCAGCAAGGAGTGGATCGTCTAGTGGACATTGACATGACGGGGGCACCGCCGATCCGGGTGGTGTTGGCCGACGACGAGGCGATGATCCGGGCCGGGGTCCGGGCCATCCTCGCCAGCGATCCCGGCATCGAGGTGGTCGCCGAGGCCGGCGACGGGCACGCGGCGGTCGAGCTGGTCCGTGCCCACCGGCCCCGGGTCGCGCTGCTGGACATCCGGATGCCGCGGCTGGACGGCCTGGCCGCCGCCGCCGAGATCCGCCGGGTGGTGCCGGACACCGCGACGATCATGCTGACCACGTTCGGCGAGGACGACCACGTGGCGAGGGCGCTCGGGCACGGTGCCAACGGGTTCCTGCTCAAGGCCGGCGACCCGCGTGAGCTGATCGCCGGGGTGCACGCGGTCGCCGACGGCGGGGCGTACCTGTCGCCGCGGGTGGCCCGCCGGGTGATCGAGCTGGGGGCCGGGCAGCTGGCCCGCCGACCCGCCGCGCGGGACCGTACGGCCGGGTTGACCGAGCGGGAACGGGAGGTGCTGGCCCTGGTCGGGGCGGGCCTGTCCAACGCCGAGATCGCCCGCCGGCTGCACCTCGTGGAGGGCACCGTGAAGAGTTACCTGACCAGCATCTTCACCCGGCTGGACGTACGCAACCGGGTGCAGGCGGCGATCCTCGCGTACGAGGCGGGGTTGGTCGACGGCTGAGCGGGGGCCGGACAGCCCCCACTCAGCCCGCCTGCCCTACGCGTCGCGGCGGCGCAGCGCGGCCCGGCCCAGCAGCAGCGCCGCGCCGGCCCACCCGGCGAGCACGAGCAGCCCGACCAGGGGTGGGTACGGTTCGGTGTCGCCGGCCAGGAAGTGCCCGCCGGCCACGCCGGGGAACACGTCGGCGATCCGGTTCAGCACGTCGATGTCCGGCTCCTGGAGGGACAGCGGCACGATCATCAGGGTGGCGAGGAGCACGGTGAGCGTGAGCACCGCGCTGCGCAGCGCGGCACCGAGGCCGAGGGCGAGGACGCCGACCAACGCCAGGTAGGTGGCCACCGCCACGATGTCGCCGATCGTGTCGGCGGCCGGGGCGCTGCCCCACTCGCCGAGCACCGGCCGGGCGACCAGGGCGCCGACACCGCCGAGCAGCAGCCCGAGGGCGAAGGTGACCGCGCCGGCGACCGCGGCCTTGGCCAGCAGCACCCGACCGCGCGACGGTGTGCACTGCAACGTCGTCCGGATGGTGCCGCTGGTGAACTCGGCGGTGATCGCGAGCAGGCCGAGCGCCAGCACCACGTACTGGGTCAGCTCGACCGAGTCGATCAGCACGCTGCCCACGGTGACGATGCCCCGGTCGTCGGCCGGGTCGTCGTTGGTGTTGCCGTTGGCGGCGTAGATGGCCAGTTGACCGGCGCTCGCGGCCATCACCAGCAGCCCGGCCAGCGCCGTCCACCAGGTGCTCCGGACCGAGGAGAGTTTCGTCCACTCGGCGGCCACGACGCCGAGCCGGGTGTCGGTGCTCATCGTGCCCCACCTCCGGTCGGGCCACCCGCGTACTCGACGCTGTCGGCGGTCAGCTCCATGAACGCCTGCTCCAGCGACGCGGCGTGCGTGCTCAGCTCGTGCAGTCGTACCCCCAGCTCGTGTGCCAGGTCCCCGACCTGGTCCGCGGTGGCGCCGGTGACGGTCAGCTCGTCCCGGTCGGCCGCCTCGACGCTCGCGCCGACGGCGGTGAGGCGCGCGGCGAGGGCGGCCAGCCCGTCCGGGTGCGGGCTGCGGACCCGGACGGCGACGCTGCCGCGCGCGATCACCTCGCCGATCGGCGCGTCGGCGAGCAGCCGTCCCCGCCCGATCACCACGAGCTGGTCGGCGGTGAGCTGCATCTCGCTCATCAGGTGGCTGGAGACGAAGACTGTCCGCCCCTCGTCGGCCAGCGAGCGCATCAGCTGCCGCACCCAGCGCACCCCGTCCGGGTCGAGGCCGTTCACCGGTTCGTCGAACATGAGCACCGGCGGGTCGCCGAGCAGCGCGCCGGCGATGCCGAGCCGTTGGCCCATGCCGAGGGAGAGCGCCCGCCCCGGCTTGCCGGCGGCCCGTGCGTCCAACCCGACGGTGTCCAGCACCTCGTCGACCCGGCGGGTCGGGATGCCGTTGCTGTGTGCCATGGCCCGCAGGTGCGCCCGGCCGGACCGGGCCGGGTGGATGGCCCGTGCGTCGAGGAGCGCGCCCACCGCGTGCAGTGGCCGGCGCAACTCCCGGTACGGGCGCCCGTCGACCAGGGCCTGCCCGGCGGTGGGACGGTCCAGCCCGAGGATCATCCGCATGGTGGTGGACTTGCCGGCGCCGTTGGGGCCGAGGAAGCCGGTGACCCGGCCGGGCGCGATGTCGACGGTCAACGCGTCGACCGCGACGGTCGACCCGAACCGTTTCGTCAACCCACGTAATGTGATCATGCGCTGACGCTAGGCGCGGGGCTGGTTGCCGCACCGCGCCCGAACGGCACCAGGTGACCCTGACTTTCGTCAGGCCGGCGGCGGCGCGGTCACCGGATGTAGTCGGTGAGCAGGGCCGGGGTGAGCCCCGCCCGGTGGATCGCCTTCAGCGCCGCGAGCAGGTCGTCCATCAGCGCCGGCCGGAAGTGCATGAGCAGGATGTCGCCGGGGTGCACCACCTTCTCGGGGGTCTGGTAGCGGACCTTCCCCTCGTGGACAGTCTCGGTCCAGTGCAGCACCGCCTTGGTGCCGCAGTCGTGCGCGGCCTGAAGGGTGGTGGAGTCGTACTCGCCGAACGGGGGGCGGAACAGCGTCGCTCGGGTGCCGAAGAGCGCCTCCAGCCTGTCCGCCGCACCGCAGATCTCCTGCTTCTGGTGGTCGTACGACCGGCCGGCCAGCGAGGTGTGGTTGATCGTGTGGTTCTCGACCATTCCGCCCGCCACCTGGATCTGCCGGAAGTAGTCGGTGTGCTCCGCCGCCGCCGGTGAGTTGAGGAACATCGTGACCGGGATGCGCGCCTGCCAGATGAAGTCGATCGCCCCCGGCGGGCGGGCCAGACCACCGTCGTCGATGGTGATGAAGGCGACCTTGTGGTCGGTCGGCAGGCGGTGCCAGAACGCCGCCGTGCCGGTGGTGGGCAGCGGCACCGGCTGCGGGATCGGCGCTTCGGGAAAGGTCGGCACCTGGGCGACGTACCAGGCAAGGCTCTTCAACGGCGGTTTCGCGGTCGCCGACGGCGAGGCCGACGGGGTCGGGGTCGGGGCGGGCGCGGTCGGCTGGGGCACGGTGATCCGTCGGGCGTGTGCCGGGTGGGCGGGACCGACTGTGCAGCCGGTCAACGCCAGCAGGGCCAGCAGCGGTACGACGGCAGGGATCCGACGGGTGGGGGTGGCTGACACGCCCGGAAACATACCGAGCGGAGGTCAGGATCCGGTCAGCCCGGTGAACCCGGGAAGCGGCGGACCACGAACGCGTCCGGCATCCGGAAGGTGAGATTGTCCGGGCACCAGGGCGGGCGGACCACGGTCACCGTGTCCAGCAGCGGCGCGGTCTCGGCCACCACCACGGCCGCCTCCATCCGGGCCAGCACGTCGCCGACGCAGCGGTGCGCGCCCGCCCCGAACGCCAGGTGCCGGCGCGATCCACGCTGACCCGGACGGAACTCGTCGGGCGACTCCACCACCTCCGGGTCCCGACCGGCGCGGCCCAGCCACAGCACCAGGCTGCTACCCGCCGGCACCTGCGTCCCGCCCAGCGTGCTGTCTGTCGCGGCCACCCGCCGCCAGGTGACGATCGGTGGTTCCAGCCGCAGTCCCTCCTCCACCACGTCGGCCGCCGCCACCTCGCCGGTGCGCAGGCCGGCCCGTACCGCCGGCTCACCGGTCAGCCGGTGCAGCAGCAGGGTGAGGAACTGCGAGGTGGTCTCCTGCCCGGCGACCAGCAGGAAGAAGAGCGCGCCGACCACCACGTCCGGCGGGTGCCCGGCCGCCCGCAACTCGGCGGCCAGCCCGCCACCGGTGGCCGCGAAGGCACGCAGGACCCGGTGGAAGCGGCCAACCTCGGCCGCGAGCACCAGCTGCCGGTCGGCGTCCAGCGGCGCCCAGAACAGCTCCAGCGCGGCGCGGGCGAACTCCTTGACCGCGCCGACCGACGCGTCCGGCAACTCGACCATCCGGGCCAGCACCAGCAGCGGCAGGTCGGCGGCGAGGTCGGCGTACAGGTCGACCGGCTCGCCGGCGTCCAGCGCGGCACCGATCCGGACGACCCGGTCCCGGACCAGCGCGGTGAGCCACTGCCGCTGCGCGGCGACCCGGTCGGGGCGCAACGCGTCCGCGACGATCGCCCGGATCCGCGGGTGGCTGGCACCCGAGTTGTTCGCCAGGGTCGGCGGCAGCCGGAACCGGTGCGCGGCGAGCACCCGCAGCGCGGTCACCGGCATCGGGGTCACCGCGTCCAGCGCGTTGTCCGGCCGGTAGCGGACCGGGTCGGCGAGGACCTGGCGGACCAGCGCGTGCCGGGTGACGACCAGGTGGGTGCCGCCGACGTGGTCCGGCACCCGGGCCACGTCCGGCCATGCGGGGTCGGCCACCTGCGCCCAGCTGCGGAACAGCACCCGGACACGCTAGCCGGCGGCCCCCGGCAGCCCGGCCCGCAGTCGCCAGACGGTGGTGCGCTTCACCCGCACGCTCTCCAGCGCCTCCGGCACCGGCACGTCGTACGCGGCCAGCTCGTCGAAGCGGTCCCGGGGCAGGAACGCCCGGCCGGGGTCACCGACCAGCGCCGGCGCGCCGGCCCGGGTGGCGCGCAGCAGGAACCGGAGGACCCGACGGGCCATCGCGTCGCTGTAGAAGACGTCGCCAGCGAGCACCACCTCGGCGTCCCCGGCGTCGCCGTCGAGGATGTCCCCGAACTCGGCGTCGACGCGTACCCCGTTGGCCTCGGCGTTGAGGGCGACCGCCGCCACCGCCAGCTCGTCCACCTCGACGGCCCGCACCGACGCCGCGCCGGCGCGGGCGGCGGCGATGGCCACCAGGCCGGACCCGGAGGCGAGGTCGAGCACCCGGCGGCCGGCGACCAGCTCCGGGTGGTCGGTCACGTAGCGGGCCAGCGCCTGCCCGCCGGCCCAGGCGAACGCCCAGAACGGCGGCGGCCGGTCGGTGGAGAACTCACCCTCGGTCAGCTCCCACAGCCCGATCGGCTCGTCCGCCTGGTGCAGCCGCACCTCGGGGACGAAGGGGACCGGGGCCAGCCGGGCGTGCAGCCGGACGAACGTGCTGGAGAGCTCGGACACGGCGCGATTCTCCCAGCGGCCGACTGCGGGCGTGTCGCGGGGGAGCGGTGACCGGTTCACCACCGTCGGTGAAAACCCACCCTGTGCTTGCCGTCCGGTGCGAACACACCCGTCTGGTCGGGCCGGTGCTCCGCTTCTAGCGTTGCGGGGTGGAGGCGACCGAACGGAGGGCGGCGGTGGTGACGGTGTGGCGGTATGCGCTGAGGGCAGGGGTGGTGCTGGCCTGTCTGAGCGGGGTGGAGCTGGCGGCGGCTGCCCCGGCGCAGGCGGCCTTCACCACCGAGTTGAGCGGCCTGCCGGGACGGTTCACCGCCGGTGAGCAGGTGCGGACGATATCCGCCGTGGTCTCCCAGACGGATCGGCGCGGCGGCTGCGCGAAGGTGCGCTGGTCGATGGTGCTCAGCGTGCAGGGCATCCGACTCGACCAGGTGAAGATGGACCGGGTGGAGGAGACCGGCGACTTTCCGCTGGAGATCCGCACCGAGGGTGACGTGGCCCGGTTGACCGACCGGCAACTCGACCCGGGCACGCTCTGCCCGGGCCGCACGGTCACGGCCCGCTACCGGGTGGCCTTCGCCGAGGACGTCACCCAGGGGCGGGTCACCCTCGCCGCCGAGGCGTACGACGCCAACCTGCGCCTGCTGGCCCGGCAGACCGCCACCCGCTCGGTGGTGGGGCTGGGCGGCGCACCGACCGGCGCGCCGAAGCCGACGGCGACGCCGCCGGAGCCCACCCAATCGGCGAGCGCGCCGGCCGAGGGCGGGAGCACGGCGGCGCAGGAGCCGGTCGCGGACTATCCGGCCGACGCCGCGCCCCCGGCGGCCGGCCGCCCGGTAGCGCAGTCCGGCGGATTCGGCGTGGTGCAGGCCGCGTTCCTGCTCGGCGGGCTGCTGCTCTTCCTCGGGATGGGGTTGCTGCTGCGGTTGCGGCAGCTGACCCGGGCCGCGGCGGGAAACGCCGACGAGGCCGACGAACCACCGGTGGACCGGCGCTGGGAGCGTCCGGCTGTCGCCGACCCGTGGCGTCGGGCGCACCGCTGATCGGGGGGCCCGTGCGGGGAACATCCGGCGGTAGCTGACCCCTCGCGTCGGGCGCACCGCTGGTCGGGGCCGTGGGGCCGGCGGAGAGCCGCCGGCCCCACGGTGTCACTTCGAGAACGCCTGGAACTCGGCGATCCGGACCTGGCTGCGGGCCGGGCTGGCGGTCGCGCAGTCCGTCGTGGTGGCCGGGTCGTCGTCCTGCTCGCCCGCGTACTGCGGGCCGCCGGTGCACTGGCTCGCCAGCACCTCAAGTCGCAGGTGGGTGGCGAGGGTGGTGGGTACGGCGAACGTCCGGAGGTTGATGTCCCGGCTGTACGCCCGGTACGCCCCACCGGGGAACGCGTCCGCCGCGCTGGTGTAGATGCGCTGCCAGCGTGCCGGGTCGGCGCAGTCGGTGGTCTTCGCGTTGCAGGCGGACACCGCGAACGAGCGCAGCGCGCTGAGCGCGTTCTGCGAGCCGGTGTCGGCATCGCCGGTGATCGCCGGGCGCAGCATCGCGCTGACGTTCACCCGCTTGACCGTCTGCGGCGCGCCGCCCGGCAGGGCCACGGTGAGCTGCCGGCCGGCGACGCCGTCCAGGGAGGCCCAGTTCGTCGCCTCGGTGTCGTCGACGACCCGCTCCAGGTTGACCCCGTCGCCGGTGACGGTCGCGCCGGACGCGGTGGAGGCGAGGTTGCGGCTCATCCGCAGGTCCACGTACCCCTCCTGACCGGCCTTCGCGACCACGCTGAGCCGCTGGTGCCCGAAGCCGGGGGCCACGGCGAGCAGGTCGTACGTGCCGGCCACCAGCTCCACGGTGTCCGGGATCGGCGTCGCCGGGTCGGTGTCGGCCACCGGCACCGCCCGTGCCTCGTACGCCCCCACGTACACCCGGATCGGCGCCTCGGCGCTGTCCCCGCGCGGGCGCAGGGTGAACGTCGCGTTGCCGCCGCGTGGTGAGGCGAAACTCGGCGTCGGGTCGGTGTCGGCGGCGCCGTTGGTGACGGCGTCCCGGCCCATTCCGGAGCGGGCGAACTCGGCCCAGATCAGGTCCTGGTTGGCGCCGCCGAAGCGCAGCAGGTCGGCGGTGAGCATGTTGTCCCGCATGTCGAGCATGCTGACCTGGCTGGCGGCCTGGAGCAGGAACGAGTCGAAGACCAGCTGCGACCAGCGTCGGTTGCCCGGGCACTGGTCGGCCGCGACCTTGCCCTGCGCGCAGTCGAGCTGCCGCTGCGGGGTGCCGAGGCCGTACCGCTTCACCAGGGCCGAGCGGACCCGGAAGTTGGTGGCGCCCCAGATCTCGCCGTCGGCGTGCACGGCGGGACCGGCGGTGTTGTAGCCGATGTCGGAGTAGTTGAGCGGGCTGCGGCTCAGGTCGTAGTTGCGGATGCCGCTGACCAGGTTGCCGGTGACGTAGCCGCCGGTGACGAAGGGTGACTCCCCGGGTGCCCGCAGCCCGTTCTGGAAGAGGTACTCGGCGGCGAGTAGGTCGCCCCACGACTCGCCCATCGACCCGCCCTGGTGGCCGCTGATCCCGCTGTCCGGGCCGGCGATCATCCGGTTGGTGATCGCGTGGGTGTACTCGTGGCCGATCACCGTCATGTCGTAGTCGCCGTCGACGCACGGCGGGTACGGCCCGCCCGCCTGCGGCTGCCAGAGGTACATGTTGGTGGTCGGCGGCAGACCGTCGCGCGGGGTGCCCTGGTTGGCGTTGTTCCGGTTGCCGCTCAGCGCGCCCTGCTGGGCGCGGCCCTGCTCGGCGTCACCGCCCAGCCCGGACGGGGTGAGGTTGACCGCCTGGAGGTTCCACGCGGACTCGGTGAAGCCCAACTGGTACGACCAGTCGTGCATCCGGTTGTGCATGGCGAACAGATTGGCGATCGACGCGTCGGCGTCGTTGCGCTGGGCGGAGGTGAACACCGCCGGGTTGCACCGGGCCTGCTGCCACTGGTCGGTGAAGGGGTACTCGTAGCGGCGTTCCGGGCTGGTGGGGGCCGGGACGACGGGGGTGTTCGCACCCCAGGACAGCACCGTGTTCGCCGAGTTGCCGCGGGAGGTGAAGGTTGGCGTGCCGGTGGCCGCGTCGACGTCCCACGGTTGGCCGGTGGCCGGGTCGTGGAAGGCGGCCTGGCAGCCCGGCGCCGGGGCGCCGCACCAGCGCACCCGCGGGTCCTGCCCGGGGGCGAGGTCGCGGGGCGGGGTGGCCGGGAAGACCGCCCAGCTCGGGTTGTCGGAGTCGAAGTCGACGAGGTCCTCGCGGACCAGCACCTGCCCGGTGTTGCCGTCCACGTAGCTGGTGAACGCGGCCGGGTGCTCGGTGTCCGCGCCGATCATGGTCACCTCGTAGGCGGCCCGGGGCCCGTCCAGCGGGGTGGGCACGGCCACCGGCCGGATGGTGTGGCTGGCCACCGCGCCGGCGGTCAGCTTGGCGTCGGCGAGCGCGGCAGCGTACGCCTGCTCGGCGGTGCGGGTGGCCGGCGCTGGCGCGCCGGTGTCGCGGGCCAGCGAGGAGCTGACCGAGAGCACCGCGCCGTCGGCGACCGCCAGGGTCACCAGGCCGTCCGGCCCGGCGGGCAGGTCGCCGAAGCGTTGCCGAAGGGTGACCACGGTGCCGCTGCCGATCGGCCGGACCAGCACCCGTTCCATGGCGGCCACCGCGGCGGCGTCCATACCGAACAGGTCGCGGTTGGCGGCCAGGTAGGCCCGCGCGGCGGCCTCCGGGTCGGCGGGCAGCCCGCTGGCGAGCGGGGTGCGACCGGGGCCGAGTGCCTGCGGGGTGCCGAGGCGGTTCCACCGGACGTCGGGGTCGACGGCGCGAGCCATCCCGCGTTGCCGGGCGTCGGGTGCCGCCGTACCGGTGCGGTTGTCGAGGTCGGCGGGCTCGTGCCCCTCGGCGAACGGCCCGGATCGGCGCTCGGCGGACGCCGCGCCGCCGGCCGGAGCCGCGGTGCTCACGCCGGTGGGGAGCAGCGCGGCGACCGTCGCCGTTGTCGCCAGGATGGCGATGAGCCGGCGTCGACGCCGGCTCATCGGGGGTGACCACTCTGGTTGTGGCACGGAACCTCCTCGTGGGAGCGGGATGGCCGGCGATCGCCGGCCGTCGCTGCGCGGTGACGCATGCGCATCTGTGGATATCAGTCTGTCGAGGTCGCGGCAAGGCCCCGGGCCGCCGCCACACCGGAAGATCGAGATTATTCGACTTTACAAAAACAGCGCGCTTGTAAAGAGTGGGCCGGCTGTCAGAGCCGACGCAGGACGCGAGAGCCGAGGTTGCCCATAGCCGTCGATGCCGATCCGACCATCGAGGGCGCCACCTGGCGGGACCCGCGCCGACCGCTCTGGCCGCTGGCGCTGCTGGTGCCGACGCTGCCCTCGTCGGTTTCGCGCTCTGGCCTCCCCGCCCAGTTCGCGGCCCGGCGCTCTGCTGCGCGGTGTGGACCCGCGACGCGCTGGCGGTGGCCGGCGCGGCCGGTCTGCACGGCCGGTCTGGTCGCCACGGTCGGTGTGGTCGACGGCATGGCCATCAACACCGCACACGAGCTGGGCCACAAGCGGGAACGGGTGGAGCGCTGGCTGTCCAGGGTGGCCCTGGCGCCCACCGGGTACGGGCACCTCTACGTCGAGCACAACCGGGGCCACCACGAGCGGGTCGCCGCCCGGGACGACCCGGCCAGTTCCCGGTCGGGGGAGAGTTTCTGGGCGTTCTGGCCGCGTACCGTCTTCGGCAGCCTGCGCTCGGCGTGGCGGTTGGAGACCAGCCGGTTCCGCATCCGCGGCCGGTCACCCTGGGCCCACCGCAACGACGTGCTCAACGCCTGGGCGGTGACCCTGGTGCTGTACGCGGCGCTGACCGTCGCCCCCGGCCCCGGCGTGCTGCCGCGCGGGTCGATCGGTCCGTAAGCGGCGGGTCGATAGGTCCGTACGGCGCGGCTCGGTCAGTCGTCTGGCGCCCAGTCGGGGTCGCGGCCGAACGACGCCAGCAGGTGATCCTGTTCGTCGGCGTCGTCGGGCACCCGCACCCCGGTCCGGACCAGCTGGTTGCGCCGGTAGGCGTCGATCTGGCCGGCGAACCACTGGGTGGCGGCATGCACGGCGTCCGGGTCGAGTCGTGGTTGCGCGCCGATCGCCACGGCCACGTCCCAGCCGTGGATGAGGTGCTCGGCGAGGAGTTGCTGGAGGTACTCGGTGGCCGGGGTCTCGCCGCTGGAGAGGTGCACGGTGCGGTCGATCGTGCCGGGGTGGGTGGCGGCGATCTCGGCCTGCGCCGCGGCCTCCCGCGCCGTCGCGATCGGGTCGGCCCCGAGCTGGTCACCGTCGAGCCGGTCACCGACCTCGTCGATGGTCCGGCCGGCGAGCAGCGGAACACTCCACCGGTCCTCGGTCACCACGTGGTTGACCAGCGTCCGGACGTCCCAGTCCGAGCAGGGGGTCGGGTCGGACCACTGGCCGGGCTCGATCTGGTCCACCCGATCGACGAACTCGGCCAGGCTCCGGCGGTACGCCTCCAGGAGATCCATGCTGCCGATTGTTCCGGTCGGAGGGGCGGGACGAGCCCGTTTTGCCCGGCCTCGTGTGGAGGATCGGCCAGCGGTGTCCCGTTCAGTCCAGGTCGACCGGGTCCAGCCCGAGCTCTCGCGCGGTGACCAGCCGGACCCACTCGCCGAACTGGCGGCGGGAGATCACCCGGTCGTGCACGGCGAGCTGGACGGCGAGGCCGTCCATCACGGCGCTGATCCGCCAGGCGGCCCCGTCCGGGTCGGCGCACTGGAAGGTGCCGTCGGCCACCCCGGCGGAGATCACCGCGGCCAGGTCCTGCCGCCAGCGCAGGTCGAGCCGGCGGGAGACCTTCTCCAACTCGGGGGTACGCAGCGACTCGGACCAGCCGTCGATCCACATCGACCAGGAGGTCGCACGGCCGGCCGGGGTGTAGAGCTTGAGGATCCGGCGGAGCTTGGTCAGCGGCGGGGCCGAGGAGCGGGTCACCGCGTCCAGTCGGGCCAAATCCTGCTCGACCGCGTACGCGAAAGCCTGCGCGAGCAGCCGTTCCTTTGTGGCGAAGTGGTAGAAGACCAACGCCTGACTCACGCCCGCGGCATTCGCCACGTCGGCCGTCCGGGTGTTGGCCAGACCACGCTCCACGATCACGTCGCAGGCGGTGCGCAGCAGGGCATCCAGGCGGATCTCGGCCGCACGTCTCGTCACGACCGTTACCGTAGCCCATCCGACTGAACACGAACAGTTACCACCACGCGGCGATCCAGGCTGTGACAGTCGGAAGCCGGACACTTCCTCGGGGTGCCGTCGGTCGTTCCACAGGGAGTGTTCGTCGAGGTCCGCTGCCACCTCTGCGGGTGCGGAGAGGTGGGCGGGTGGGCATGCGACGCGATGATGACGATCGTTGCCTGGTGATGTCGGAGTGTGACGGTCAGTGGCGGATAGGGACATCAGGCCAGCCCCCTAGGAAGCCTGCCGGAAGTGCTCCGACCCGCCCCTGACGAGGCGGGACGCGCCGAGGCGACCCCGAGTTGGCAGTCAAACACCTACTCGGCTAAAGTTCTCATCCGTCACCCGGGAACGTCCGGGGGCGTGCGGACGTAGCGCAGCTGGTAGCGCATCACCTTGCCAAGGTGAGGGTCGCGGGTTCGAATCCCGTCGTCCGCTCGGAGCTGCCGCCACGCATGACGGGGGCAACCTCGGTGGGGTGGCCGAGAGGCGAGGCAACGGCCTGCAAAGCCGTGTACGCGGGTTCAAATCCCGTCCCCACCTCGGCAACAAGCACGGGCGATTGGCGCAGTGGGAGCGCGCTTCCTTGACACGGAAGAGGTCACTGGTTCAAACCCAGTATCGCCCACCAGAGGAAACGGCTCGTCACCGGAAGACCCGGTGACGAGCCGTTCTGCTGTGTCGCGGCGTCACGCACGCCCCGGGGGTGTCAGTCGACGCTGAGCCGGTAGCCGATTCCCCGCACGGTGTGCACCCGCAGGGTGCCGTCGACGGCGCTCAGCTTGCGACGTAACCGCTTCACGGCCGAGTGCAGGATCGACGTGTCGCCGAGGTACGCGCAGCCCCACACCGATTCGAAGAGCCTCTCGTACGTCCAGACACCGACCGGTGCGGTGGCGAGCTGGGTGAGCAGGTTGCGTTCGAGGCGGGTGAGGGCCAGCGGTTGTCCGCGCCACGTCACCAGATGGTCGAGCGGGTCGATGGTGAGGTCACCGAGGCTGATCCGGCCGGCCAGCCCGGGAGCCGAGGCGGCGGAAGCGGTGGCGGCGGGTTCGGTGGCGGTCGTGGAGGTGGCCGGCCGGACCGGACCGCTGACGATCGGCGGCCCGATCATCGCCTGCAACTCGGCGAGGTCGGTGCAGATCACCAAAGTGCCGAGGCCGTCCAGGCGCCGGACCATCCGCTCGCGCACCGACACGTCAGCGCTCACGCAGAACACGAGGGACACATCGTCGACCACCGTTCTCCTTCCCCAGGCGCCACAGGAAAGACAACGCTGTCTGGCGGCCGTAGTCAATGGTTTCCGTCGGTCGGTCGCCCCGCGATCGACGCGCTGTGAACGCCTTCTCCCGCTCGATCGTCGCCGGCACGCCGTCGGCCGGGATTCCGGACAGCCGGGCGTAGGCCGGGACGAAGGTGTCGAGGCCGGTGCTGTGACCGGCGGTACTTTGTCGATCGTTCCAGATAGCGGGTAGCGTTCGGTCATGGCCCGCACCCGTGAGTTCGACCTCGACGCCGCGGTCAACGCTGCCATGGACGTGTTCCGGAGCAAGGGTTACGAGGGCACCTCCATGCGTGACCTCTCCGAGGCGACCGGCCTGGGCAGCGGCTCGATCTACGCCGCGTTCGGCAGCAAGGACGGCCTCTACCTGGCGGTGCTCGACCTGTACCGGCAGCGCTACGCCGCGCCGATGGTGGACCTGCTGCGCTCGGGCAGAGACCCGCGTGCGGTCATCCGTGAGGTGTTCATCGGCACGGTGGACGACATCACCGGCGACGGTCGGCACCTCGCCTGCCTCATCGTCGGGGCGTCGATGGAACGGGCGCACCAGGACGTGCGGGTCGCCGAGCGGCTCCGCTCGACCACCCAGTCCCTGGAGTCGGCGCTCTACGACCTGCTCGCCGAGGCGCAGTTGCGGGGCCGGATCAGCACCGACCGCAGCGCCACCGACCTGGCCGGCTTCCTGGTGACCAGCCTTCAGGGCCTGCGGGTGATGGGCGCCATCAACCCGGACCGGGAGGCGCTGACCCGGTACGCCGAGGTCGCGCTCACCTGCCTGGACTGACGCCGGACGAGGCGGGCCGGCCAGTCACCGGCTGGTGGGCCACGGTCACCCGGTCGCGGAGAGCAGCGCCTCGGCGAGGTCGGTGCGGGCGCTGAGCAGCCTCCGGCCCCGCCGGTGGGTCACCACCAGACCGGCCGCGCGCAGTGCGGTGAGGTGTTGGGAGACTCCGGCGGGAGACATCTCGCTGCGCCGGGCCAGTTCGGTGGTGCTGGTCGGCGAGGTCAGTTCGCTGAGCAGCCGGGCCCGCCCGCGACCGATCACGGCGGCCAGCGCCTCCGGGACGCCACTCGGACGCTCCCACACGGTGCCGAGCCCACGGGCGGGATAGGCGAGCTGCGGTGCGTCCCCGGCGGACACGCTCAGCACCGACGGCCAGACGAAGACCGACGGGACCAGCACAAGCCCCGGGCCGTCCGTGACGTCCAGAGCCAGGCAGTGCCGCTGCGCCACCAGCAGGGTGTCGTCCTCCCACCGGACCTGCCGGTGCAGGTCGTTGAGGAGCACCGCCGCGCCGTCCTCGGCGAGGATGCGGGCGCGGGCGGTGACATCCGCGTCGAGCAGCAGCCGTAGCCGGGGCCAGTGCGGCGCCAGGGCGACCCGCCAGTACGCCTCGATCTCCTCGGTCAGCCGGCCCAGCCCGGCAGGCGGGTCGGCGTACAGGGCGGCGAGCGCTGGCGTGCGTTCGCCCGGGTACAGGTCCAGGTGCGCGCGGACGGTGTCGGCCGGGGTGGCGCGCAGCGCGGCCAGTTCGGCGCCCAGGTCCGGGACGAGGCCGGTGGGCGGCGGGGTGAGGAAGTCGGCCAGGTAGCCGGGCGAGGCCGGCACGAGCTGCCAGAGCATCCCGCCGTCCGGGCCGGCCAGCCCGGCGTCCACCAGTGGTGGACGGACCCGGCGGACCCAGGGCAGGTGGACGGCGTGGTCCCCGGGGTCGCGCAGCACCCGGACGCTCGCGACGACCTCCCACAGGCAGGAGACGGCGAACCGGATGCGGGCGACGGCGCCCGCCGAGAGGCTGATGGCGACCACGGCACCCCCGGTGGATTCAGCTGGGACTGAAACATTACCGCCGGGCTCGGGGTCGCCCGAGACTTGCCGGGTGAGCGAACACCACACCCGAGCCGAACTTTTCCGATCCCTGCACACCCCCGGGTCGCCGCTGATCCTGGTCAACGCCTGGGATGCCGCGAGCGCCCGCGTCGTCGCGGCGGCCGGCGTCCGTGCGGTGGCCACCACCAGCGCCGGAGTCGCCTGGAGCCTGGGCGCCGCCGACGGCGACGTCCTCGGCCGGGACGCGGCCGTCGACCTGGTCGGTCGGATCACCGCCGCCGTGTCCCTGCCGGTCACCGCCGACATCGAGTCGGGGTACGGGGCGACGCCGACGGAGGTCGGCGTGACCACCCGGGCGGTGCTCAAAGCCGGCGTCGTCGGTGTCAACGTCGAAGACGCCCGACGGGAGGGCGGCCCGCCGTTGCGGGACGTGTCCGACCAGTGCGCCCGGATCGGCGCGGTACGGGCCGCGGCCGACGCGGTCGGCCTACCACTCTTCGTCAACGCCCGGATCGACACGTTCCTCACCGGCGTGGCGGACGTCGACGAGACCCTGGCCCGAGCCTCCACCTATCTCGCCGCCGGCGCGGACGGCATCTTCGTGCCCGGGGTGGTCGACCCGGTGACCATTCGAGTGCTGGTGCGGGCGGTGCCGGCGCCGCTGAACGTGTTGGCCGGGCCGGGCGCGCCGTCGGTGCGGGAGTTGGCCCGGCTGGGGGTGGCCCGGGTGAGCCTCGGCTCGTCGGTCGCGGAGGCCGCCTACACGGTTGCCCGTCGCGCGGCCGATGAGGCGCTCGGCGCGGGCACGTACGGCGCGCTGGCGGACGCCCTCGACTACGGCACGCTCAATGCGCTGATGCGCTGATGCGCTGATGCGGTGCGGAGCGGTGCGCTCGGCGGTGGTGCCTTCCGCCGCGCGCGGGCCCGGGATGCGACGAGCCGGCCGCCTTCGAGCAAGGTGGCCGGCCCGGATTCCCGGTGTGATCCACCGGCTGCGCCAGCGCTGGGAACTGGTCGGGTCACAGCGGAGGCGCGATGTCCCGCCGCTCCTCGACCTGGCGGTACTCCACCGGCTGTTCGGTGGTGGTGACGACCTGGCGGCGTCGACCCCAGATCACTGTGGTCATGATCAGGCCGAGTACGCCGGCTCCCATCAGGATCCAGCCGACCACGTCGAGGTTGATGCCGCCGACGCTGGCGTCCAGTGCGAAGGTGAGGATCGCGCCGAGCGCGATCAGGAAGATGCTGGTGCCGATACCCACGACAGCCTCCTTAGGGGGATGTGGTGTGCTGTCGAGCCCTTCAGTACCCCGACGGGAACCAGCGCAACCACGACCGGTCAGGGTGCCGTGCCAAGCGATCTTGGCATCGGGTAGAGTTCACCTGTCGCCGGCGCTTGTCGGGGACGTGCGGACGTAGCGCAGCTGGTAGCGCATCACCTTGCCAAGGTGAGGGTCGCGGGTTCGAATCCCGTCGTCCGCTCGCGATCCGCCCCACGGGGCCACCACGGGCGATTGGCGCAGTGGGAGCGCGCTTCCTTGACACGGAAGAGGTCACTGGTTCAAACCCAGTATCGCCCACCAGGGTTTCGCTGAGGCACACCAGATCAGACAAGATCAATGTCTGGTCTGGTGTTTCCGTACACCGGGCATAGCCCCTCACCGGTCACTCGCCGGCGCGCAGTACCTCGCTCAGCCGGTCGCGTCGCCGCAGCGCCGACTCGACAGGTACGACCGTGGCTGCCGCCGCCAGCAGCGCCACGCTCACCAGGCCGAGCAGCCACCACGGCAGGACCGCCGCCGGGTCGGCGGCCTGGCCGGTGAGCAGCCGCAGGTCGAGCGGGCCGAGCGTCAGGCGTGCGAGCAGGGCCCCGAGGAGCGGGCCGGACACCGCGGCGACCACGACCGGCGGCAGCAACTCCCCGGTGGCGACCCAGCGGGCGTCGCGTGGCCGCAGGCCGAGGGTCCGCAGCCGGGTCAGGGTCTGCCACCGCTCCGACGCACCGGCGGCGGCGGCGAGCGCGAGGCCGAGCAGCCCCAGCGCCAGCAGTACGGCGGCGGTCGTCCACGCCAGCCGGAGCAGCCCCCCGGTCAGCGGAGCCACCCGCTGCGCCCGCAGGACATCCGCGCGCAGCACGACGTCGGCGGCGACGCCGGTGTTCGCCACGGCCCGCGCCGCGCCCGGCCCGGTCACCCAGACGGTATTCGCAGCGGCGGGCAGCCCGGCGCCGGCGACGGCCGCGGCGTCCACGATGACGACGTCGTTGGTGCCGCCGACGGAGGGAGCGGTACCGACCGCGGCGAGACGGATCGCCGGGGCGTCGTCCCGGGGCAGCTTCAGTCGCATGCCGGTCCGCAGATCGCCGTCGCTGGAACGCACCAGCGCCGGTACGTCCCCGGAGCCGGGAGCGGGTGCCGTGAGGCGGGCCAGCGCCGGCGCATCGGGCAGCGGGGTGGTGGCCAGCAGGCGCTGGAACGCGGCGGTGTCCACGATGACCAGGCGTGGGGTGAGCAGTGTCGACTCGGTGAAGACGGGTGCCGAGTCGGTCACCTGCGCGACGACGACCTGTTCCACTCCGGGTGCGGCGGCGATGCGCTCGGCGAGTACGGGGGTGGCGGCCGCGGCGTCGGCGCCGACGTCGAGGCGGGCGTCGGCGCCCACGGTGCTCCACGCGCCGTCGGCCATACCCCGGGTGACGGTGGTGCCGAGGATGAGCGCGAACGACGCGAGCGCGGTCGTGCTGACCAGAACCAGCATCGGCAGCGCGCGCCCGGCCGTCGTGGCGGCTTGGGCGGCACCGAACACGGCCAGCGGGCGGCGCGAGCGCAGGGCCTGTCGAAGCGCGAATCGCGCCCCGAGGGGAAGCAGCCGGACCAGGACGAGCGCGCCGACGAGCGCGCCCAGCGTGAGGGCACTGATCGGCAGGATCAGGTCTCCGGTCAGCTCACCGGTGTCGCCGTCGGAGGCGACGGGCAGGAGCCCGCGCTGGTGCAGTGTGACGAGGGCGGTGACCGCGGCGATCAGGACGGTGGCCTCCACGGCCGCGCGGCGCAGCTGGCCGGTGGCCCGGATCCAGCGCCGAGCCGCCGGGTTGGCGGGTTGACGCCGGTCGCGGCTGGCGCGGGCGGCGGCGAGGATGCCGAACGCCGGCCCGCCGAGGGCACCGGCCAGGACCACGGGAACGGCCCAGGTCCAGGGGATTCCCGGAGCGGCCGCGTGGGCGAGCGTGAGCCCGACGGCGGCGGCCGACAGGGACACCACGGTGGACTCGATGATCAGTTCGGTACCGAGGTCGGGTAGCGCCGCCCCCCGCTGCCGAGCGGCGCTCAGCGCCGGGGCGCGGCGGCGGACCAGCAGGTCGGCGGCGAGCAGCAGGACCAGTACGGTGACGGTCAGCATCCCGGCGAGCAGGGCGGCGGCCTGTGCGAAGGCGGCGTTGTTGCGTGCGCGGGCGTCGCGCAGGGCGGTGTCGAGTAGCGATTCCCACCGCAGGGACTGGTCGCGGACGCTCGATGAGCCGGAGGCCGCCTTGAGCTGGACCACCTGGCTGGCGAGCGCCGCGGTGGCGTCCCAGGTGAGCGCGTCGGGTTCGGGTGCGAAGTGGACGGCGCGCCGCAGTTGGTCCTCGTCGACGGCGAGCCGGGCGTCCGGTAGGGACTCACGTGACAGCAGGCCGGCGAACCGGGTGGTCCCCACGCCGTCGGCGCCGGGAATGGGGTTCAGGAGCGCCGGGGCGAGTCGCCAGGCGGGGTCGGCGCTGTCCACCGGTCGGTAGATCCCGCTGATCCGGACGTCCTTGGCGCGGCCCTCGCCGTCCCTGACCGGGATTCGATCGCCGGGGCCGAGGTCGAGTGCGGCGGCGTCGGTCTCGGAGAGGCCGACCTGCACCGGCCAGGGCGGTCCGTCGTAGGCGATCTCGACGTATTCGTCGCGGACGGCGGGGCCTGGAGCGCTCCCGGCGACCCAGGTCACGTCGGGGACGTCGAGGTCGTCGGCCAGGTAGGTGAACTGGAAGGTACGCGGCAGGCTGCCGTCGGTGATGCTGAGGATCGGGCCGTTGACGACGGCGATGGGCGGCAGCAGCACGGCGTCCAGGTCGGGTTTGAGCGCGTACGTCGCGCGGGCGCGGAAGTCGTCGACGTCCGCGGCGAGGCGGGGCATCCGGACCCGTCCACCGGTCGGCCCGTCGTCGCGTTCCCAGGCCGCGTACGCGAGGACGTTCGAGTCGTGGCCGGCGCGGCGGACCGTGTCCTGGACGGCGTCGTCGGCGGCGGCGCGGAGCAGCGCCGGCACGGCCCCGGCGAGCAGCGCGACGGCCGCGATGACGGCGGCGGTGAGCAGCAGCGGTCCGACGTCGGTACGGGCCCGGCCGAAGATGCTGGGCCAGTGCGGCGCCGGCCACCGGCGGGTCAGCCACCGCTTCACGGCGTCACCCGCAGGTGCGCCGCGTCGGCCCGGCGGACCTGGACGGTGACGACGACGGCGACCGCCAGTACGCATCCGGCCAGCAGTGCGGCGAGCAGCGCGGCCTCGGCCGGCCACGGCCAGTGTGGTTGGGCGGCCGGAACGGGCGCGGCGCCGGTGTCGGAGCGTACGAGCAGGGGAGCGACGACGCGGGTGGCGAGCGCGCCGACGGCCGCGCCGACCGCGAGCAGCGGCAGCAGAACGCCGGCGTGCTGGCCGAGCAGCACGGCCCGGATGCCGCGCCGGGACATCCCCAGGCCACGTAGCCGCGCCACCTCGACGGCGCGGATCTGTAGATCGCAGGTGACGTGCAGGACGACGCCGGCGAGCAGCAGCAGGGCCGCGGCCGGGACGATGAGCCGGAGCGCGGCCGGCAGCCCGACGCGCAGCGGGCCGCCGGTGAGACGGGCGGTCTCCGCCTCGCGGGTCGTGACGGTGCCCAGGTGCAGGTCGGTGGCCCGTTCGACGGCAGCGGGACCGGCGGGGTGGCCGACCCACCAGGCGTCGACCGGGAACGTCAGGTCGCCGGTGACGACCCGTGCCCGGGACAGCGTGTCCAGGTCGGCCAGGAGGGCGGCGGCGCCGGGGGCGGACGGGACGGTCGGTACGACCTCGGCGACGACGATCGGGACGGGCGTGGTGCCGACCGTGACGCTGAGTTGGCTGCCGGTGTGGACACCGACCTCGCCGGCAAAGCGGGCGGAGACGGCGACGGGCACCGGGCCGGGGTTCGGGAAGGCGGTGGCGACGAGGGTCCGGGCGGCGTCCTCGGCGCCGCCGAGTTCGACGGTCGCGGCCATCCGCAGCGTGGTACCCGCCGGCGTGGCGGACAGCGTGACGGTCGGGTCGCGCAACCTGCTCGGGACCGGCGGCGCGGACGTGACGGTCCAGTCGGATCCGCCAGTGGGGCTCCGCGCCGAACCGTCGGGTGGCACGGTGAGCGTGACGGCGACGGCGACGGGTCCGCCGACCGCGTCGGTGGCGACCGGCAGGGCGACCGCGACGAGGCGCAGCCCGTCGGCCGGCGCGCAGTCGGGCAGTCGGAACTCCCGGCCGTCGAGGGGTACGGCGGGACCGGCGCAGGACGTGCGTAGGCCGGTGGCGTCCTGCAACAGCAGTCGGGGCGTCACGGTGAGCGGGGTGTCGCCGGCGGCGGTTCCGCTCAGGACGAGTGGGGCGCCGTGCGCAACGGCGAGGCCGGTGACCGGGGTGCGTGGCGCCAGCGTGGCACCCACGTCCGCCCAGCCGCGGTCGCCGTCCAGCGGCCCGCGCAGCAGCGCGTCGGCGCGGGTGGTGTCGACGGCGACCAGTCGCGGCGCGCCGCCGGCGGTGCCGAGCCACTGACCGACGGCGGTACCCCGGTCGAAGGCCGGGCTCACCGCCCCCGCGGTGGCCGCGCTGACGACCGCGCCGTCGCCGGCCACCGGCGCCGTGCCGAGGGTGAGTGCCAGGTCGGTGCCGACGGAGAGCGCGGCCTGGTCGCGCTGCGACTGGTGCCACGTGCTGTCGAAGGCGAGGCCGAACGTCGCCGCCGCGCAGGCCAACCCGACGAGCAGCCCGGCGGCGACCGCCTGGGGTCGGCGGGCGGCCCCGGCGACCGCCAGCGGGAACGCCAGCCCGCGGGCGCGGTACGCCAGCCGGTCGGCGCCGCGCAGGGCGGGAAGTACCACCCGTAGCGCCAGGGCGGCGCCCGCGGTCAGCAGCAGCGCCGGCGCGAGCACCCGGACCGCGTCGGCGCGTGGGCTGGCGGCGGTGGGCTGCGCGTACAGCTGCCACCAGCCGGTGGCGGCGAATACCGTGAGCATCAGGTCGAGGCCGGATCGGGCCAGCAGTTCCCGGCGGGTGCGCCGGTCGCCGGCCGCAGGAACGGGTTGGATCGCCAGGACGGTGAGCACGACGGCGAGCACCAGCGCACCGCCGGTGACCGTGAGGATCTGGGCGGCGGTGACGGCCGGTCGGACGGTCAGGCCGGCGTCGTCCAGCGGCGGTAGGTGGGTCAGTCCGGCGTGCAGGGCCGACGAGGCCGGTAGCGCGAGCGCGGCGGCGACGGCGGCGACGAGCCCGGCCTCGAGTGTCGCGGTGGCGGCGAGTTGGCGACGGCTGGTGCCCAGGGCGGACCGCAGGGCGGTCTCGTCGGCGCGTATGCCCGCGGTCAGCCGGCCGGCGAGGACGAGTGCCGTCGCGGTCAGGACACCGCCGAGGACGGCGATGGCGAGCACGACGGCGGCGGTGACGTGCCGTTGGTCGTCGGCGGCCCGCAGGGTCAGCGGCAGTTCGGAGGCAACACGCGCGAGTTGGACACGGTCGCCGAGGGTGCCCGCCAGCCGGCGGTCGGCGTCGCGGACGCCCTCGGCCACGGCCTCCAGGTCGCGGCGGTTGGCGTGGGACAGGTCCGGATGGGCGGTGACCTCCAGCCGGTCCAGGGTGGCGCCCGTGGTGATCAGGTCGGCGAGGTCGACGAGGAACGGGCCGTAGGCGTTGACCGGTTGCAGGAAGCGGCCGTCCCGGTAGCCGGTGGCGGAGCCGGCCGCGGACAACGGGTCGCGGTCCCAGCCGCGCCCCGGCAGCGGGCGCACCACACCGACGACCGTCACGTCGATGGCCGGGACGGGCGCGTGGGCCAACTCGGCGCCGAGGCGCACCCGGCGACCGGGGGTGAGGCCGAGCAGTCGGGCGGTGGACTCCAGCAGCACCGCGTCGCCGGGGTGCCGGGGCCAGCGCCCGGCGAGCAGCTCGGCTCGGGCCGGCAGGTCGTCCAGTCCCGACAGGTACGCCTGGGCCGGGACGGTGGTGCCCGGGGCGAGCGCGGGCGGCAGTGCCCGCAGCACCGTCGACGCCCGGGCGGTCGCCGTCACCGGGAACGGTGCGAGCGCGGAGGCCACCACGCTGCGGGTGTCGGCGGCGACGGACGGCGCGTCCCGACCCTCGACCGTGCCGGTGTAGACGGTCACGTCGACGGCGGCGGGGGTGGCGCGGGCCATGGCGACCTCCAGCGCCCGCTCGGCGGTGCGGGTGACCAGCAGGGTGCAGGTGCCCAGCAGGGTCGCGCCCAGCGTGACGACCCCGAGGAGGGCTGCCAGCAGCGGCCACTGCGCGTGGGCGCGCCGGCCGACCAGCCTCAGCATCGTCGCGTCACCTGACGTCCGGCACGGGCTCGTACGACTGCCCGGCCACCTGGTCGTCGAGGTGCCCGTCGTGGATGCGGATCACCCGGTCGGCCAGGGCCATCATCACCGCGTCGTGCGTCGACACCAGTACGGTGACGCCTTCGGATTCCACTATTCCGCGCAGCAGGGCCATCACCGACAGGCCGGTCTCGGCGTCCAGTTGCCCGGTGGGCTCGTCGGCGAGCAGCAGCCGGGGCGAGGCGGCCAGCGCGCGGGCGATCGCCACCCGCTGCTGCTGGCCGCCGGACAGCTCGGCCGGCCGCTGCCGGGCGTGGTCGGCCAGGCCGACCAGCTCCAGCAGCAACTCGACCCGCCGTTCGCGTTGCGCCGGGGCGACGCGGGCCAGCCGCAGCGGGGCGGCGACGTTCTCCGCGGCCGACAACACCGGGATCAACCCGAAGCTCTGGAAGACGTACGACAGCTTCTCGCGCCGCAGTTGGGACAGGCCGTCCTCGTCGAGCGCGGTGACGTTCGTGCCGTCGACGTGCACGGTGCCGGCGTCCGGGCGGTCCAGGCCGCCGATGACGTTGAGCAGGGTGGTCTTGCCCGAGCCGGACCGGCCGACGAGCGCCACCATGGCACCGGCGGCCACGTCGAACGACACGCCGCGCAGGGCGTTAACGACGGTCGGCCCGGTGCGGAAGCGCCGGTGTACGCCGCGCACGCTGAGCAGCGGCTCGCTACTCATTCGCCGTTTCCCGCATCGGGGCGGATCGTGATGTGGTCGGGTTCCAGGGCCAGCCGGACCCGTCGGGTCAGCGCCAGCGCCTGGCGGAAATCGCGGGGCACCTGGACCCGTCCGGCCCGGTCCATCACGGCGTACTCCTCGGCGATCATGTGCGTGTCGCCCGCCGCGTCAATGGTGCTGCGGCGCAGCACCTCACTGCTGGTGCGCCCATCGCGGATCGCGACGGTCCGTTCGACCTGGCCGCTGACCTCCGGGTCGTGGGTCACCACGACGACGGTGACGCCGTAACGCCGGTTGACGTCTCGCAGCACACCGAAGACCTCCGCGGACGTGGCGGCGTCCAGCTCGCCGGTCGGCTCGTCGGCGAGCAGGACCCGCGGCTGGTTGGCCAGCGCCACCGCGATCGCGACCCGCATCTGCTGCCCGCCGGAGAGTTGCCCGGGCCGCCGATCGGCGCAGTCGGCGACGCCGAGGCTGTCCAGCAGTTCGGCGGCGCGCTCCCGGCGCTGCGCCTTCGGGGTGCGGGCCGCCGTCATCGGCAGGTCCACCATCTCCCGTGCGGTCAGGTAGGGGATCAGGTTGCTCGCCGTCTGCTGGCGGACGAACCCGACGGTGTGCCGCCGGTAGTCCACCCGGTCCGCGCGGGACATTGTCAGCAGGTTCCACCGGTCGACCCGGACCCGTCCGGCGGTGGGGGCGTCGATGCCGGCCAGGATGGAGAGCAGTGTCGACTTGCCCGACCCGGAGGCGCCGACGACGGCGACCAGCTCACCGCTCTCCACGGCCAGGTCCAGCCCCTGTAGTGCCTGCACCTCGATCGAACCGGTCTGGTAGATCCGCACCAGGTTCTCGCAGACGATGAGCGCGTCCCGGCCGAACTCGGGTGCCCGCGCGGATGGCTGCGGCAGGGACAGCGGTGTGCTGGACATCAGGAGCCTCGATCGCCGGTGCCGACGCAGATTGAAGCAGTCTCGCAATCGGCGGCTCTGTTGACCATGCCCCGGAACGGCTTTCCTGCATCCTGGACGAGCACCCGGCGCCCGCCCCGGTTGAGCCTCAGCGTTCGCGGACCACCGCGACGGGGCAGTTGGCGTGCTGGATGAGCTGTTGGCTGACCGAGCCGAGCAGCATGCCGGCCAGCCCACCCCGACCCCGGCTGCCGACCACGACCAGCCGCGCCTGCCGGCTCGCCTCGGTCAGCATCGCCGCCGGGCTGGCGGACACCAGGTCGACGGTCACGGCCAGCTCGGGGAACGTTCGCCGCCACGGTTCCAACGCCTGCTCCACGGCGGCCCGTTCGTCGGGCACCCCGGCCGCGCCGCCGGGGCCGGGTGTCCAGGCGTGCAGGACGCGCAGCGGTACCCGCCGCTGCGCCGCCCGTTCGGCCGCGAAGCCGAGCGCCACCAGCGAGGGTTGCGAGCCGTCCACACCGACCGCCACCGGGCCGCCGGACGGGTCGGACACCGCGCCGCCGGCTCCGTCCCGCACCACCACGACCGGGCAGTGCGCGTGCGCGGCGACCGACACCGCCGTCGACCCGGCCAGCAGGCCGCCGAACCCACCGTGACCCCGGCTGCCGAGCACCAGCATGTTGGCCTCGGTCGAGCGTTCCTGCAACACCAGCGCGGGCGGCCCGTCGTACACCTCGCCGGTGATCGTCAGCCCGGGGTTGGCCGCGGCGGCGTCCGCGGCGGCCTTGCGGACCAGGTCGTCCACCTGCCGGCGGGCGGTGTCGTCGGGCCACACACCGGGCGCCACGCCCGGACCGACCCAACTGGCCACGGTCAGCCATTCGAAGACGTACGCCAGTCGCACCGGTTGGCCGCTGTGCCGGGCCTCCTCGACGGCCCAGGTCAGGGCGATCGAGGCGTCGGTGGAGCCGTCGTAGCCGACCAGGATCTCGGCGTCGCGCACGTCGTCCTCCTTCAGGGGGTGGTCGGGTCGGTTTCGCGGATCCAGCGCCACTCGGCGACCTGGGGGTCGTCCTCGCCGTACTGGCGGGTGTAGTCGCGGGCAGCCTGCCGGGCGTCGACCATCCGTTGACGCAGGTGCGCGGCGCGGGAGGCCAACCCGGGCACCCGGTCGATGACGTCGATGACCAGGTGGAACCGGTCCAGGTCGTTGAGCATCACCATGTCGAACGGCGTGGTGGTGGTGCCCTCCTCCTTGTACCCGCGCACGTGCAGGTTCCGGTGGTTGCTGCGCCGGTAGGTGAGTCGGTGGATCAGCCACGGGTAACCGTGGTACGCGAAGATGATCGGCCGGTCCCGGGTGAAGATGGTGTCGAACTCGTTGTCGGTCAGGCCGTGCGGATGCTCGGTGTCCGGCTGGAGCCGCATCAGGTCGACCACGTTGACCAGCCGCACCTTCAGCTCAGGGAGGTTCTGGCGCAGCAACTCGACGGCGGCCAACGTCTCCAGGGTGGGCACGTCTCCGCAGCAGGCGAGCACCACGTCCGGCTCGGTGCCGCCGTCGTTGCTGGCCCACTCCCAGATGCCCAGGCCACGGCGGGTGTGCTGGATCGCCTCGGTCATCGTCAGCCAGTTCGGCGCGGCCTGCTTACCGGCCACCACCACGTTGATGTAGTGCCGGCTGCGCAGGCAGTGGTCCATCGTGGCGAGCAGCGTGTTGGCGTCCGGCGGCAGGTAGACGCGCACCACCTCGGCCTTCTTGTTGACCACGTGGTCGATGAAACCCGGGTCCTGGTGGGAGAAGCCGTTGTGGTCCTGGCGCCAGACGTGGCTGGACAGCAGGTAGTTCAGCGAGGCGATCGGCTGTCGCCACGGGATGGCCCGGGTCACCTTCAGCCACTTGGCGTGCTGGTTGAGCATCGAGTCGACGATGTGGATGAACGCCTCGTAGCTGGTGAACACGCCGTGCCGGCCGGTCAGCAGGTAGCCCTCCAACCAGCCCTGGCACAGGTGCTCGGAGAGCACCTCCATGACCCGCCCGTCCGGGGAGAGGTGGTCGTCGCCCGGCACGGTGGCGGCCACCCACGCCCGGTCGGTCGCCTCGAAGGCGGCGCCGAGCCGGTTCGACGCGACCTCGTCCGGGCCGAACAACCGGAACGTCTGCGGGTTCGCGCTGATGACGTCGCGGATCCACGGGCCGAGCACCCCGGTCGCGCCGGCGATCGGCTCGCCCGGTTCGGGGACCTCCACCCCGTAGTCGCGGAAGTCCGGCAGGGCCAGGTCGCGCAGCACCAGGCCGCCGTTGGTGACCGGGTTGGCGCTCATCCGCCGGTCACCGCGCGGTGGCAGGGTCAGCAGCTCGTCCACCGGAGCGCCGGTCGCGTCGAACAGCTCCTCCGGTCGGTAGCTGCGCAGCCAGCGCTCCAGCTCGGCCCGGTGCGCCGGGTTGTCGCGAACGCCCGACAGTGGCACCTGGTGGGCGCGGTAGGTGCCCTCCACCTGGGCACCGTCGACCTCGCGCGGGCCGGTCCACCCCTTCGGCGTGCGCAGGACGATCATCGGCCAACGAGGGCGTTCGACGACCCCGCCGGAGCGGGCCCGCCGTTGGATGTCGGCGATTTCGTCCAGCACGCGGTCCAGCGTCGCCGCGAGGGTGCGATGCACCTGGGCGGGCTCGTCGCCGGCCACCACGTACGGCTGGTAGCCCGACCCGCGCAGGAGGTCGAGCAGGTCGGTCTCGGGGATCCGGGACAACACGGTCGGGTTGGCGATCTTGTAGCCGTTGAGGTGCAGGATGGGCAACACCGCGCCGTCGCGCGCCGGGTTCAGGAACACGGTGGAGAGCCAGCTACCGGCCAGCGGCCCGGTCTCCGCTTCGCCGTCGCCGATCACGCAGGCCACCAGCAGGTCCGGGTGGTCGAACGCGGCGCCGTAGGCGTGGCTCAACGCGTACCCCAGCTCGCCGCCCTCGTGGATCGAGCCCGGCACGTCCGCCGCCACGTGGCTGGGGATGCCGCCCGGGAAGGAGAACTGGCGGAAGAGCCGGGACATCCCGACCTCGTCGCGGGCCACGTCGTGGTAGCGCTCCGACCAGGTGCCCTCCAGCCAGGTGTTGGCGACGATGGCCGGGCCGCCGTGCCCGGGGCCGGTGACCAGCATGGCGTTGAGGTCGCGCGTGACGATCACCCGGTTCAGGTGGGCGTAGATCAGGTTGAGGCCGGGGCTGGTGCCCCAGTGCCCCAGCAGCCGGGGTTTGATGTCGTCGGGGGTCAGCGAATCGCGCAGCAGCGGATTGTCCAGTAGATAGATCTGCCCGACGGTGAGGTAGTTCGCGGCGCGCCAGTAGGCGTCCAGCCGGCGCAGCTCGTCGTCGGTGAGGGCGCGTTGCACGTCGAGAGCGGTGTCCATCATGCTGCCTCTCGCGGGTAGGAGTGGGGTCTGCGGCGTCCGACCTCGCGGCCGCCGACGCCCCGGGTCAGGGTCGCTGGTCCGGCACCGGGCGGGCACCCGGCCCGGTCAGCGGCGCCTCGGCCAGACCGCGGACGATGACGACCGGGGCCGGGGAGTGGTAGAGCAGGGACTGCGCGACCGCGCCCAGCATGGCCCGACCCGGTTCGTCGCCGCGGGCGGCGACCAGCGCCAACTGTGCGGTGCGGGACGTGTCGATCAGCACCTCGGCGGGGTCGCCACGCACCACCCGACACTCGGTCGGCACCGCCCCGTGTCGGTCGGTGTGCCGGGCCAGTGCCTCGCTGAGCTGCTCGGTGACCGCGTCGGTGTCCTCGTCGTACTCCACCACCCGCAGCGCCAGCAGGCGGGTGGCCCGGCGGGCCGTGCACTGCACGGCCCACTGCAGGGCGAGGTGTGAGCTGGGCGAGCCGTCCACGCCCACCAGCACCGGGCCCTGTGGCGGCGGCTCACGCCGGACCACCAGCAGGGGGCAGCCGGCCCGGGCGGCCAACTGCACGGCGGTCGTCTCGGCCGGAACGCACTGGCCGCTGCCCACCATCCCGCTGTCGCCGACGGCCAGTAGGAAGGCGGACTCCGAGCGGCGGATGAGGGTGGGCAGCAGGGCGCTCTCCACGATCTCCCCGCGTACGGTCAGCCCCGGCTCGGTCTGGTGGGCGAGCTGGGCGGCGCTGGTGATCAGCTCTTCGGCCTGGTCGCGAGGGGCGGCGACGGTGTCCGCGGCGAAGGCCGCCCGCCAGTCGAAGGTGTGCAGCACGTGCAGTGGCCGGCCGTGTCCGGCGGCCTCCTGCGCGGCCTGCTCGACGACCGGAAGGTCGCGTGCCGACCCGAGGCCGACCAGCACCGCCGCGTCGGTGGGTGCGGCCATCCGATATCACCTCCCGGGCGTCGCGCCCGGCACGACCAAGCTGTCCCTGACCGAGGGTAGTCCGACGGACACGGCGGCGGGTCGGATCGGCTGCCGCCGGGCGACGTCAACCAAGGTTGACACGGCGGACGCTGTCAACGTATGTTGACGCCATGAGTCAGGCGACAGAACTCGCGGCGGCAGCCGGCAGCACCGACCCCCGGGTCGGGCTGCGTGCCGTCCGCGCGCTGCGCCGGCTGCTCGAACGGCTTGAGGTGGTCCAGGTGGACAACGCCCGACGACAGGGCTGGTCCTGGCAGGAGATCGCCGACACGCTCGAGGTCAGTCGGCAGGCGGTGCACAAGAAGCACGCCGGGCGACCGGCGGTCAACTCATCCTGGGAGGCGTGATGTTCGAACGGTTCACCGACCGGGCGCGCGACGTGGTGCGACGGGCGCTGGAGGAGGCACGGGCCGAGGGCCAACGGCCGGTCGGCACCGAGCACCTGCTGCTCGCCCTGCTCGCCGACGACGCCGGCCTGGCCAGCCGGGTGCTCACCGACGCCGGGGTGCGCGCCGACGACCTGCGCGAGCGCGTCCGCCGGCACACCACCGGTGGCGGCGCCGGCCTCGGCGACGCGGACGCCGCGGCCCTGCGGGAGATCGGCATCGACCTGGCCGCGATCGTGGCCCGCATCGAGCAGTCCTTCGGCCCGGACGCGCTGCGCGAGGCCGTGCCGGCGCCACGCCGCCGCTGGGGGCGTCGGCGATACCTCGGCGGCCCGTTCTCGCCCCGCTCGAAGAAGGCGCTGGAGCTGTCCCTGCGGGAGGCCCTGCGCCTGCGCCACCGGCACATCGGCACCGAGCACATCCTGCTCGGGGTGCTCCGGGAGGGGCAGGGGCTGGGCGCCCTGGTGCTCACCGAGTCCGGGGTCGACCTCGACGATCTGCGCCGACGGGTGGAGCTGGCCCTGCGGGCGGCGGCCTGACGGGGTGGGGCAGGGTTGAAACCTGTCTGTGGCACTTCCGACGCGGGCCGGTCGCCGGGTCGCTGAAGCCGTCCGGGTGCTGCACACTGGCGCCGTGGATGCTGGACAGGACAGGCGGCCCTCGGGCGGCGACGGCGGGCTGCGCTCCGCCGTGGTGGTCAACCCGGTGAAGGTCGACGATCTCGACGAGTTGCGCCGTACCGTCGACGACGCCCTGACCGCGGCCGGTTGGCCCGCGCCGCAGTGGTACGAGACGACCGTCGACGACCCCGGTCGCGGTCAGACCGAGCAGGCCGTCAAGGCCGGCGTCGACCTGGTCTTCGCCTGCGGCGGCGACGGCACCGTGATGTCCTGCGTCAGTGGGCTGGTCGGCACCGACGTGGCCCTCGCCGTGCTGCCGCAGGGCACCGGCAACCTGCTCGCCGCGAACCTGGGGCTCTCCACCGACCTGGCCGCCGGGCTACAGGTCGCCGTCGAACGCGGTCGACGGCTGCTCGACGTCGGCGCCGTCGAAGACCAGTACTTCACCGTGATGGCCGGCATGGGCTTCGACGCCCAGATGCTCGCCGCCACCTCGGAGACCACCAAGGCCCGCATCGGCTGGCCGGCGTACGTGATGGGTGCCGCCCGCCACCTACGGGACCGGCCGATGCGGGTGCAGATCCGCGTCGACGACCGGCCGCCGGTGCGCCGCCGGGCCCGTTCCGTCCTGATCGCCAACGTCGGCCGGTTGCAGGGTGGCGTCACCCTGCTGACCGAGGCCGAGCCGGACGACGGCTGGCTGGATGTCGCCGTGCTCACCCCGCGCAACCTGCGGCACTGGCTCGCGCTCGGCTGGGCGGTGATCCGCCGCAACGGCCAGGTGCCGCAGATGGAGGTGTTCCGGGGCAAGCGCGTGGTGGTCACCAGCAACCGGGCGCAGCCTCGGGAGTTGGACGGCGACCTGATCTCCCCGGGCCGGCAACTGCGGGCGGAGATCCGCCCCGAGGCGCTCTGGCTCTGCGTCCCCCAGCCCGAGGACGCCCCCGACCTGGCCGTCGACGCGCAGGGCGCCGGGGAGCGGGGCGAGCAGCTCATCGAGGAAGCGCGCCGTGAGTAGCACCCGGATCGTGCCGGAGACCCGGCTGATGGCCGACGAGGAGCTGTCCGCCGACGACGCCTGGCACACCCTGCGCCGGCAGGGCGGCTGGCACCTGCTGCGCGACGCGTTCATCCGGTTCCGCTACGGAGACGGCTTCAGCCACTCCCGGGCGTTCGCGCTGCAACTCTGCCTCGCCGTGGTGCCGTTCCTGATCGCCCTCACCGGTCTGATCAGTGAGCTGGGCGTCGAGGAGGGCGGCCAGGTGGTCGCCGACACCGTTCTGGCGCTCACCCCCGGCCAGAGCGCACAGATGGTCGCCGAGCTGCTCGGCGAGGGCGAACGCGTCGAGGACGCGGGCGAGCTGGCACTCACCCTCGGTCTGCTCACCGGCCTGTTCGCGCTGACCACCACCATGGCCCAGATCGAGCGGGGCGCCAACCGCATCTACGGCGTCGAACGGGACCGTCCGGCGCTGCGGAAATACCTACGCGCCGCCGTGTTGGCCGTCACCGCCGGCCTGCCCGCGCTGGCCGGCTTCCTGATCCTGGTCGGCGGCGGCGCGATGGGCGACTCCGTGCGCACCCACTACGAGTGGGGCGCGGTCGCCAACGTCATCTGGGACGTGGTCCGCTTCCCGCTGAGCCTCGGGCTGACCGTCGTGGCCGTCGCCGTGTTGTTCCGGCACGCGCCGCGGCGCAACCAGCCCGGCCTGTCCTGGCTGCTGTTCGGTGCCGGCATCGCCACGGCGCTGTGGTGGCTGGCCAGCCTGCTGCTCGCCGCGTACGTGCGGTTCAGTGACGGTTTCGGGCAGACCTACGGCGCCCTGACCGGCATGATGGCGCTGCTGCTCTGGGCCAACCTGACCGGGATGGCGCTCTTCGGTGGGCTGGCCTTCGCGGCCCAACTGGAGGCACTGCGCATCGGGGTGCAGGAGCCTGCCCAACCGGACCTGTGGGAGCCCGACCCGGACCGCGCCGAGCTGTACGACACCGGGGACATGTCGGCGCTCTAGCGGGGGCCGGCGTGTACGACCGACGCGGATCGGGTAAAGCGCCTCGCCAGACAGATAAGGGAGGTGCGGGGTGACCGCGGTCAAAGAGGTGGCGCACCGTCCGGTCGGGCACTTCGCCGAACGGAGCATTGCCGGTCTGGTGGCCGTCACCGGCGCCGGGGTGGCCTTCGGGTTGCTGCTGTTGCTCGTCCGGGTGCGGTGGAGCCCTCTGCAGGAGGCCGACCACGCGCTCGCCGAGTGGTTCAACGGGCTCGTCGCCCCGCACCACGCG
Source organism: Micromonospora sp. NPDC049645 (assembly GCF_040675155.1). NCBI lineage: Bacteria > Bacillati > Actinomycetota > Actinomycetes > Micromonosporales > Micromonosporaceae > Micromonospora > Micromonospora sp. NPDC049645. The sequence continues at coordinate 139,513 of NZ_JBFAOI010000004.1, forward strand.
CTGGTCACCGTGCTCCAGGCGGTGACCGACCTGGGTGGCCGGCCGATCCTCATCTGGCTGGTCACCATCGCCGTGGTCGGGCTGCTGATCCGGCGGCAGCCCCGGCTCGCCGTCTACCTGATCATCACGGGGGTCGGTGGCCTGATCCTCGACCCGTCGCTGAAGACGCTGGTCGGCCGGCTCCGCCCGGTGGTGGACGTGCCGATCGCCAGCGCGCCGGGCAACAGCTTCCCGAGCGGGCACGCGCTCGGCTCGTTCGTCGCGTACGGGGCGCTGCTGCTGGTGTTCCTGCCGGCGATGGCGCCCCGCTGGCGCAAACCGGCAATCGTCGGAGTCGGCGTGCTGGTGGCACTGGTCGGGCTGACCCGGATCGCGCTGGGCGTGCACTTCGTCTCCGACGTGCTGGCCGCCTGGCTGCTCGGGGCCGCCTGGCTGGGCGTCACCGCGTACGCCTTCCGGCTGTGGCGGCGGGAGCGGGGCCGGCCGGTGCCGCCGCTGACCGAGGGCCTGGAGCCGGAGGCGGGGCACGACATCGCCCCCGCCCCGGCCGAGGAGCACGTGTTGGCCCACCCCCGTTCGGCGGTGGCCGAACTGCTGGTCGGCTGGGTGCTCGTGTTCGGCGCGCTGTACGCGTTCGGCACGTACGTCAGCTACCACGCCAAGGGCACCTTCTTCGAGACCCTGGACACCGAGGTGCCGCGCTGGTTCGCCGAGCGGCACACCGAGGTGCTGACCGAGGTCAGCTGGTGGTGGAGCAAGTTCGGTGACACCCACGCCATCCTGCTGATCTCGCTGGTGTTCTGCCCACTGGTGCTGGCGGTGTGGCGGCGCTGGCGACCGGTGCTCTTCGTGGCGCTGGCGATGGTGGGGGAGCTGACCCTCTTCCTCGCGTCGGCCCGCGCGGTCGACCGGCCGCGTCCGCCGGTGGAGAACCTGGACGGGCAGATGCCCACCTCGTCGTTCCCGTCCGGGCACATCGCCGCCACGATCTGCGTCTGGCTGGCGATCACCCTCATCGTGTTCCCGCGTACCGACCGGTGGTGGCGTTGGATCTTCGTGGCGCTGGCCGTGCTCATGCCGGTCGGGGTGGCGACCTCCCGGATGTACCGGGGAATGCACCACCCGACCGACTTCATGGGCGCGATCCTGCTCTCCGCGCTCTGGATCGGGCTGCTCTACCTCGTGATCCGCCCGAATGAGGACCTGAAGGAAGGCAACCGACCGGCCATCGAGTCGGAGGACGTGGACACCCTCGACGACGAGCTGGCGCGGGCCGGCCGAGCCGACTAGGCGATGCCGTCGTGCTGCGGGTGATGACCTGGAACATCCGCACCGGCGGCCGGGATCGCGGCGGACGTGACCGGTTGGACCAGGTGGCCCAGGTCGTCGACGAGCAGGCCCCGGACGTGCTGGCCCTCCAGGAGTTGCGCGGCTTCGACCGCGACGGGCTGATGGCCACCGTGGCGGGCCGGGTGGGGATGACACCGCACCTGGCCCGCTCCTGTTTCGGGCAGCCGGCGGCGGTGCTGGTCCGACCGCCGTACCGGGTCGTCGACGCGGGGCCGGTGCGCCGGCCGTTCCACCACGCCGCGGCCCGCGTCGTGGTGGCCACGTCCGCCGGCCCGTTCACCGTGCTCGGCACCCACCTCTACCCGTACTCGGGGGGCCGGCGGCGGATGGAGGTGGACTGGCTGCTCGCCGCGGTGCGACGCGCCCCGGGGCCGCTGACGCTGGTCACCGGTGACCTCAACTCGCTGGACCCGAGCGTCGACCACACCGCACGCCTGGCCACCATGCCCACCCTGTATCGGCGACGGCACCTGCGTCGCTCCGGGGACGCGGTGGACACCCGCGCGATCGCCCGGCTGCTCGCCGCCGGCCTGGTCGACCTCTGGCCAGCGCGCAACGCCGACGCACCGGAGCCCACCGGCCACACCGTGCCCACCCTGCTCGGCGGGGCCGAGTTCGCCGGGATGCGGCTGGACTACCTGCTCGGCAGTAGCGCGGTGGCGCAGCGGGTCCGCGACTGCCGGGTGATCCGTGACGGCACGGCGGCCACGGCCTCCGACCACTATCCGCTGCTCGCCACGCTGGAGTTGTCCGCCGGCTGAGGCCGCCGGTCGGCGTGGCGCTGCCGGCGCCCCCACGGTGTGGCACCCGCCGGCTACCGTGCCACCGTGACCGACCGTTCCACCCTCCCCTCGCCGCTTCCGGAGGCCCGTCGGGCGCGCGATCCGGAGACCTCGGTCACGGTGGAGCCGGCCGCCGCCGCGCCTCCGCTCGTCGCGGCCGTCGCGCGCGGCGTGGCGCTGGTCGTGGTCCTTCCGGTACGCCTGCTCTGGGAGCTGATCGCGGCTGCCGGCGGGCTGCTGCACCGGCATTTGCTCCGCCCGGCGGGTCGGTTCCTGCGCCGCTGGGTGCTGACCCCGCTGGCCTGGGCCCTGCACCGACTGCTCTGGCTCCCACTGGTCTGGTGCGCCCGCCACCTGCTGTGGCTTCCGCTGACCTGGGTGGCTCGCACGCTGGTGTGGCTTCCGCTGGTGTGGCTGGCGCGGGGCCTCGCCTGGGTGGCTCGCGCGCTGGTCTGGCGTTCGCTGGTGTGGTTGGGGCGTGGTGTCGCGTGGGTGGCCCGCACCCTGGTCTGGCTGCCGCTGGTGTGGCTGGCGTACGCCCTCGCCTGGGCAGCCCGCACAGTGGTCTGGTCCCCGCTGGTCTGGTTGGCCCGCCGAGGGCTACGGCCGCCGCTCGTTGGCCTGGGACGCGTACTGGTCTGGCTCGCCGAGCACCTGCTCCTGCGTCCACTGCGATGGCTGGGCGCGGCGCTCGCGCCCACCGGGCGGCTGCTGCGGCGCGTCGTCGGTGTGCTGGGCCGGGCGCTGAGCGCCGCGATCGTCGGGTTGCTGCGCGGGATCTGGTGGCTCGTGGCGGGGTTCGGTCGGCTGGTCGTCGCCGCGGTGGTCGGCGCGTGGCGGACGGCCGGTCGGGTGTTGCGCCTGCTCTACCGACTGCTGCTGCGCCCGCTGGGGTGGGGTGTGCGCTGGCTGTGGCAGCACACCGTACGCCCGGTGCTGCGGGGAGTCCGGTGGGTCTGGTCGGTGACGGTCGTGCCGGTGGCGCGGGGCGTCCGGACGGCGTGGCGGGCCACCGTCACACCCGCGGCCCGCTGGACCCGCCGCTCGGTGCTCGACCCGGCCCGGCTGGCCTCCCGGGAGGTGCTCAGCGCTCTGGGCCTGCGCCGCTGACCGCACCGGCTGCGCGTGAGAGCGGCTGCGCCTCAGAGCACCAGGTTGAGTAGGACGGTCAGCACGACCGATGCCACGATCGAGAAGAGGATCATCAGGAGGCAGCCGAGGCCACCGCCGAGCGGGCGGATCTCCGTGTTGCCGAAGCGCATGATGTTCACCTGTCCGTGAGTGCGGGATGAGGGGCGAGCAGGTGCCGGATCGCGTCCGCGACCGCGACCGGATTGGTCGTCGCCACGTTGTGTGGAGCGCCAGGAACGACCACCAGGTTGGCGTCCGGCACCAGCCGGGCCACCTGGTCCCGCCACGGTGCCGGGGCGATCGGGTCGCGTCCACCGGTCAGGACGAGGGTCGGCGCGGTGACCCGGACCAGATTCGCCTCGATGGCGTTGCGCACCGAGTGCGACAGCGTCGCGAAGACCCGCCAGGGCCTGGCGTTCCAGACGTCCCGCGCCAGGACCGGCGCCTGTAGCGGTGCCTCGCGGGCACTGTCCACCAGCCACCGGCCGAGCTGGGCCCGACGGGACCGGGCGACCGGATCGCTTGTCGGCCCGGCCAGCACCAGCGCGCGTACCGCCTTCGGGTGGGTCCCGGCGAGCGCGGCTGCCACCTCGGCGCCGAACGAGTGCCCGAGCAGGCAGACCGGCGGCAAGCGGTACGCGGCCAGCCAGGCGGCCAGGTGCGCGGCGTGCCGATGGACGTCGTACGCGCCCCGGGGGCGTTCGGTCAGCCCGAAGCCGGGCAGGTCCGGCACGTACACCGGATGGGTGGTGGAGAGCGCGACGGCCAGCGGGGTGAGATACCGGTGCGAGACCGCGAGGCCGTGCACCAGCACCACGGGCGGCGCCCCGGTGTCCGGGCCGACCGCGCGGCGGGTGTGCGTACGCAGCCCGCCGACGAGCCGCCACTCGCTGCTGAGGCCGGCGGCCGGCCGGGGCGCGGCCATGCCGACCCGCAGCTCGGCCAGCCCGAATCGGCCGGTACGAGCCGGTCGGGCTGACCTGCGCGACCGCTGGGTCGCCGCACGACTCACAGCTGGCGCAGTCGGGGCAGCAGTTGCTCCTGCGCCCAGTCCAGGAACATCGGCTGGGTTTCCCCACCGACCTGGATGATCGCCACGTGGGTGAAGCCGGCGTCGACGAACTTGCGGAACGCCTCGACGTGCGCGTCCACGTCGGGGCCGCAGGAGATGCCCTCCGCGACGTCCTCCTCGCGAACGAACTGGGTGGCGGCGGCGAAGGACTCCGGGCCGGGCAGGTCGGCGTTGACCTTCCAACCCATCCCGAACCAGCGGAACTGGTCGTGCACGATCTTGCGGCACTCGGCCTCGTCGGGGCCGTAGCAGATCGCCACCTGGCCGTAGCGGGGCTGGCCGGCGCCTCCGGCGTCGTCGTACATCTCGATGATGTGCCGGTCGGGCTCGGTGGAGATGAGGCCGTTGCCGTACTCGGCGGCCAGTGTCGCGGACTGTCGACCGGACGCGGCGACGGCCATCGGCACCGGTTGTTCCGGGCGGTCCCAGACGTAGGCGTCGGGCACGTCGAAGTGATTGCCGGAGAAGGTCAGCGTCTCCCCGTTGAGCAACGGCCGGATGATCTGCAACGCCTCCTCGAACATCTCGTGCCGTTGCTGGACGTGCGGCCAACCGCCGACCACGTGCTCGTTGAGGTTCTCCCCGGCGCCCAGGCCGAGGGTGAACCGACCGTCCGAGAGCGCTCCGATCGTGCTGGCCTTCTGCGCGACCACGGCCGGGTGGTAGCGGCGGATCGGGCAGGTCACGAAGGACATCAGCTCCGCGCAGGAGGTGGCGTGGGCGACCGCGCCGAGCACCGACCAGGCGTACGGGGAGTGGCCCTGGGAGTCCAGCCAGGGGTAGTAGTGATCGGAGACCACCAGTTGGTCGAAACCTGCGGCCTCGGCCCGTATCGCGTGGTCCACCAGTTGCTTGGGCCCGGACTGCTCGCTCATCAGGGTGTAGCCGACGCTGACCATCCTGGTTTCCCCTCTCACCGATGGATCGTTCCCGGGATACCCCGGTGGACGGCGGTCAACCCTCTCGTCCGGTTCGGCATCCAAGGTGCTTGACGGATTGCGGGCCGCCTGCCTACCGTCCCTCTTAACCGGTTAAGAGCCGGATGTGGCGCACATCCTGTGGTGGGGATGACCGCCCCGTGACGGCCCGCGTTCGCGTGGGCCGTTGCGGCTGTCCGGGCCTCAGGCCCGACAACTGAACCGGTTGCGGGGACCAGTCCATCGTCCTACGCTGATGCGTGCGCCGGGAGCCGGGCGCGGCTGCCGGGGCTGCAGCCGCCTTCCCTGTCACGTTCCACCCCTGTCGGGCACCGGGGGTCCTCCCTGAGGAAGGCCATGAAGACTCGACTCTCCGCCGCCGGCGCGACCCTGCTCACGTTGCTCGTCACCGTGCTGGCGTTCGGCCAGCCGGCACACGCCGCGGCTGGTTTCTCCGTCGCCGGCGGCAAGTTGTACGACGCCAACGGCACCGAATTCATCATGCGCGGCGTCAACCACGCGCACACCTGGTACCCGCAGCAGACCAGCTCGTTCGCCGACGTCAAGGCGCTCGGCGCGAACACCGTGCGGGTGGTCCTCTCCAGCGGCGACCGGTGGACCCGCAACACCAACGCCGACGTCGCCAACGTCATCTCGCTGTGCAAGGCCAACCGGCTGATCTGCGTGCTGGAGGTGCACGACACCACCGGTTACGGCGAGCAGAGCGGCGCGATCACCCTCGCCCGCGCCGTCGACTACTGGCTCAGCCTCGCCGACGTCCTCGCCGGCCAGGAGAGGTACGTCATCGTCAACATCGGCAACGAGCCGTACGGCAACCAGAACTACGCCTCCTGGGCCACCGACAACGCCAACGCGATCAAGCGCCTGCGGGCCGGCGGGTTGACCCACACGATCATGGTGGACGCGCCGAACTGGGGGCAGGACTGGTCGTTCACCATGCGCGACAACGCCGCGTCGGTCTTCGCCGCCGACCCGGCGCGCAACACCGTCTTCTCGATCCACATGTACGGCGTGTTCGACACCGCAGCGGAGATCAGCGACTACCTGGGCCGGTTCCGCGCCGCCGGACTGCCGATCGTGGTCGGCGAGTTCGGCTTCAACCACTCCGACGGCAACCCGGACGAGGACACCATCCTCGCCTACAGCCAGGCCAACGGGATCGGCTGGCTGGGCTGGTCGTGGAGCGGAAACGGCGGCGGCGTCGAATATCTCGACCTGGCCACCAACTTCAACCCGGCGAGCCTGACCGACTGGGGTCAGCGCCTCTTCAACGGCGTCAACGGGATCCGGCAGACCGCCCGCGAGGCAAGCGTCTTCGGTGGCACCCCGCCGCCCACGACGCCACCGCCGACCACCCCACCGCCGACGACGCCCCCGCCGACCACCCCGCCGCCGAATGGTGGGTGCACGGCGACGTACACGGTGACCAACCAGTGGCAGGGCGGCTTCCAGGGTGAGGTACGGGTGACCGCCGGCGCGAGGGCGATCGCCGGCTGGACCGCCGGCTGGACCTTCGCCAACGGCCAGCGCGTCGCCCAGTCCTGGAACGTGACCCTCACCAGCAGCGGCACCACGGTGACCGCCCGCAACACGGACTACAACGGTCGACTGGCCGCCGGGGCCAGCGCCAGCTTCGGCTTCCTCGGCAGTTGGACCGGCACCAACAGCACGCCGGTGGTGAGCTGCACGGCGAGCTGACCGTCGGACCGGTGGTCGGGCCCGCGCCGGGCCCGGCCACCGCAACCCGGGCCGTTCAGTGCTCCCCGACCAGGTTCACGATGACCACCCCCGCGATGATCAGCGCGATGCCGGTGAGCTTGACGAACCCCACCGACTCACCCAGGAACACCGCCCCGATCGCCACGATGGCCGCGGTGCCCAGACCCGACCAGAGGGCGTACGCCACCCCCACCGGGATCTCCTTCACGGCCTGGGCCAGCAGAACGAACGCCAGCGCGTAACCGCCGAGGCAGCCCAGCGTCGGCCAGAGGCGACTGAACCCGACGGTGCTCTTGATCAGACTGGTCGCCAGCACCTCGGCGAGAATGGCGATCCCCAGCAGCACGTACGCCATGCGTCCCCTCGGTCCTTCGTGGTCGCCGAACCCGTCGCTGCCCAGGCTAGTGCCGGCGATGCCGACGTCCGTCCGGCCCGTCGACGTGCCGTCCGCGCGGGCCGCCCTCGGACTCGGTGGCCAGGCGGGCTGCCCGCATGGTCAGGTAGAGCTGTTCGGGGCGGCTGCTCGTGCGGGCGGCGGCGGCCCGGTAGTCGGCGACGGCCCGCGCCCGGTCACCGGCCATCTCGTGCAGGTGGGCGCGGGCGGCGGCCAGCCGGTGGTGTCCGGCCAGCTGTGGGTCGTGGGTCAGCGCGTCGAGGGCGGCCAGGCCGGCGGCCGGTCCGTGCACCATGGCCGTCGCCACCGCCCGGTTGAGGGCCACCACCGGGCTGCCGGCCATGCGTTCCAACACCTCGTAGAGCGCCAGGATCTGCGGCCAGTCGGTCTGCTCGGTGCTCGGCGCCTCGTCGTGCAGGGCGGCGATGGCGGCCTGCACCTGGTACGGGCCGACCGGCCCCCGGGGCAGGGCTCGGGTGACCAGGGCGACGCCCTCGGCGATCGCCGCCGCGTCCCAGCGGCCGCGGTCCTGGTCGGCCAGTGAGATCAGTTCACCGGAGGGCCCGGTCCGCGCCGGGCCGCGTGCCTCGGTGAGCAGCATCAACGCCAGCAGCCCAGCCGATTCGCTGTCGTTCGGCAGCAGCGTGTGCAGCGCCCGGGTCAACCGGATCGCCTCCGCCGCGAGGTCGATCCGGCGCAGGTCGGGGCCCGCCGTGCTGGTGTGCCCCTCGGTGAAGACCAGGTAGAGCACCTGCCGGACGGCGGTCAACCGTTCGGCCCGCTGGGCCGGCTCGGGCATCCGGAACGGTAACCCGGATGCCCGGATGCGCTGCTTCGCCCGGCTGATCCGCTGCGCCATGGTCGCCTCGGGCACCAGGAACGCGCGGGCGATCTCGGCGGTGCTCAATCCACCCACCGCGCGCAGGGTCAGCGCCACCGCCGACGTCGGTGCGAGCGCCGGGTGGCAACAGAGGAACAGGAGGACCAGGGTGTCGTCCCGCTCGGCGGTCAACTCCTCGTCCGCGGCCGGCGCGTACAGCCGGTCGTCGGGGTCCTGGCGGGCGACCAGGTCCTCCCGGCGGCGTCGGGCCTGCTCGCCGCGGACCTGCTCGATCATCCGGCGGTAACCGACCTGGATCAGCCAGCCCCGGGGGTTGGCCGGCAGCCCCTCGGCCGGCCACTGGGTGGCGGCGGCCAGCAGCGCCTCCTGCACCGCGTCCTCGGCGGTGGTGAAATCACCGAAACGGCGGGTGAGCACGCCGAGGACCTGCGGCGCCAACTCGCGCAGCAGGTCCTCGATGCGGGGATCGGTGTTCAGCCCTCACAACTCCTGCGGTGGGGCGGACATCACCGGGTGCACCTCGATCGGCATGTTCAGCGGCCGGCCGCCGGGGCCGGGTGCGGTGGAGATGTACGCGGCCAGTTCGACGGCCCGCTCCGGGCTCTCGCAGTCGACGAGCCAGAAGCCGGCGAGGAACTCCTTCGTCTCGGCGAACGGCCCCTCGGTGACCACCGGCGCCCCGCCCTCACCGGCACGGACGATCCGAGCCTGCTGCGGGCCGCCGAGGCCCTGCGCGTCGACCCACTCACCGGCGGCGGTGAGCTTCTCGTTGACCTCGCCCATGAAGGCGATGTGCGCCCGGACCTCGTCCTGCGTCCAGGTGTCGATGCTCGGGAAGTCGGTCCCGGTGGCGCTGAACTGCATCAGCAGCATGTACTTCATGGTTGGCTCCTCACACCTGCGCACCCTCGTCGGTGCTCTCACCCTGAGGTAGAAGCAGCCGCCGCCGTTCTCGACACCCCGGCCGAAGATTCTCCAGAATCTTGTCAGTCGACGGCGTCGACCTCCAGCACCAGGCTCTGCTCCGGGTGCAGCGCCGGCAGTTGCACACCCACCCGGGCCAGGGCCGCTCCGCTGAGGGTGACACCGCCACCGGCCAGCCAGGTCGGCGGGGACAGCTCGATGGTCGCCGGGGCCGGTACGCCCGGCACCCGTCGCACCCGGTACCGCCGGCCCGGGTCGAGGCCGGGCAGCCGCACCGCGCCGGGCACCTGCGTCACGGAGGTGGTCAGCCGGGCCACCGCGTACACCGCCCGGCTCTTGTCGCCCGCGACCACGCCGTGCGCCCAGACGGCCGGGTCCGGGTGGTCGACCCGGACCACCCGGCCGGCGTGCAGCAGCGGGCGCAACCGCTTGTGCAGCGTCACCCAGGCGGCCAGCTCGGTCTGCTCGGCGGCGCTGATCGACGCGATGTCCCACTCGATGCCGTGGTGGCCGAAGAGCGCGCTCGCCGCCCGGAAACGCAGGTCGTGGACGCGGTTGGTGGTGTGCGAGCGGTGCGGGCCGATGTGCGTGCCGATCAGCTCCGGTGGCAGCAGCAGCCCGGTCCAGCGCTGGATGCTGAGCCGTTCCAGGGCGTCGTTGCAGTCGCTGGCCCAGACCCGGTCGGTGCGGGCCAGGATGGCCAGGTCCACCCGGGCCCCACCCGACGAGCAGCTCTCGATCTCCACGCCCGGGTGACGAGCGCGCAACTCGTCGAGGAGCCGGTAGACCGCCAGGGTCTGCCCGTGCACCCCGGGACGGCCATGGTGCCCGGCCTCGGTGAGGTCCCGGTTCTGGTCCCACTTGAGGTACCGGATGCCCGGGTGGTCGGTGAGCAGCGTGTCGAGGCGTTCCCGCACGTAGTCGTACGCCTCGGGGCGGCCCAGGTCGAGCACCTGCTGGTGCCGCCAGGCCGGCGGCAGCCGCCCCGGCACGGCGAGCAGCCAGTCGGGGTGCGCGCGGAACAGGTCCGAGTCGGGGTTGACCATCTCCGGCTCGACCCAGAGACCGAACTGGAGGCCCCGGCCGGTCACGTGGTCGATGAGAGGTTGCAGGCCGTCGGGCCAGACGCCCTTGTCGACGTACCAGTCGCCGAGCCCAGCGGTGTCGTCGCGCCGGCCTCGGAACCAGCCGTCGTCGAGCACGAACCGCTCCACGCCGATCTGCGCGGCTCGGTCGGCGAGCGCCCGCAGCCGGTCCAGGTCGTGGTCGAAGTAGACCGCCTCCCAGACGTTGAGGGTCACCGGGCGGGGGGAGCGCGGGTGCCCGGGTCGGGCCCGCAGATGCGTGTGCAGCACGTCGCTGAGGCCGTCCAGCCCGGCGTCGGACCAGACCGCGTAGAGCAGGGGAGTCTCGTACGTCTCGCCGGGGCCGAGCCGGACCTCCCCGGGGGCCAGCAGCTCGCCGCCACCGAGGGTCGACTCGCCGGTGGGCCGCCGCTCGGCGAACGTGACGTGGTCGCCGCTCCACGCGGTGTGCACCGCCCAGACCTCACCGTGGCCGAAGCCGAACCCGGTGGTGCCGGCCACCAGCAGCAGCGTGGCGTCGTGCCCGGTGCGCCCGTGCCGACCCTCGCGGACCCAGGCGCCGTGCTGCCACGGGTGCCGCTGCGGGGATCGCTCCCGACACCACCGGCCGGTCAGGTCGAGCAGTTCGGTGGCGACCGCCGGCACCGGCAGCACCGGCGTCAGTTCCCGCAGCTCGTATCCGCTGTCGCCGTCGTTGCGCAGCCGGTGCCGGACGGTCAGCAGGCCGTGCGGGTCGAGCGTGATCTCGGTGGTCAGGGTCAACCCGGCGGCCGGGTCCGAGGCCCGCACCGTCAGCAGCGCCGCGCCGGGCCCGCCGTGCCCACCGTCGCAGGGGAGTACGCCCACCGACTCCCCGCCCGCGGCCAGCCGGCTCGGGTCGGGGCCGAGGTCGCGCACGTCCACCCCGTCGAGGCGGAAGGAGGTGGACCAGTCTCGTCCGTCGCGGTGCCCGGCCAGCCCGGGTCGGCCGCTCCAGCCGGCGCTCGCCTCCGGCAGCAGGGACAGCACCGTCGGCTGGTCGAAGCTGCTCGGCACCACGGGCGGTACGGTCGCGTCGGTGAGCTGGCGCAGGCCGTCGTCGTCGAGGTCGCCGACGTCGCCGCCCCAGTGCACGACCCGGGGCAGCCCCGGGCCGCGCGCGTCGAGCACCAGGCTGGTCCGCGCGCGGCGCAGGTGCAGGATGGTCATCCTTTGGAGGCTCCCAAGGTCAGGCCCCGAACGAAGTGCCGCTGGAGCATAAAGAAGATCACCAGGGTGGGGATCGCGACGAGTACGCTGCCCGCCGAGACCAGGTTGTTGTCGGTGAAGAACTCACCGCGCAGGTTGTTGAGTGAGCTGGTCACCGGGAACTTGTCGCCGGTACGCATGAGGACGGTGGCCCAGAAGAACTCGTTGTAGATCCAGGTCACCTCCAGCGTCGCCAGCGCGGCCAGGGCCGGGCGGCACAGCGGCATGGTGACCTGCCAGTACTGCCGCCAGATGCTCGCCCCGTCGACCATGGCCGCCTCGTACAGGTCACGCGGCAGCGCCTTCATGTAGTTGCTGAGGACGAAGACGCAGAACCCGCACTGGAAGGCCACGTTGATCAGGATCAGGCCCCAGTAGCTGTCGTAGAGCAGCTCCGAGTCGCTCATGAACTCCGGCAGCGGGACCTCGGTGAACAGCCGGAACAGTGGGATGAGCAGCGCCTGCTGGGGCAGCAGGTTGGCCGCGGTGAAGATTCCGAGCAGGACGAGGTTGAGCTTCCAACTGAACCGGGCGATGACGAATGCCACGCAGGAGGCGAGGAAGAGGGTGAGCAGCACCGCCGGCAGCGTGATGTACACCGAGTTGAGGAAGTGCTTGCCGAAGTCCGCGGTCCGCCAGGCGGTGACGTAGTTGTCGAAGGTCCAGCCGCCGAACGAGACGTAGCCGTTCGCGGCGGTGTAGTCGTACGAACGCAGCGAGGTCAGCACCGCCCAGGCGATCGGGAAGAGCCAGGCCAGCGACACGGCGATGAGGAAGCCGTGCAGCAGCATCCGCAGCGGGGTCAGCTTGCGGCGGCGGACCGCGGCGTCGACGCTCATTGCCGGTTCTCCCTCATCACGGTCGCCAGGTAGATGGTGATGAAGACCAGCGAGACGACCAACATGATCGTCGCCAGGGCCGAGCCGAACCCGATCCGGCTCGCCTCACCCACCACGTTCTGGGTGACCAGCGCGGAGATCAGCTCCAACCCGTTGCGGCCCTTGTTGACCACCCAGACCAGGTCGAACGCGCGCAGCGACTCGATCACGGTCACCACCAGCACGATGATGTTGATGGGTCGCATGACCGGGAACACCACCCGGAAGAACGTACGGCTCTCCGAGGCGCCGTCGACCGCCGCGGCCTCACGCAGCGACGGATCGACGCCCTTCAGGCCGGCCAGGTAGAGCAGCATGATGTAGCCGACGTGCCGCCACCCGGAGGCGATCATGACCGCCCAGATGTTGACGTTCGAGTCGCCGTACCAGTCGATGTTGCTGCCGAGCACGGCGTTGATCAGGCCCTGGTCCCGGGAGTAGAGCAGCTGCCAGACGAAGCCGATGAGCGCCAGCGAGAGCACCACCGGCAGGTAGAGCGCGGTCTGGTAGAACCGGCTGCCGCGCAGCTCCTTGTCGAGCAGCACGGCCAGGAACATGCCGAACGGGGTGGCGACCACGAAGAGCGCCGCCAGCCAGAGCAGGTTGTGCTGGATCGCCGGCACGAACGGCGGGTAGATGTTCACCACGTCGCGGTAGTTGCGTGCGCCGACGAACTCGATCTCGTTGAGGGGGCCGATGCCGTCCCAGTTGGTGCCGGAGAGCAGCACGGTGGCCGCCGCGGGCAACCAGACGAAGCCGGTGACGAGCAGCAGCGGGACGAGCACCATCAGCGTGATGACCACGCGGTCGGTGCGGGACAGGAGCCGTAGCCGCCGGCGACGACCACCCGTGGAGGTGGTCGTCGCCGGCGGTGGCACGGCGCGATCCGCTTGGATCAGGGGCAGGTCGGACACGATGTCCTCCCCCTTCCGCCGTCAGTCAGTGAAGATCGACTTTTTCTGGTTCTCGATGGACGAGGTGAGCCCGTCGATGTCCTTGGGGTTCTTGATGAACTGCTGGATCGCCGGGATCATCACCGTGGAGGCGAAGTCCGGCCGGGTGTCCCGGTCGAGGAACTGGGCGATCTCGGTGGCCGACCCGACCAGCTCGGCGGCCTTCTTCTGCAGCGCGGTGTAGCCGCCGACGTCCGCGCCACTGTTGGCGACGAGGACGGCCGGGTCGTTCTTGAGATTGATGTCCGCGGCGGCCTTGCCACCGAAGTACTCCAGCAGCTTGCGCGCGTTGTCCTCGTTCTTGGGCTTGCGCGCCATCATGTAGCCGTCGATCGGGGCGTCCAGCGCCTTCGCGCCGATGGCCGGGTCGATCTCGGGGAAGGTGAAGAAGTCGAGATCGTCCTGCTCGTCGTTGCTGAACTGCTGACCGACGAAGAGGCCGAGCAGGTACATGCCGCTCTTCTTCTGCTGCAACGACTGCGCGGCCTCCTGCCAGGTGCGGCCGAGGCTGTCCGGCTGGTGCAGGGGGAGCAGGCCGGCCCAGGTGTCGAAGACCTTCTTGACCTTGTCGGAGGTCCAGGCTTCCTTGCCGGCCATCAGGTCGACGTGGAACTGGTAGCCGTTGATGCGCAGGTTGAGGATGTCGAAGGTGCCCATCGCCGGCCAGCCGTCCTTGTCGGCGAAGGCGATGGGGGTGAGGCCGTCCCGCTTCATCTGCGCGCCGAGCGCGGTGAACTGGTCCAGGGTGGTGGGCACCTGGTAACCGTGCTGCTGCCAGACCGACTTGCGGTAGAAGACCGCCCACGGGTAGTACGTCGCCGGTACGAAGTACTGTTTGCCGTCGTCGCCGGTGGATGCCTTCTTGAAGGCGTCGGAGTAGCCGGAGAGCTTGCTCCACACGTCGCTGATGTCGCTGGCCAGGCCCTTCTGCGCGAAGAAGCGCATCCGGTAGCCGGCGAACCAGGTGAACACGTCGTCCGGCTTGCCCTGTAGGTAATTGTTGATGTTCTCCTGGAACGTGTTGTGGTCGACCGTGTTCACCGCGACCTGCACGCCGGACGAGGTCTTGAAGCCGTCGGTGACCTTGGCGAGGACGTCCTTGGGCTTCGGGTCCGACTGGTTCGAGCCGAGCGACACGTCCTTCGTGGACCCGCCGGAGCCGGAGTCGTCGCCGCAGCCGGCGAGCAGGCCGGTGCCGAGCAGCGCGCCCGTGCCGGCCGCGCCGGCCAGCAACGACCGTCGGTTGATGCCGGCGACGGATGGCGGTACGAGCCGAGCCAGGTACTCGGCTTGGGTTTGGGGACGGGACATCTGTGCCTCCTGCGGATGAAGAGGTGCTACGCCCATGGGCCAACAGGGTGGTGAAGGCAGGTCCGGCGTCGTGATCACACATTGAGATCCACCGAGAATCCACATTGGCGAACACGAACGGCCATTGGGGCCTCAAGCTACCCCTCAGTCGAGCGCTGTCAAGAGGGCTGTTCGCCGCTGATAACCCAGTCGTGACACGGTCGTTACCTGGTAAACGTTGAAAAGAAGCTCGATGTTGGAACCTGTTGACTTCCGTGGACCGGCAGGTGCACCCTCAGCTGTCATGCGGCGATGGCAGGGTGACGGCATCTATTTCGGCGGCGACTACAACCCCGAGCAGTGGCCCGAGGAGACCTGGTCGGAGGACGTCGACCTGATGCGTCGGGCCGGAGTCAACCTGGTGTCCGTCGGCATCTTCTCCTGGGCCCTGCTGGAGCCCAGCCCGGGGCGATTCGAGTTCGGCTGGCTGGACCGGGTGCTGGACCTGCTGCACGACGGCGGCATCCAGGTCGACCTGGCCACCGCCACCGCCAGCCCGCCGCCGTGGCTGGCCCGCGCCCACCCGGAGACGCTGCCCCGCCGGGCCGACGGCGCGATCCTCTGGCCGGGCGGGCGGCAGGCGTACTGCCCCAGCTCCCCGGTGTTCCGCGAGCGGTCCCTGGAGCTGGTCCGCGCGGTCGCCGGCCGGTACGCCGAACACCCCGCCGTGGTCATGTGGCACGTCTCCAACGAACTGGGCTGCCACAACGTGCACTGCTTCTGCGACGTCAGCGCCGAGGCGTTCCGCGGCTGGCTGCGCGAGCGCTACGGCGACCTGGACCGGCTCAACGACGCCTGGGGCACCGCGTTCTGGAGTCAGCGCTACGGCGACTGGGCCGAGATCAACCCGCCGCGCACCGCGCCGACCTTCGCCAACCCCACGCAGCAGTTGGACTTCCTGCGGTTCTCCTCCGACGAGCAGCGCGCCCAACTACGCGCCGAGCGTGAGGTGCTGCGCACCCTGGTCCGGCAGCCCGTCACCACCAACTTCATGATCGGCTTGGGCGTCAAGCACATGGACTACCACTCCTGGGCCGCCGATGTGGACCTGGTCTCCAACGACCACTACCTCACCGCCGCCGACCCGAAGGCCCACCTCGGGCTGGCGCTCGCCGCCGATCACACCCGGGGCGTCGCCGGCGGCGACCCGTGGTTGCTGATGGAGCACTCCACCAGCGCGGTCAACTGGCAGCCGCGCAACGTGGCCAAGCAACCGGGGCAGCTGCGCCGCAACAGCCTCGCGCACGTCGCCCGGGGCGCCGACGGGGTGCTCTTCTTCCAGTGGCGCGCGTCCCGGGCCGGCGCGGAGAAGTTCCACTCCGCGCTGGTGCCGCACGCCGGGCCGGACAGCAAGGTGTTCCGCGAGGTCTGCCAGCTCGGCGCGGACCTGAAGGCCCTCGCCGAGGTACGCGGCAGTCGGGTGGACGCCGACGTGGCGATCCTGTTCGACTGGGAGGCGTGGTGGGGCGTCGAGCTGGATTCCCACCCGAGCGTCGACGTCACCTACGCCGACCGGCTGAACGCGCTGTACGGCGCGCTGTGGCGGGCCGGCGTGACCGCCGACGTCGTCCACCCGTCGGCCGACCTCAGCGGCTACCGGCTGGTTCTGGTGCCGACCCTCTACCTGGTCCGGGACGCCGACGTCGACGCGCTGCGCCGATTCGTCGAGGCCGGTGGCACGGCTGCGGTCACCTACTTCAGCGGCATCGTGGACGCCAACGACCACATCCGGCTGGGCGGCTACCCGGGCGCGTTCCGGGAGCTGCTCGGTGTCCGGACCGAGGAGTTCTTCCCGCTGCGCGAGGGGGAGCAGGTCCGCCTCGACGACGGCAGCGCCGCCGACGTGTGGACCGAGTGGCTGCACCCCGACGGCGCGCAGGTGCTCGCGTCGTACACCGACGGGCCCCTGCCGGGCGTGCCGGCGCTGACCCGGCACCCGGTGGGCGACGGCGCCGCCTGGTATGTCGGCACCCGGTTGGACGAGCCGGCCACGGACAGGCTGGTCGCCCGGCTGCTCGCGGAGGCCGGCGTCCGCCCGGCGGCGGACGCGCCGCCCGGGGTGGAGGTGGTCCGCCGCCGCGACGGCCACCGGACCTGGCTGTTCGCAATCAACCACACCGACACCGAGGTACGCCTGCCGGCGCACGGCGTCGAGCTGCTGACCGGCGCACCATGTACCGGTGAGCTGACGGTGCCCGCCGGTGAGGTGGCGGTCATCCGTGAGGATCGGGCCTGATCCGCATGACAGTCACGGCGCGAAGGAGGATCCCCAGATGCTCGCCCAGCAGCGGCAGACCGCCATCCTCGATCTGATCCGCCAACGTGGCGGGGTGCGGGTGAGTCACCTGGTCAGCCGGTTCGGCGTGTCCGACATGACGATCCGGCGGGACCTGGAGGTGTTGGCCGAACGTGGCCTGGTCGACAAGGTGCACGGCGGCGCGACGCTCGCCGGGCCGGGCTCCGCCGAGGAACCCGGTTTCGCGGCGAAGTCGATCCGCCAGCAGGCGGAGAAGCGGGCCATCGCCGAGCGGGCCGCGAGGATGGTGGAGCCGGGGATGGCCATCGCGCTCTCCGCCGGCACCACCACCGCCGCGCTGGCCACGCTCCTCTCCGACGTACGCGGGCTGACCGTGGTGACCAACTCGATCCCGGTGGCCGACGCGCTCTACCAGAACCCGCGCGCCGACCAGACCGTCGTGCTGACCGGCGGCATCCGCACCCCGTCGGACGCGTTGACCGGGCCGGTGGCCGAGGCGGCGATCAGCGCGCTCAACGTCGACCTGCTGTTCCTCGGGGTGCACGGCCTCAGCCCACGCACCGGGTTCACTACACCCAACCTGCTGGAGGCCGGGGTCAACCGGTGCCTCATCGGCGCGGCCCGCCGGCTCGTGGTGCTCGCCGACCACACCAAGTGGGAGACCATCGGCATCGCCACCATCGCCCCACTGGAGGCCGCCGACGTACTCATCACCGACGTCGGCCTACCGGCCGAGGCCCGCACCACAATCAGCGAACAGGTAGGCGAACTAATGATCGTCCACACGGCTTAACCCCCACCCCACCGCCACCCCGCCGATCTTGCACTTTCGGACGTCGAGATGCGTTCAATGCCCGTTAAGTCACAACAGAAATCGCAAGATCGCGGGAGGCGGTGGGGCCGCATTACTGGCTCTTGTTGGGCAGGCAGGGTCCGGGGTGATGCGTGATCGACTCGGGTTCACGGAATTCGGGCTGTCCCGGTCGTGGTGATGCCCCGGTTTTCAGGAAACCGAGTCGATCAAGCGCAGCCAGCGAGACGCGCGAGTCGCGCCGCGCTTCACAGCCACCTCACAGGGCTACTGGATAGGGTGCCGGTCGAGTCAACGTCCGACTCCAGCCTGGAGCGGTCGGCGTCGCACAGGAGTTCCGATGGTCTTCAAGAAGATGTTGAGCGCGTTCGGTGTGGGCGGTCCCAGCGTGGACACCGTGCTGACCAACCCCAACACCCGGCCCGGCCTGACCCTCGACGGGCAGGTCAACCTCGTCGGTGGCGACGCTGAGGCAGCCATCGAGCAGGTGGTGATCGGCCTGGTCACGCGGGTCGAGGTCGAGGGACACGACACCGAGTACGCGGGCACGATGGAGTTCCACCGCATGGCGGTCAGCGGGGCGCTCGTCCTCGCCCCGAAGCAGCAGCTGTCGATCCCGTTCCAGCTGCCGGTGCCGTGGGAGACCCCGATCACCGACGTGTACGGCCAGCGCCTGCACGGCATGACGATGGGCCTGCGCACCGAGCTGGCGATCGCCCGCGCGGTCGACAAGAGCGACCTGGACCAGGTGGCGGTGCACCCGTTGCCGGTGCACGAGCGGATCCTGGAGGCGTTCCAGCGGCTCGGTTTCCGGTTCAAGCACGCCGACCTGGAGCGCGGTCACATCCGGGGCGTGCAGCAGACGCTGCCGTTCTACCAGGAGATCGAGTTCTTCGCCTCCCCGCAGTACGCGAGCACGATCCGGGAGGTCGAGCTGACCTTCGTGACCAGCCAGCGCGGCGTGGAGGTCATCCTGGAGTGCGACAAGCGCGGCGGGTTCCTCAGCGCCGGGCACGACGCCTTCGGTCGCTACCAGGTGTCGCACGCCGACGTCGACCGGGTCGACTGGGCGCAGGTCGTCGATGGTTGGCTGCGCGAGACCACCTCCCGCTACGGCAGCCTGCGCTCCCAGTACGGCGCGAGCCACGGGCACGGCCGTGGGCACGGCATGGGCGGCATGGTGGCCGGGGCCGCGCTCGGTGTCGCCGGCGGCATGATCGCCGGCGAGATGATCGAGGATGCGTTCGAGGGCGACTTCGGCGACTTCGGCGGCGACGAGTAACCGGTCCCCCACAAACGACGGTGGCCTCCGGGAGATTCTCCCGGAGGCCACCGTGCTGCGTGTGACGCGTCACCGCATGTTGCGTTCCTTACCGGACCGACGCGCGGAACCGGCCTTCGACAGACCACGGCTGACCAGGTAACCACCGGTCAGGATGGTCAGGTACAGCCAGGCCCGGTTCGGGTCGTTGATGTTCAGGCCGTCGGTGGCGCTGCCCCGCCAGAACGCGGCGATCACCACGAGCGCGACCGCAGCCGCGTAGACCCAGAATTCCGTCGTCAGGAACGCCTGCTTGGTCTCCGTGCCCGGCGACGGCATCGGGTCTCGATGACCGTCCCGCATGGACGGCATCTGCTGCGTGTCCCGCATCATGGCGGGGTTCTGCGGGTCGTTCATGGGCCGGTTCATCGGCCGGGTGGAAGCAGCCTGCGTGCTCATCTGGTCCTCCTCAGGATGCGATGAGTCGTACCTGCATTCCCTCGCCCCGCTACCGCGTGTCGGCCACGGCACGGTTCGCTTTCGTGGCGGGGACAACCCCCGACTACCCGAGGTCCCGGAGCAGGTAACACCGATCGCCGGCCGGAAAATCCGGCCGGCGATCGGGTGGTCGACGGTCAGCGCAGGCCGTTACGCCTGGCCACGCTCACCAGAAGGTCCGGGTCGTCGGTGATGATGCCGTCGACGCCCAGGTCGATGACCCGCTGCATCACGGTCGCGTCATCGACGGTGTACGGGATCACCTTCAGGTCGTCCCGCGTCTGCAGGGTGCGAACGTCCGGTCCGTGGAAGTATGCCGGGTTCTCCCGCAGGTACCAGTCCGTCGAGGCGACCGTGCCCTGCTCGGGGTCGTGCACCTGCCAGTTGGCCGACACCGTGCCCGCGCCGGCGGCCCGGGTCAGCTTGCCCAGGTCCTGGTACTTCCACCAGTCCAGTCCGCCGGTCCACGGGCTCTGCACCGACGGGTTGCCGTACACCGCCTGTAGCGAGCACTCGTCGGCGAGGGTGGCGCATTCGCTCGGGCCGTACTGCCAGACCAGAGCGACCGTGCCGATGCGCCGGTCGAGCTGGCGGGCGTACGTGATGGTGCGCCAGTCGAACGACTGGATGGTGGCCCGGCTGGTGAAGCCGGCCCGCTGGATCGCGTCGACCAGCTTGCGGGTGAAGCTGCGGTACGGCTCGGTGTCGTTCACCACCGGGCTGATCTTCGTCTCGATGTTCATTCCGATGTCGGTGCGGCCACTCGCCTTCACCAGGGCGAAGACCTCGTCCAGGGTCGGGATGCGGGCACCGGGCGCGGGCACCTGGGCGGGCAGTTCGGGCAGCGTCTTCGTGCCGCAGTCGACGGTTTTGAGCTGCGCCAGGGTCAGCTCGTGCACCGGCTTACCGACGTACGGGAACTTCGGGTCCCCCCGACGCACCGGGGCGGTGTCGACGCAGTGCGACCCGTTGACGGTGCGGTCGTGCAGCACCACCAGCTTGCCGTCGGCGGTCACGCCGGTGTCCAGCTCCAGCGTGGAGATGGCCCGGTTGGACAGCGCGTTCGCGAACGCCGGCAGCGTGTTCTCCGGCCGGGTGGCCCGACCGCCCCGGTGCGCCTGGATGTCGAACGGCGCGGCGTACGCCTTCGGCAGCCGGTAGCCGCGCTGGGCCAGCAGGCCGCGCAGCCGGTCCGGGTAGTCGGTGATCATGCCGTCCACGCCGTCGTCGATCAGCTTGGCCATGGTCGGCACGTCGTCGACCGTCCACGGGATCACCTTGATCCCGTAACGGTGCGCCTGGGCCACCATCTCCTTCGTGACGTACGGCTGGTAGCCCGGGTCGGTGACCGTGCCGTTCTGCGGCATGCCGTGCACCGGCGAGAAGGCACTGACGCCGAAGCTGCGGATCGCCTTGATCGGGTCGCCGCCGAAGTCGTCGATGTCCAGCCCACCCAGCCACGGTGAGGCACCCGGCTGACCGGTCTGCAGGAAGTCGTAGTTGGTCAGGGCGACGAGCGGCAGCTTCGGCTCGACCTGACGCATGCGCATCAGCGCGCCCCAGTCGAAACTCTGGATGGTGACCTGCTTGAGCATCCCGGCGGCGCGGATCTCGGCCGCGGTGACCCGGACGAACTGCTCGCGGGGAGCGGTCTCGGTCGGCGCGCCCGCCTCGACCTTGGTCTCGACGTTGAGCGTCACGTCCTTCGCCCGGTAGCGGTTGACCAGCGCGAAGACCTCACGCAGCAGCGGCATCCGGGCACCCGGGACGGCGAGCTGGCCCGGCTTGTCCGCGAGCGTCTTCGAGCCGCAGTCGAGCGTGCGCACCTGGGCCAGGGTGAGCGTGTTGACGTACTTCCCGACGTACGGGAACTCCGGGTCGCCGGGCGTCACCGGGGCGGTGTCGACGCACTTGGTGCCGGTGACCTTCCGGTCGTGGGTGACGACGGCCTGGCCGTCCTCGGTGATCTGCACGTCCAGTTCGAGGGTGGTCACCCCAAGTTGGAGGGCGTTGCCGAAGGAGGCGAGGGTGTTCTCCACCCGCAGCCCGAGGCCGCCCCGGTGGGCCTGCACGTCGAATGTCCGGTCCGGTCGCGGCTTCGCCTGGGCGGGCACCGCGAACCCGGTCGTCACCGTCGCGGCCACCAGGGCCGCGATGGCGGTACGGCGTACTGTGCGCACGCTGTCATCCCCTCCTGCCGGCGGGCATCTCCCACCGGTCGCCGGACAGCATGGACATCTCGGGCGGCGGGCAGGCGGCCAGCGGGCGGCGTGCCGGTGAACCGCCGAGGACGACCTCCCGGTCACGCCGGGTTTGGTCGGCCGGTGGCCGGGCACGCAGTCGGTTCCACAGCTTCTGCGAGGTGATGGACGTGCGTGAGGACGACATGCGGCAGAACGCCGCCCGCGAGGCCGAGGACCGGATCGCCGGCGGCGTGTACGGCAAGGGCGCCCTCGACGAGGTGACGGTGCCCCGCACCGATGTGGAGAGCCAGATCCAGCGCGACGACCCGCTCGATCCGGCGAACGAACGGATCGACCCGCGGGTGCTGCACGACGGTGGCCCGGTGGGCGGGCAGGGCGCGGTGACCACGACGGGTGGCACCGCCGGGCCGGCGAGCGTACGCCGGGTGGCCCGGCAGCCGGAGCGGCACCCGGGCAAGGTCGCCCCGACCACGACCGGTGATGCCACCACCGGCGGCCTGAGCACTCCGAGGGGTGGCGGCACCAGCGACCAGTCCACCTCCGCGACCGGCCCAGCCAAGTCCGTCCGGGACAGATCAGCCGACGAGTGACCTCACCCGCCGCCCCCGCCGAGCGACGAACTCGGTGGGGGCGGCGGGCTTCGTGGTCAGCTCGCGGGGCGCAGGACGCCCAGGCGTTGGGTGGCCCGGGTGAGGGCTACGTAGAGGTCGCTTCGGCCGCGCGGCGACTCGGCCACCATCCGGTCCGGGTCGACCACCAGCACCGAGTCGAACTCCAACCCCTTGGCCTGCGCGACGGTCAGCACCACCACCCGGCTCTCCAGCTCCGGGTGCTCACCGACGGCGGCCTCCGGCAGGGCCGCGGTCACCGCCGCGCCCAACTCGCCCACCCGACCGGCGGGGACGAGCACCCCGAGGCGGCCCTCGGTCAGCCCGGCCGCCTCCCGGGCGGCCTCGGCCACCAACTCCGCCGCCAACCGCCCGTCGGGCACCGTCCGGTCCCACGGGGGTACGCCGCTCTCGCGTACCGAGCGCGGCGGCCGTAGCGCCGGGTCGATCTCGGCCAGGACGTCGGCGGCGACCGCCATGATCTCGGCGGGCGTGCGGTAGCTCACCGTCAGCTCGGCGAGCCGCCACCGTTGCGCCACGTACGGGGCGAGGGCGTCCGCCCAGGACGGTGTGCCGCTGAGCGCGCCGGTCTGCGCGACGTCCCCGACGATCGTCATCGAGCGGCTCGGGCAGCGACGCATCAGCAGGCGCCAGGCCATCGGCGACAGTTCCTGCGCCTCGTCCACGATGACGTGGCCGAACGCCCAGGTGCGGTCGGCGGCGGCCCGCTGGGCCGTGGTCAGCCGGTCGGTCTCCTCCTGCCGTTCCAGCAGCCGATCCGCGTCGATCAGGTCGGTGACGCCGAGGATCTCACCGCCCTCGGCCTCGTCCTCGACGTCGATCGAGCGGGAACCCCGGGCGATCTCCAGCACGCCCTCGGCGTACTCCCGTTCCATCATGCGGATGCGGTCCCGGCGGGCGGCGGCTGCCCGTTCGTCCTCGCCGAGCAGCTCGGCGGCCTCGTCCAGCAGCGGGACGTCTGCCGGCGTCCAGCCACCCCGCTCGCGCCGCAGCAGCGCCCGTTCGTCCTCGGTGAGCATCGGCGCGGCGGCGGCGATCCGGTCCGGGTCGGCGAACAAATCGGCGAGCAGGCGCTGCGGGGTGAGCACCGGCCACAACCGGTCGAGGGCGGCCTGGATCTCCGCTTCCTCGCGCAGCTCCCGCCGGATCTCGGCCCGGTCCGCCTCGTCGAGGAGGTTGTCCCCGCCGAGCGGGTCGGCGCCGATCCGTTCGGCCACCTGCTCGGCGAGCGCGTGCACGATCTCCACGTCGAACAGCGCGCGGGCCAGGTTGTGCGGCCGGTCGGTGCGGCGGACCCGGTCGCGGGCGGCACGCACGATCTCCGGGTCGAGGGTCAGCGTCTCCCGCTCGACCTCGATCTCCAGTGGCTCGTCCGGCACCCACTGCCGGTCCCGTACAGCCAGCGCCAACACCTCGGCCAGCTCCGCCCGACCCTTGAGCGCCGCCGTCTCGGCCGGCTCGGCCCGTTGGGCGCTCACCCCGGGAAACAGATCACCCTGGGTACGCAGCAGCACGCCGGTCTCGGCAAGCGTCGGCAGCACCTGGGAGATGTAGCGCAGGAAGGTCGCGTTCGGGCCGACCAGCAGCACACCTCGGCTGGAGAGTTCCCGGCGGTGCGTGTAGAGCAGGTACGCCGCCCGGTGCAGCGCGACCGCGGTCTTGCCGGTGCCGGGGCCGCCCTGCACCACCATGACGCCCGGCAGCTCCGCGCGGATGATCTCGTCCTGCTCGGCCTGGATGGTCTCGACGATGTCGCGCATCCGGCCGGTACGACCCGCGTTGAGCGCGGCGAGCAGCGACGCCTCACCGGTCAGCTCCTCGTGGGCGCCGGGGGAGGCGGTGTCGATGTCGAGCACCTCGTCGTTGAGCCCGGTCACCTTGCGCTGTCGGGTGCGCAGGTGCCGACGGCGGCGTACGCCCTGCGGGTTGGCGGCGGTGGCCAGGTAGAACGGGCGGGCGGCGGGGGCCCGCCAGTCCATCAGCAACGGGTCGTAGTCGCCACTGGTGTCGAAGATGCCGATCCGGCCGATGTAGCGCCGGGAGTCGTCGTCACCGTCGAGGCGGCCGAAGCAGAGCCCGTTCTCGACGGCGGAGAACTGTTCGACCTGATCGGCGTACATCGCTACCGAGCTGTCGCGCTGGGAGCGGTCCTGGAGGGTGCCGCCGGTGTTGCGCAGCTCGGCGGTGAGCCGGTCGGCGGCCTGTTCGCGCAGCCCGTCCAGCCGGTTGTAGAGCATCGAGACGTACTCCTGCTCGCGACCGATCTCGTCGTCGAGCGGCAATTCGCCGGAACCGCCGGAGTGCCTTGACAAGCCGTCTCCCTAAAGATTAGAATCCTTTGCAGGAACGGCTTTTAGCCGTTCTTTTTTGTGCCCTTCGAACTGTTGAAGATAGCGCGTTCCGCCGGTTCTCACCAATGCCGGGCGGGTCGGCGCGCCGGTGATCGCGAGGTGGCGGCGGATGATCCTGCGGACCGGCCAACGGGTGGTCTTCATCGGGGACAGCATCACCGATTGTGGTCGCCGCGACGTCGCCGCGCCCTACGGCGACGGATACGTGAGCCTCGTGCGTGCCCTGGTCGGCGCGCGGCACCCGGAGTTGGAGCTGGAGTGGGTCAACCGGGGTGTGGGCGGGGACACCGTGCGCGACCTGGCCGCCCGCTGGGACGACGACGCCATCGCCGAGCGCCCCGACTGGCTCGCGGTGCTGATCGGGATCAACGACATCTGGCGGCACTACGGCGACCGGCCGGATGAGGCCGTCGGCATCGACGAGTACGAGCGCACTCTGCGCGACCTGCTGGGCCGGGCGGTGGCCACCACCGGCTGCCGACTGATCCTCGGCGACCCGTTCCTCATCGAGGCGGATCGCGGCGACCCGCAACGCGCCGACACCGACCGGTACGCGGCGGTCGTGGCGGGGCTGGCCGCCGAGTTCGACGCGGTGCACGTGCCCAACCAGGCCGCGTTCGACCGGGTGCTGGCGGTGAGTCCGGCGGGGCGCTGGGCCGACGACCGCGTCCACCCGCACCTGCCCGGCCACGCGGTCCTCGCCGAGGCGTACCTGAGCGCCCTCGGCGCCCGCTGACCCGAAGCTCGCGTACGCGAAGCGCCGGGCCGACCAGCAGGTCGACCCGGCGCCAACACCGTGGAGATCAGCCGCGGGCGGCCCGATAGAGCCGCTCCGGTGTCACCGCTCCGGCGAGCACCCGGCCGTCGTCGGTGAGCAGCACACTGAACAGCTTGGCGGTGAGCAGCCGACCGCTGCCCCAGTAGCCGCTTACCGCGGGCAGGCCGCCGAGCAGCTTCGACAGGTCCATCTCCGGTGCCGCACCGGCCGGGGGAGCGGCCGGCTTCGGGGCGGCGGGCTTACCGCCGACCGTCTCGTCGAGGCGGGCGACCAACACCGTGGTCCAGCCCTCGCCCACCGCGCGGACCTGGGGGTCGGCGGCGGGTCCGGCGTCGTGACCGGGCTTGCCCGCCGGCCGCTCGGCCTTCTCCTCGGTGACCGTCACGCCGGGCGGTGGGTTGAACGTGAACTGGTCGGCGTCGGGGCGGCGGTAGTCGACCTCGGTGAAGGCCACCTCGAACGCCGGCTGGTCGCTGCCCTTCGCGAGCACCTCGAAGCGCAGCGGCACGTGCTGCTTGGCGTCGATGGCGATCCGCAGCTGGTGCACCAGTGAGTCCCGGTCGCGGGGCTGGAGCACCAACTCGTACGCGTCCTGGCCGGCGACCGTGGCCGACCGGCCGACGCTGACCTCGGTGCTCGGGTCGATCGCGCCCAACGCCAGGTCGGCGGCCTGCTGCGGGGTCGCCGGCAGGCTCGCTGCCGGGTCGGGGGCGGGCTTCCAGGCCCCGGCGTCTTCGCCCAGCGTGCGGTGGGTGGCGGTGTTGCTGCGGCTCTGCCAGGTCCACAGGTCCCGGCCGTTGCGGACCACGTCCTGCTCGCCGAGGGTGTCCACCAGCGCGACCCGTTGCCGATCCGGCCCGGAGTACCAGACCCGCAGGGTGTGCGTGCCGGTCAGCATCGTGGTCAGCTCGTTGCCGGGCATCAGCCCGACAAGTGGGGGCAGGCCGAGGTCGGCGCGCTGTACGACGGTCCCGGACAACCCCTCCAGCCGGGAGGTCTGCAGGTCGACCAGGAGCTGGGCGGCGGTACGGGGCGGCAGGCTCGGCTCGGCCTCGGCGGCGAACGTGCCGATCGCCGCGCCGCCGCCGATGACGGCGACGGCCGCGGTGGCCGGGACCAGCCACCGCAGGACGGGACGGCTTCTCAGGACGGACATGGTGGCACCTCCTGCGGCCATCCTGCCCCCTCGGTGCTGTGAACGTGCTGAGGACACCGAACCGCGCTGATTGACCCGGGTGGCACCCTTGAGCTGTGCGCGTGCTGGTGGTGGAGGACGAGGCCCGGTTGGCGGCGGCCCTGCAACGCGGCCTCCAGGCCGAGGGGTTCGCGGTGGACGTGGCGGCGACCGGCCCGGCGGGCCTGGACGCGGCCCGGCACGGCGGGTACGACGCCATGATCCTCGACGTGATGCTGCCCGGCCTCTCCGGCTACGAGTTGGTCCGGCGGCTGCGCGCCGAGCAGCACTGGTTGCCGGTGCTGATGCTGTCCGCCAAGGACGGCGAGTACGACCAGGCCGACGGCCTCGACTGCGGCGCCGACGACTACCTGACCAAACCCTTCTCGTACGTGGTGTTGCTGGCCCGACTGCGGGCGCTGCTGCGTCGCGGCGCGCCGGAACGCCCGACCGTGCTGGCCGTCGGTGACCTGCGGTTGGACCCGGCCCGCCGACGGGTGACCCGGGCGGACGCCGAGGTGACGCTGACCACCCGGGAGTTCGCGCTGCTGGACTACCTGATGCGTCGGCCGGGTCAGGTGATCTCCAAGATCGAGTTGTTGGACCACGTCTGGGACGCCAGCCTGGACACCGCGCCGAACGTCGTCGAGGTGTACGTCGGCTACCTGCGCCGCAAGCTCGGCCGGGACCGGCTGGAGACGGTCCGGGGTGCCGGCTACCGGCTGGCCACGTGAGCGGCGAGGGCCCGGCGCCCAGCGGTCGGGCCTGGCCCGGCCTGCCCGTCCTCGGGCTACGCGGGCGGCTCCTCGCGATCGGTGTGTTCGGTCTCACCGTCGGGCTGGCCCTGGGCGGGGTGGTGCTGCTCGGCGCGCTCGGCTTCGTGCTTCAGCGCACGGTCGACACCGAGGCGTTCCGCACCGCCGACGCGGTCGCCCTGCTCGCCGCCGAGGACGCGTTGCCCGACCCGCTCCCGGTGGCCGGCGGACAGGTCCGTGTGCAGGTGGTCGACGCGCAGGGACGGATCAGGGCCGCCTCGATCGACGCCGACCGCCTGGTGCCGATGGTCCGCCCGGAACGGCTGGATCACGTCGGCCGGCAGCGGCTGGAGGTGCCGGCCGAGCGGGTCGGGCTCGCCGGGCCGGTCCGGGTGGTCGCGGTCCCCGCCGGCACCGCGGCCGACCCGCTCACCGTGCTGGTCGCCCGTTCGATGGCCGACGTGCGGCACAGCACCCACGTGGTCCGCACCATCCTGCTGGTGGCGTTCCCGCTGCTGGTGGCCGTGCTGGCCGCTGTGGCGTGGCGGGTGGTGGGCGCGACGCTGCGTCCGGTCGAGGCGTTGCGTCGAGGTGCCGAGGAGATCACCGGGAGGGCCGGCACCGGCCGCCTGCCGGTGCCGGCGTCGGCCGACGAGATCCACCGCCTGGCGCTCACCCTCAACGGCATGCTGGACCGGCTGGAGTCCGCCCGGGTCCGGCAGCGGGCGTTCGTCTCCGACGCCGCGCACGAGCTGCGCAGCCCGTTGACCAACATCCGTACCGAGCTGGAGGTGGCCCAGCGCCTCGCCGACCGGACGGACTGGACGGCGGTGACCGCCAACCTGCTCGCCGACACCGACCGGTTGAGCCGGTTGGTCGACGATCTCCTGCTGCTGGCCCGGCTGGACGAGGCGCCGCCGGCCCGGGGGACCGGCCCGGTGGAGCTGGGCGGGTTGCTGACCGAGGTGGCCGCCCGCTACCCGTCACCGCCGGTGCGGGTGGCGCGGCCGGCGGGCCCGCTCTGGACGATCGGCAGCGTCGAGGCGTTGCGTCGCGTGCTGGCCAACCTGGTCGACAACGCGGTACGGCACGCGCACGGCAGTGTCGTGCTCGCGGCCGAGGCGACGTCGGCGGCGGGGCCGGCGCTCGGGGCGTACCACCTGGTGACGGTGACCGACGACGGCCCGGGGATCCCGGTGGCGGACCGGGAGCGGGTCTTCGACCGGTTCACCCGGCTGGACGACGGGCGGGCCCGCGACGACGGTGGCGCCGGCCTGGGGCTGGCCATCGTTCGGGAGTTGGTCCGACGGGCGGGCGGCAGCATCACCCTGACCGACGCGCCGCAGGGGCGGGGGCTACGGGTGTGCCTGCTGCTGCCGGCGTTGCCCGCCGAGGACGGCGGTGGGTCAGAGGCTGACGGCCCGTGACGGCGACCTCCCCCCACCCGCCCCCGGCGATCAGCGGCGGCGGGTGCAGACCTGCTTGGACTGGGCAACGGTGTCGGTGGACCAGGCGACGGCGACGGTGAAACAGAAGTCGTTGGTGCGGTTGAGCGCGTAGATGACGTAACTGGTGGTGCCGGCGGGCAGGGTCGCGAAGATGTTGTGCGTCTGGCCGGTGCGCCCGCCCGCGATGACCACGGGGCCCTCGCTGCCGGCCGGATAGGTCCAGTTCAACGCGATGCTGTCCCGGGTGTCGCGCAGGGTCACCGCGGTGGGCGGGGTGCCCGGTGGTGCCGCCGAGCCACCCGACGGGGCCGCCCCGGCGCCCGGGGCGGGCGCGGTGCCGGTCGGCGCGCCGGCGGTGGGGGAGGCGCTGGCCGGCGGTGTGGTCGGCTCGTCGTCGCCGTCGACCCGGGCCACCCCGGCGATCACCGCCGCCGCGCCGAGCAGCACCACGACCACGCCGGCCACCAGCACCGGCACCAGTCGGTTGCGCGGCTGCGCCGGCGCCCGGTGCACCGGCACCGGCAGCAGCCGCGACGGCGTGTACGGCTCGACCGGCGCGTACGGGTCCGGCCGCCGGTACGGGTCCGACGGAGGGTACGAGTCCGCGGGGACGTCGGCTCGGTGCAGCCGGTACACCCCGGGCTGCTCCTGGGTGCCGCCGGCCAGTCCGACCACCGACGGCGGCACCGGAGGGTCGGCGGGGTGGGGCGGCAGTTCGTCGGCCGGGTCGCTCGGCCATCCGCCACCGGTCGATCGGACCGGTTCGTCGGAGGGCATCCGGGGAGTCGGAACCGCACCGGTGTGCGGGGGCGGGGGAGCCGGCGGGTGGTAGCCGGCCTCGGCCGGCCTGTCGCCGTGCGGTGGGACGCGGGCGGCCGGCACGACCGGAGTGTCCCGGGCGGTGGGCGGGTTGTCGGCGCAGGCGTGGTCGGGATTGGCCGCCGCCCGGGCCAGGGACGCCACCTGCGCGGCCAGCGGGTCGTCGGCGGGCAGGTGCTGTCGGCACAGCTCACGGGCGAGCGCCAGGTTGTCGTGCGCCTCGGCGAACTGCCCGCAGTCGCGTTGCATCGCCCCGAGCCGCGCCAGCATCTTGATGCCGCTGGGGTGCCCGTCGCCGTACACCTCGCGGTGCAGCTCCCAGGCGTCCTGGAGGCGGTCGCGGGCCACCGTGCACTGGCCGCGCGCGTACTCGACGGTGGCCAGGTCGGCGTGGGCGGCGAGCACCCGCAGCGACTCCGGACCGTCCTGTGCGGTCAGCTCGATGATGACTTCCTGGTAGAGCCGTGCGGCCCGGGAGTGACTGCCGACCCGGTGCAGCACCGCGGCGAGGGTCGCTGCGGCGGCCACCGTGCGCGGGTCGGCGCGGCCGTGCAGGCGGGTGGTGGCCGCGTACGCGAAGGCGGCCCAGCCCCGGGCCGAGTGGGGCTCACCGAGGGCGATCAACACCCGCGCCTGGAGGCTGGCCGCCTCGGCCAGCTCGGGGGTGGCGTTGGCCGGGCGGGGGTCGGCGTCGGTGAGCGCGTCGGACAGCAGTTGCTGCGCACCGGCAAGATCGCCGGAGGACACGAGGTGGTGCGCCTGATCAGTCAGTTCACCGAAGCCGGAAGACACGCCCCATCGTGCTCATTTGACGACGGTAAGTACAAGACCCGCGCCGGTGTCGATTGGTCAGGATCCGGTCAGGTGCTCGGCCAATGTCTCGCTGATCCGGCGTAGCTGGTCGACCTGGGCGGGGCTGAGGGCGTCGAACAGGTGTCGGCGTACCCCCTCGACGTGGCCGGGTGCGGCGGCCGCGAGGGTGGCGAAACCCTCGTCGGTGAGCAGCGCGATCTGCCCGCGCCGGTCGGTGGGGCAGTCCTCGCGGCGCACCCAGCCGGCGGCCTCCAGCCGGGCCACGGCGTGCGAGAGTCGGCTGCGCGACGACCCCGCGGCCTGGGCCAACTCGCTCATCCGTAGTTGACGGCCGGGTGCCTCGGAGAGTTGGACCAGGATCTCGTAGTACGCGTGCGGCATGCCGGCGTCGCGTTGCAGCTCGCGGTCGAGCGTGTCCATCAGCACCCGGGAAACGGTGAGGTACGCGCGCCAGGTGCGTTGTTCGTCGGGGTCGAGCCAGCGGGTCATGACCGCCATCATACCCGAGTTAGTTGAACGCTCAACCAAAGCGCGTTAGTCTCGGGGCATGGGTATCCACCGGCTCAACCACGCGGTCCTCTACGTCAGTGACCTCGCCCGCAGTGTCGCGTTCTACCGCGACGTGCTGGGCTTCCGCCCGGTGGCGATGACCCCGGACGGCTTCCGGGGCGCCACCTTCCTCCAGGCCCCCGACTCCACCAACGACCACGACCTCGGCCTGTTCGAGATCGGCGCGGGGGCGGGGCGGTCCACCGCCGGCCGGTCCACCGTCGGCCTCTACCACCTCGCCTGGGAGGTGGACACCCTCGACGAACTGGCCGCCACCGCCGAGCGGCTGATCGCCGCCGACGCGCTGGTCGGCACCTCCGACCACGGCACCACCAAGAGTCTCTACGGCAGGGACCCGGACGGTCTGGAGTTCGAGGTGGTCTGGCTGATCCCGGCCGACCTGCTCGACGACGCCGCGCTGGCCGCCCGCAAGCAGATCGGTCGGCTCGACCTGGATGCCGAGCGGCGGCGCTACGGCGGGCAGACCCGGGGTGGAGTGGGGATCTCCGTCCCGGCCTGACCGGCCGTACGGTAGAACGGACCGATGTCGACCGACCGGACCACCGATTTCCTCCGCGAGCTGCTGGTCCGCCAGTTGACGACCTGGCTGCCCGCGGCCCTGCACCGCTCCCGGCGGGCCACCGTCGCCCTCGCGGGCGCCGACGCGGGCAGCGCGGAGGCCGCGCTGCGCCTGGTCGCCGCACACGGCGACCAGGTGCGCGGCCGGCAGGTGACGGTGCTGGTGCTGGCCGACGCCGCCGCCGACCTGCCGTCCCGGCTCGGCCCCATCGAGGCGGAGTTGCCCGCCGAGGTCACCGTGCACCTGCTGCCCGGCGACCCGTACCGGTTGCCGGTCGCCGTGAAGGCCGCCGGGGCGGCCGGCGCGCCGCTGTTCTCCTTCGTGGACCTGCCCGGCGCGGTGACGCCGAAGCTGCTCACCGCCGCGACCAACGGCCGGACCGGAGAGCTGCTGTTGCACACCGGCGACAGCGCTCGGGACGCGCTCGTCGCCGCCGGCTTTCCGCTGGTCGCCGAGGTGGCACCGGTGCTGCCGGACGGAGCGGCGGCCGGTGTGATCGCGTTCGGCAGCCGCTCGGACCGGAGCCTGGAGGCGGTCCGCGACGCGCTCTGGGCGGTCGGCGCGGGCCTCGACCTGCGCTACCGCGACCCGCTCGACCCGACCGGCACGACCGTCGACGTGGTCGACGAGCCCGACCTCGAACCGCTGGCCCACGAGCTGCTGGCCGAGTTGCGGGCGGGCGGCTCCCGACCGGTCACCGAGCTGCGCCGGCACACCCTCACCGCGACCGTCTATCGGGCCGCCGATGCCAACCGTGCCCTCACCACCCTGCTCGACGCCGGCACCCTGCGCCGCGACCGCGATTCGGGCCGCCTGGCCGGCGACGAAATCATCACCGCAACCCTCTGACCCCGCCGCGATCTTGCACTTTCTGCACCGGCAGAAGGGGCATTGCTGGCGAACCGGCAACCGAAACTGCAAGATCGCGGAAGCCTCGCAGGGGCGCGGACGCCGAGCGGGGTGCCGGTGAATCACCGGCACCCCGCTCGACTCCCGGGATCCTTACGACCGGGACTTGTCCTGCTTCCAGGACAGGGGACCCGGCAGGTCGACCCGGTGGGCGCGCGCCTTGGAGTTCCAGGACCAGCGCCCGATCTTGATGCTCCACGAGGAGAAGCCGTTCTCGGTGAAGTTCAGGATGATCGGACCGTACTTCTTGCGCTTGCGAAACATGAGGCCCATCGGAGGACTCCCCTCGTCACCGTTCCCTGCCGTGTCGAGATCGAACATGCCCGAACCGGCAACTTTTGAAACCCTCTCGCTGTCCGTTCTGGACGGTGAACGCGACGCCTCGCAATCTCTATTCAACAGATAGGTGTTGCGGCGCGGTAAACGCTGGTCGGAGCGCTTCGTAACATCGGCAGCGATAGAAGTCTCATCTTCTGGAAGACCGTTGACCGTTCGTTCCCGCCCCCGGCAGCATGGGGTCATGTCGCAGCGGGACGAGCTTCTCCTCACCGCTCGTGTGCACGTCGACCTGGTCCGGCACGCGAGCGCGCTCTGTTGAGCTGACCGGTCCATCCGGCTCGGCTCCAGCGCCGCACTCCCACCGCCCGCCCGCTCAACGCGGAGCAGCGTGCCCGCACGCCCTCATCCGGGCGTCCCCGCTCCCATCGTGGACAGATCAGGAGACTCCTCATGTCCCCACCCCGTCGTGCCATCGTGCGCACCCTCACCGCCGCTGCCGCGCTGGTCGCGCTCACCGCGAACGCCGCCTGCGGTGGCGACGCCGCAGCCGGCGGCGCCCCGACCAACGAGCTGCGCTACCAGGGCTCGGTCGGTCAGGTCACGCTCCCCGAACTCGCCGCCGACCTCGGCTACCTCGGCGACGTCAAACTCAAGTGGATCGGCAACGTCACCGGCGGCCCGCAGGACATCCAGGCCACGGCCACCGGGCAGAGCGACTTCGGCGGCGCGTTCAACGGTGCCATCGTCAAGCTCGCCACCGCCAACGCCCCGATCACCGCCGTGGTGAGCTACTACGGCTCGGACGCCCAGACCTTCCAGGGCTACTACGTGCTCGACGACAGCCCGGTCCGCAACCCCCGCGACCTGGTCGGCAAGAAGGTCGGCATGAACACCCTCGGCGCCCACGCCGAGGCGGTGCTCAAGACCTGGCTCGCCCGCGGCGGGCTCACCCCCGCCGAGATCAAGCAGGTCGAGTTGGTCGCCCTGCCACCGGTCAACACCGAGCAGTCGCTGCGGCAGAAGCAGATCGACGTCGCGGTGCTCGGCGGGGTGATCCGGGACAAGGCAGTCGCCGGTGGCGGCATCCGCACCATCTTCACCGACTACGAACTGCTCGGCGCCTTCAGCGGCGGCACGTACGTGTTCCGCGACGACTTCATCAAACG
This sequence comes from Micromonospora sp. NPDC049645, assembly GCF_040675155.1. NCBI lineage: Bacteria > Bacillati > Actinomycetota > Actinomycetes > Micromonosporales > Micromonosporaceae > Micromonospora > Micromonospora sp. NPDC049645. Next base: position 173,438 of record NZ_JBFAOI010000004.1, read on the forward strand.
CAACCCGGAGACCGTCAAGGCTTTCGTCACCGGGGTCGCCAAGGCCATCGAGTGGGCTCGCAGCCAACCCCGCGAGACCGTGGTCGCCCGGATGCGGGACATCATCGCCAAGCGTGGCCGCAACGAGGACCCGTCGCTCGTCGCGTACTGGAAGAGCAGCGGCGTCGCCGGCCGCGGCGGCGTGATCGGCGAGCAGGAGTTCGGCACCTGGATCGACTGGCTCGCCGCCGAGGGCGAGCTCCGGGGCGACCGCCCGAAGCCCGGCGACATCTACACCAACCGGTTCAACCCCTTCGTGGACGGGGGCGGCGCGTGAGCCCCCACAAGATCCTCTTCGACGCGGTGAGCAAGACCTTCCCGGTCCGCGCCACCCGGCGTGGCGACGCCGGCGCGGTCACCGCGCTGGACCAGGTCACCCTCGGGGTACGCCCCGGCGAGTTCCTGGTCGTCGTCGGTCCCAGCGGCTGCGGCAAATCCACCCTGCTCGACCTGCTCGGTGGGCTCACCGCCCCGACCGCGGGGCAGGTGCTCGTCGACGGTCGGCCGGTCACCGGCCCCGGCCTGGACCGGGGCATCGTCTTCCAGCAGTACGCGCTGCTGCCCTGGCGCACCGCCGCCGGCAACGTCGCGTTCGGTCTGGAGGCCAAGGGGGTGCCTCGGGCCGAACGCGCCGCCCTGATCGCGCACCACCTCGACCTGGTGGGGCTGCGCGGGTTCGCCGACCGCTACCCGCACGAGCTGTCCGGCGGGATGAAGCAGCGGGTGGCCATCGCCCGCAGTCTCGCCTACGACCCGGACGTGCTGCTGATGGACGAGCCGTTCGCCGCCCTCGACGCGCAGACCCGCGACTCGTTGCAGGACGAGCTGGTGCGGATCTGGGCCCGTACCGGCAAGACGATCGTGTTCATCACCCACGGCATCGACGAGGCCGTCCACCTGGGTCAGCGGGTGGCGGTGCTGACCTCCCGGCCCGGACGGCTCAAACAGGTCATCGACATCGACCTCGGCGATCGGGACGCCGCCGAGGACGTCCGCTCCACCGACGCGTTCCGCCACCACCGGCACCAGATCTGGACCCTGCTGCGGGACGAGGTGCGGGCCGCCCAGGCGGCCGAGGGCACCGGCGTCCGCCACCCCGAGGAGGCCCGCGTTGGTTGACATCGCCGAACGTCCCACCCGACTCGCAGGCCCACCCACCGTGCCCCGCGCGGCGGTCGACCGGGCCGCTCCCGGCCGTGCCGGTCGGCTGCTCGGCCTCGGCGCGAAGGTGCTGCACCGCACCGTCGCCATCGCCGCACTCGCCGCGATCTGGGAGGGCGCGCCCCGGCTCGGCCTGGTGGATCGGGTCTTCCTGCCCCCGCTGTCCGAGGTGTCGGCGGCCTGGTGGGAGTTGCTGCGCAGCGGGCAACTGGCCGAGCACGTGGGCGCGAGCCTCACCCGGTCACTGGCCGGGCTCGGCCTGGCGGTGCTCACCGCCATCCCGCTCGGCCTGCTGATCGGCTGGTACCGGCCGCTCGCCGAGCTGCTCAGCCCACTGCTTGAGGTGTTCCGCAACACCGCCGCGCTGGCCCTGCTGCCGGTGTTCGTGCTCATCCTCGGCCTGGGGGAGACCTCCAAGATCGCCCTGGTGCTGTACGCGTGCTCCTGGCCGATCCTGCTGAACACCATCGCCGGGGTAAAAGGCGTCGACCCGCTGCTGATCCGGTCGGCCCGCTCGATGGGGCTCGACCACCTGCGGCTGTTCCAGAAGGTGATCCTGCCGGCGGCGGTGCCGACCATCTTCACCGGCGTCCGGCTGGCCGGGGCGTACTCGATCCTCGTGCTGGTCGCGGCCGAGATGGTCGGCGCGAAGGCCGGACTCGGTTACCTCATCAACTACGCGCAGTACAACTTCGCGATCGCCGACATGTACTCCGGGATCATCACGATCTCCGCCATCGGTCTGGTCGTCAACCAACTCCTCGTCGCCCTCGAACGTCGCTTCTCCACCTGGCGCGTCGACGTCACCGCCGGATAGGACGGACACCAATGACCCGTACCCTGCACCTCAACGCGTTCCTGATGGGCGTCGGCCACCACGAGGCCGCCTGGCGGCACCCCCGCACCGACCCGCGTCGGGTCACCGACGTCCGCCACTTCCAGGAGCTGGCCCGGATCGCCGAACGTGGCACCCTCGACTCGCTGTTCCTCGCCGACGGTCTCTCGGTCGGGCCGAACCCCCGGCACAACATCCAGGCCGTCTTCGAGCCGCTGACCCTGCTCGCGTCGCTCGCCGCGGTGACCGAACACATCGGCCTGATCGCGACGGTCTCCACCACCTACAACGAGCCGTTCCACGTCGCCCGCAAGTTCGCCTCGCTGGACCACCTCAGCGGCGGTCGGGCCGGCTGGAACATCGTCACCTCCGCGCAGGAGCGGGAGGCGGTCAACTTCAACCGGGACAGCCACCCCGCCCACGCCGACCGGTACCGGCGGGCGGCCGAGTTCGTCGACGTGGCCACCAAGCTCTGGGACAGCTGGGAGGACGACGCCCTGGTCTTCGACACCGACACCGGGGTGTTCGCCGACACCGACCGGGTGCACGAGGTGGCACACCGCGGGCCGGAGTTCCAGGTCCGCGGCCCGCTGAACATCCCGCGCGGGCCGCAGGGCCGACCGCTGCTGGTGCAGGCCGGCTCGTCACCGGACGGGATCGCCTTCGCGGCCCGCCACGCCGAGGCGGTCTTCACCGCGCAGCAGACCCTCGCCGACGGGCAGAGCTTCTACGCCGAGCTGCGCCGGCAGGTCAGCGCCGCCGGCCGCGACCCCGACCTGGTGAAGATCCTGCCCGGCATCGCGCTGGTGCTCGGCGGCACCGAGGCCGAGGCGCAGGCGCTCGCCGCCGAGCTGGAGGAGCTGATCGTGCCCGACTACGCCCTCGCCCAGCTCTCCGGGATGCTCGGCATCGACCTGACCGATCTGCCGCTGGACGGGCCGTTGCCGCAGCTGCCGGCCGCCGGCACCGTGCAGGCCCACCAGAGCCGCTACCAGCTCGTCACCGAGCTGGCCCGCCGGGAGCGGCTCACCATCCGGCAGCTGATCGGCCGGCTCGGCGGTGGTCGGGGTCACCGGGTCGTCGCCGGTACGCCGGAGCAGGTGGCCGACCAGATCGAGCTGTGGTTCACCCAGGGCGCCGCCGACGGGTTCAACATCATGCCGCCGCACCTGCCCGGAGGGCTCGCCGACTTCGTCGACCACGTGGTGCCGGTGCTGCGCTCCCGTGGGCTGTTCCGCACCGGGTACACCGGTCGGACCCTGCGCGAGCACTACGGGCTGCCCCGACCGGTCAGCGCGTACGCCGCGTCGGCCCTGGTGTCGGCATGACCACCGTGGAGCGACCGGCGGACGTCGCCGAGTTGCGACCGGTGAACCCGGACCTGTTCCGCGCCCTGCTGCGGCGGCAGGCCACCAGCGTCACCGTGGTCACCGCGGTCGCCCCCGGCAGCGAGCCGGCCTGCCTGGGTGGGATCGGCGCGCCCATCCGGGCGGGGTTCACCGCGACCTCGTTCACGTCGGTGTCGCTGGACCCTCCGCTGGTCTCGTTCTGCCTCGGGGTGGCGTCGTCGAGCTGGCCGGTGCTCGCCCGCGCCGAGCACGTCGCCGTACACCTGCTGGCCGCCGGGCAACGGGAGGCCGCCACGGTCTTCGCGACCAGCGGCATCGACCGGTTCGCCGCGTACCCGGACTGGACGTCCGGACCGTTCGGGCTGCCGCTGCTCGGCGGTGTGCTGGCCCGGCTGCTCTGCCGGGTGGTGCACCGGGTGCCGGCCGGCGACCACACGTTGGTGATCGCCGAACCGCTGGCGCTCGGCGACGGCGGCGACGGCGCGCCGCTGGTGCACCACCGGGGCGGCTACACGACCGCCGTCCAGACGTGAGCGAGCGCAGCGAGCGAGCCGTGGGGCACGGCACCGTGGCGCGTCACGGCGGCACGCAGCGAAGCGGAGCGCCGGCGTGACCGCAGCCACCACGGCCGACCTGCTCGCGTTGGACCGGGCCGCCCAGGACCTGCTGTTCCGGGCGGCCCGCACGGCCGACACGTTCACCGACGAGCCGGTCACCGACGCCCAGGTCGCGGCGATCCACGACCTGATCCGGTACGGGCCGACCGCGTACAACGGTCAGCCGTTGCGGGTGCTGCTGCTCCGCTCGGCGACGGCCCGGGCGCGGCTGCTGCCGTACGTCTCGTCGAGCAACCGGGCGAAGACGGCACGCGCGCCGCTGGTGGCGGTGCTCGCCGCCGACGTGGACTTCCACGAGCGGCTGCCCGAGCTGTACCCGCACCGGCCGCAGGCCCGCGAGTGGCTGGCCGACCGTCCGGCCCGCGCCGAGCAGGCCCGGTTCAACGCCACCCTCCAGATCGGCTACCTGCTGGTGGGAGTACGCGCCGCCGGGCTGGCCGCCGGCCCGATGGCCGGGTTCGACGCCGCCGGGGTGACCGCCGAGTTCTTTTCGGACGGCAGGCACGAGGCGCTGCTGCTGCTCAACGTGGGCCACCCCGGCCGGGCCGCCCGGCCGCAGCGGCTGCCCCGGCTCAGCACCGAGGAGGTGGTGTGGACGCTCTGAGCCGGCACCGGATCAGCGGGGCTCCCACGCGTCGGGCAGCGCGGTGAGCTTGCGGACGTGCGCGGGCAGGCGACCGCTGACGATCTCGGCGAGGCTCACCTCGTCGACGACCCGCCGCACGGCGGCGCGGACCGCCACCCACAGGCCGGGCAGGTTCTCCGCCGATCCCTCGTACCGGGTCTCCTCGGGGCGCAGCCCGCGTACCCCGGCCAGCGGGCCCTCGACGGCGCGCAGCACCGCGCCGACGGTCACCTCCCGCGGCGGCCGGGCGAGGGTGTAACCGCCCTCGGCGCCGCGTTGGGCGCGGACGATGCCGGCCCGGCGCAGATCCGCCAGGACCGCCTCCAGGAACTTGCGGGGCATGTCCTGCTCCGCGGCGATGGCCTGGGTGGACAGCAGCGAGGGGTACGCGGTGGCGAGGCTCAACGCCGCCCGTACCGCGTAGTCGCCGCGCGCGGAGATCTGCACCCTGCCATCATGCCCGGCCGGTGCCGCCCGCCGGCCCGGCGGGCGGCCCGGGTCTCGTGGCGTGCCCGCCGTTGGTGGATTCGCCAAGGGTGCCGGCGCGGAACCTGCCGGCGTTGGCGCCCGTCGACTCCTGCGGCGGTCGGGGTCGGACCACCCGGCCGGCCGCCGGTTGGTCCCGGGCAGCCCGGAACACGCCGGGGCTGACCCCGACCTCGCGGGTGAAGAACCGACCGAAGTTCGTGGGTTCGGAGAAGCCGAGGTGTCGGCCGATCTGGGCGATCGGTTGATCCGTCGCGGCCAGGAGCCGGCCGGCCTGCAACGCGACCCGCTCGTCGATGACCTGCTTCGCGCTGCGACCGGTGACGGCCAGGCAGGCCCGGGTCAGGGTTCGCACCGAGCAGCCGAGCCCGGCCGCGTAGTCCTCCACCCGCCGGGTGTGCGGGTAGCCGTGCTCCACCTCGCGGCGGAACCGGTGGAAGGTCTCGTCCTCCGGCCGGGCCGGCGACCGGTCGACGTGGGCCAGCGCGAGCCGCAGCAGCAGCACCGCCAGTTGGTGCCGCAGCAGCGCGCGGGCGGTGGGGCCGTCGGGGTGGCGCCGACAGTCCACCGCCAGCTGACTCACCTCACTGATCACCGCGTCCTCGTCCTCCCCGGCCAACTGCCGCCAGGTCACCGTCGTGGTCAGGTCGAGGTCGAGGCCGCACAGCGCCTCGGGTTCCCAGGCGACCACGGTGGCGTCGAACTGGGGGCCGGCGCAGCGCAACACCTGGCCGGGGCGGACCCGCAGCAGCGTGCCGGGCCGGCACGGCAGCAGATGAAAGTCCAGCTCCGCGTCGCCGTGCCCACGGGTGGTGAGAATCAGCAGCTCCCGCTCGACGATCACCGGCCGACGCCAGCCCGGGTCGCCGGCAAGATCGGCCAGCGCGAACGTGGCTATCTCGTCGGTTACGCCAGAGGCCGTTCCGATCGATGGCGCGGGGGAGGGATCAGTGGAGACCATCGCCTGCGACCGTAGCCCGAACCGCAGGTCACCGCATCCCGATCGACGTCCGTGCCGGAATCCGCGGTGCGCCACGGCCTTGTCGCGGTCCCGGCGGCCGGGCTACGTTACCCGGCGGTAGTGCCGTCGGTCCGCGGTCCGCCCGGCATCCGCCGGCCACCCCGCCCGGCCGGCGGCCCCCGCCGACTCGCGATGGGATGAGCATGACGCAGCTGTTCTCGGTCGAAGGTAAGACGGTCCTGGTCACCGGAGGCTCACGGGGGATCGGCCTGATGATCGCCCAGGGCTTCGTCCGGGCCGGAGCGCACGTGATCATCTCGTCCCGGAAGGCGGACGTCTGCGCGGCGGTCGCCGCGACACTCTCCGCCGAGGGCCGCTGCGAGGCCATCCCCGCCGACCTCGGCGACGACGCCGGCGCCGAGACCCTGGCCGCCGCCGTGCGCGAGCGCTTCGGCCGCCTCGACGTACTCGTCAACAACGCCGGCGCGACCTGGGGCGCGCCGCTGGAGAACTATCCCGGGGCCGCGTTCGACAAGCTCTGGGCGGTCAACGTCAAGGCCGTCTTCCGGCTCACCACCGCGCTGCTGCCGGCGCTGCGCGCCGCCGCCAGCGCCGACGACCCGGCCCGCGTGATCAACATCGGGTCGATCGACGGCATCCGGGTGCCGATCATGGAGGTGTACGCGTACTCCGCCACCAAGGCGGCCGTGCACATGCTCACCCGCAGCCTCGCCCACCAACTGGCCGGCGAGCAGATCACCGTCAACGCGATCGCACCCGGCCCGTTCGAGAGCAAGATGATGGCGTTCGCGCTCGACGACCCGGAGAGCCGGGCCGCCATCGAACAGCAGGTGCCGCTGGGCCGCATCGGCCGCCCGGAGGACATGGCGGGCACGGCCATCTACCTGTCGTCGCGGGCCGGCGCGTACCTCACCGGCGCGGTCATCCCGGTCGACGGCGGCATCACCACGCACGGCTGAGCACCGGCCGACCCGGGGCGGGCTGTCCGCGTACACCTGGGGTGGGTGTGCCGGGGCCGCGCGGACTCGGCAGATCCGCGCGGCCCCGGTATGGCCGGTGTAGCCCGTTCGGGCGGTCAGCGACCGGCGAGCAGCCGGTTCACCGCCGTGTCGACGTCCAGGTGCTCGGCCTCGCGGCCGCGCGGGACGACGACGTAGGTCCGTCGAAGGAAACGCACCAGGACGCTGCGCGGCACCTCGAAGAGGGCGTTGCCGTCCGGTGACGAGAGGGCCAGCGCGACGAAGTCGCCACGCGGTGTGGCCCAGGGCCAGACCCGCACATCCCCGATGCCGGCCGGTTCGTCCAGGCCGGTGACCAGAAGTTCGCGCGCGAACGACCAACTCACCGCCTCGCCCCCGGCCGATTCGGCATGGAATAGGACATGGACCGCATACGGGTCAGCAGGGTCGTAGCGCAGACTGGCACGCACCGGCAAGGCGGTGGCGTCAGGTGCGACGAGCCTTAGCGACGTCTCGACCTCTACGGTCGTCGGTCGGATGACACTCATGGACGTTCTCCCCCCGGCACCGCTGCGGAACGCGCGTGTCCCGCTTTTCCCATACTCAGGTGCTACTCCTGGCTACGCTCCGCCATACGCTGACTTCACCCAGTGGTGGGAAGGGGGACGGAAAGGCCGCGTGAATGTGAGGATTCATGTAGGATTTCCGGTTCTGCCCAGTGCGTGATCCCGCCCGGTATCGGGTGGCTCAGTCGTCGACTTACTCCGGTAACGTCCAGTCGGCCGTTGCAGTGACGGGCCCGGGCGACACTGGGGGGTGAAATGGTGACGAAGCAATCCTCAGTGGATCCGGCGGCGGCGCCCGGCCCGCCGAACGTCGCGGTCGGAGCAGCCGAAAAGCGGGGGTACGAAGTGCCGATGGAGCAGCCCGAACGGGCCGGTCGGCCGGCGTCCGACGCCGGTCGCCCCGGCGGCGACAGGACCGGTGGTGGCGGTGCTGGTCGTGGCGGTGCCGGTCGCGACGGTGTTGGTGGCGACGGTGCTGGCCGTGGCGTCGGCACGGCCGTGCAGGACCCACCGCGCGACCCCCGCTGGCGTGAGCGGATCTCGATGACCCTCGACCTGATCCGCGCCAACCCCACCGGCCGGATCGCCCTCAAGATTTTCATCGCGATCGCCGGGGCGCTGGTGGTGACCATCGGCATCGCCCTCATCCCGCTCCCCGGGCCGGGCTGGCTGCTGGTGATCGCCGGGCTGGGCATCTGGGCCGTCGAATACCACTGGGCCCGGCGGCTGCTCGGCTTCACCCGCCGGCACGTCCACGGCTGGACACGCTGGGTAACTCGACAGTCGCTGTTGGTGCGAATAGTGCTCGGGTCCGTCGGCCTGGTCTTCGTGGCCACCGTGGTCTGGCTGTCCCTCAAGTACAGCCTCGGCATCGACGTGGTGGCCAAGGTGATGCAGTACCTCGCGACGCACTGACCCCGGATTTCCGGTCCGGTTCCACGATCGGGTAGAGTCAGTGGCGCTGAGGGCGATTAGCTCAGTGGGAGAGCGCTTCGTTCACACCGAAGAGGTCGCTGGTTCGATACCAGCATCGCCCACTCTCAGTTTGTGCAGGTCAGAAGCCCGTTACCGGATTCATCGGTAACGGGCTTTGCGGTATGTGCGGCTTGCATTGGGAGCAGCGCGGCTGCCTTCGGTTCGGGCCGCTATGGACCTGCCCGGCTGGGTGGCCTGATTTGCGGTCCGGAGCGGGCCTGCTGGCTGGTTGAGGGTCCTACTGCTGCCGGCGCCTACCTCACGAGAGGGTGCCCGCGCGCTGTGGCTCACGGGCTGACTGATGGCCGGCGGTCCGGTGATCCGCCACTCGCCGGTCCACATTGCGGGGTCGCGTACCCAGCGCTCGGTGTTCTGTCGGGACTTGGCCGCCGACTTCGTTGCGTTCTTTGACGTGAAGTCGTCCAAGACCTGTCGGTCAGTCGCCGTCCACGCGAAGCTGCGCCATCGGTACGCGACGAAGTCGCCAGCACCCGCTTGGGTGGCAGTGATCCCGTTGAGCACAGCGGCGGTGATACCCATCCGGGCGGCCACGTTGCGAGGGTCGTACTCGATGAGCTCTGCGCATACCCGGTCGGCGTTCGAACGCGGCGCAAGGGCGCCGATGAGGTCATGCCCTTGTCCCGCGCACACGCTGACGACCCGGAGCGAGGAGTCCGGCCGGGGCGGACTTCGGCAGTCGGATTTCGCGGCGGTCGATGGAACCGTTGTTAGACGATGATGAATCTGTTAACTTTTCCAAATCTCCATGAGAGAGCGCTCTCCCGAGGATAGAGGTCCAAGAAGATGGCGGCGCAGCACCCCTGACCAGCCACCGTCAACAGCCGCTCACGTCCACCCGCCCCCACCCCCACCCCCATCACGGCGCCGCGCGACCTTCACCGAGGCGCGACGTGCCGACGACCCCCTACCGCCGGGACAGACGCGACACCGCTGTGCGCGTCCCGGGACCTACCGCGGGGCCGCCCACCGCGGCCACGTTCGAGACGTGATCGGCGCACGTTTCGGCTACTTCCTCACGAGAGGTAACCAACCGATCATGATTCGCAGAATGCTGCTAATCGTCGCTCTTGTGCTGGCCGGGATGGGCGTCAACGCCGCCCCGGCATTCGCGGCCGACTTCTCGGTGCTGGTCTTCAGCAAGACGGCGGGGTTCCGGCACGACGCGATCCCCGCAGGGATCGCTGCGATCCAGCAACTGGGCACGCAGGGCAACTTCACGGTCGAGGCGACCGAGGACGCCGCCCAGTTCACCGACACGAACCTGGCCAGGTTCCGAGCGGTCATCTGGCTGTCCACGACCGGCGACGTGCTCGACCCGACCCAGCAGGCCGCTTTCGAGCGCTATCTCCGCGCCGGTGGCGGCTATGTCGGCGTGCACGCCGCCTCCGACACCGAATACGACTGGCCCTGGTACGGCAACCTCGTCGGCGCCTACTTCTCCAGCCACCCCGCGATCCAGCCGGCCACCGTCCGCATCGAGGACACCGCTCACCCGTCGAACGCGGGCATCCCGGTGAACTGGAACCGCACCGACGAGTGGTACAGCTACCGCACCAACCCCCGCTCGCAGGTGCACGTCCTCGCGAATCTCAACGAGGCCACGTACACCGGCGGCACCATGAACGGCGACCACCCGATCTCGTGGTGCCGGCCCTACGACGGCGGCCGGTCCTGGTATACCGGCCTCGGCCACACCCAGGAGAGCTACGCAGAAACCAACTTCCGCACCCACCTGCTCGGCGGCATCAGGTACGCCGCGCAGAACATCGGCAACTGCTCGGTGCAGGCCCCCGTCGGCACGTTCAACCAGGTGAACCTGGCCAAGGGCGTGGCGGAGACCGGTGAGCCGATGGGCCTCACCGTGCTGCCCAACAGGGGTGTGCTGCACACCTCGCGGAACGGCGTCATCCGGTACACCGACGTCAACGGCAACACCAAAGTCGCCCTGACGCTGCCGGTCTACAGCCACGACGAGGAGGGTCTGCAGAGCATCAAGGCCGACCCGAACTTCGCCAGCAACCGCTGGGTGTACGTCTACTACGCGCCGCCGCTCAGCACGCCGGGCGGCGACGCTCCGTCCACCGGCACGGCGGCGCAGTTCGCCCCGTTCAACGGCTCCAACAAGCTGGCCCGGCTCACCGTGCGAGACGACAACACGATCGACCCGGCCTCGCTGGTGACGATCCTCGACGTGCCGACCAGCCGTGGGCTGTGCTGCCACGTCGGCGGTGACATCGACTTCGATGCCGCCGGCAACCTCTACCTGTCCACCGGTGACGACACCAACCCGTTCGACTCGGCCGGGTCTGCGCCGATCGACGAGCGGGCCGACCGCAACCCCGCCTACGACGCGCAGCGCACCTCGGCCAACAGCAACGACCTGCGCGGCAAGGTGCTGCGGATCAAGCCGGGTGCGACGGGCGGCTACACCATCCCGGCCGGCAACATGTTCGCCCCGGGAACGGCGAACACCAGGCCCGAGGTGTACGCCATGGGCTTCCGCAACCCGTTCCGGATGAGCGTGGACAAGGCGACCGGGGTCGTCTACCTCGGTGACTACGGCCCCGACGCCGGCTCTGCCGACCCGCAGCGCGGGCCGGCGGGCACCGTCTCGTTCGAGCGGATCACCCAGCCGGGCTTCTACGGCTGGCCGTACTGCTCCAACTACAACACCCCCTACCAGGAGTTCACGTTCCCCAGCGGGCCGTCGTCCGGCCCGTACAACTGTGCCGGTGGGCCGACGAACAACTCCCGGAACAACACCGGCATCACCACGCTGCCGCCGTCGCAGGCGGCCTGGCTGCCCTACGGCGGGCAGGGGCCCTGGCGGCCCGAGCTGGGTGGCGGCGGGCCCATGGGCGGTCCGGTCTACAACTTCAACCCGGCGCTGGCCTCCGACGTGAAGTTCCCGGCGTCGTACAACGGGAAGGTCTTCCTCGGGGAGTTCACCAGTCGCTGGATCAAGGCGGTCACCCTGAACGCCAACGGCACGGCCGGCGCGATCGAGCCGATCCCGTGGTCCGGGACCGCGATCATGGACATGGAGTTCGGGCCGGACGGCGCCCTGTACGTGCTCGACTACGGCACCACCTGGTTCGGCGGTGACGCCAACTCGGCCCTCTACCGGATCGAGTACAACACCGGCGGCAACCGGGCACCGATCGCGCAGATCAGCGCCACCCCGTCCTCCGGCGCGGCGCCGCTGGCCGTGCAGTTCAGCTCGGCGGGTAGCAACGACCCGGACGGCGACGCGATCACGTACGCCTGGGACTTCACCAGTAACGGCAGCACCGACTCCACGGCGGCCAACCCGACGTTCACCTACCCGGCTAACGGCGAGTACACCGCGACGCTGACGGTACGGGACCCCGGCGGCAGAACCGCGACGGCCAGTACCGTCATCGGGGTCGGCCGACCATCCATCGAATTGATCACACCGGCCGACGGATCGGTGTTCCAGTTCGGCGACCTGGTGCCCTACGAGGTGAGGGTCACCGATCCGAACGCCGGCACCATCGACTGCAACCGGGTCCAGCTCAACTACATCCTCGGCCACGACAGTCACGGTCACCCGATCACCAGCAAGAACGGCTGCACCGGGTCGATCCAGACCACGGTGGACGGTGAGCACGACGCGTCCGCGAACATCTTCGGGGTGCTCGCCGCGGTGTACACCCCGGTCAGCGGGGTCGCGGTTCAGGACCAGCACGTGCTGCAACCGCGGACCCGGCAGGCCGAGCACTTCGGCACCATGAACGGCGTCCAGCTCGCCGCCAAGCCCAGCGCCCACGGCGGAAACGCCATCGGGTACATCGAGAACGGCGACTGGATCTCCTTCACGCCGTACAACCTGGCCGGCGTCACCGGTATCAAGGCGCGGGTCGCCTCGGCCGGCGTCGGTGGCACGCTGACCGTGCGGGTCGACTCACCGACCGGCCCGGTGGCCGGCACGGTGCAGGTCGCACCGACCGGTGGCTGGGAGACGTGGGCCGACGTCACCGGGACGATCAGCCCACCCGCCGGAACGCACCAGCTGTACCTGGTGTTCACCGGCGGCGCGGGATCGCTGTTCGACATCGACGACTTCACGTTCACCTCCGGCACCACGCAACCGCCGTCGGGGAACCTGGCGTTGAACAAGCCGGTGACGGCGTCGAGCACGGAGTCCGGCACATTCCCGGCCTCGGCTGCGGTCGACGGTTCGCTCACCACCAGGTGGGCGAGCACCTTCAGCGATCCGCAGTGGATCCAGGTGGACCTCGGCCAGTCGACCTCCATCGACCGGGTCAAGCTGACCTGGGAAGCGGCGTACGGATCGGGGTACCAGATCCAGACGTCGGCCAACGGAACGACGTGGACCACGGTGCGGACGGTGACCGGTGGCGACGGTGGGGTGGACGACAACACCGCGCTGGCCGCCACGGGTCGTTACGTCCGGATCAACGGTACGGCTCGCGGCACGGCCTGGGGATATTCGCTGTTCGAGTTCGAGGTCTACGGGGGCGGCGTCGTACAGCCGCCCTCGGGCAACCTGGCGTTGAACAAGCCGGCGACTGCGTCGAGCACCGAGGCGGTAGCCTATCCGGCCTCCGCTGCGGTCGACGGTTCGCTGACCAGCAGGTGGGCGAGTGCCTTCGCCGACCCGCAGTGGATCCAGGTGGATCTCGGTCAGTCGTACTCCATCAATCGGGTCAAGTTGACCTGGGAGGGGGCGTACGGCTCGGGGTACCAGATCCAGACGTCGGCCAACGGAACGACGTGGACCACGGTGCGGACGGTGACCGGTGGGGACGGTGGGGTGGACGACAACACCGCGCTGGCCGCCACCGGCCGATATGTGCGGATCAACGGCACGACCCGCGCCACAGCCTGGGGCTACTCGCTGTTCGAGTTCGAGGTCTACAGCTGATCGGGTAGACCGCGCACGACGGGCGCAGGGACCTTCGAAGGTCCCTGCGCCCCTGGTCTGTCCCCGGCCATCGCCACATCACGGGCGGCGGTGGGCGGTGCCAAAGCGTCCGGACCTACTTTGCGGTTTCGGTCCTGGCCATGACGAACTTCTCCCTGGCGCATCAGCGGTTCCGTGTGTACAAGAGGCTTGTGGATGTACTCAACGTGCGAACGTCGTGGTCGGCATCGTGGGCGGGATCGCGTCGACCGTTGCTCTGTTGATCGCCCTCCGCGACCGCGCCAGGCCACAGCCAGCCGCCACCGCCCGCGCGTCGGCGCAGCCTGTAGCGGAGGGGGCATCGGTGAACGGCCGGTCGACCCGGCGGAGGCAAGGCCAACCGGGCACGGCCCACCCTGCCTGCGACTTCACGGCGCTGCCGAAGGCGTCGGCGTCGGCACCCCGCGCGGCGGTAGGGCGCCGTCCGCACATGTCGAGAAGAGGGTGTTGCCGCGCATTCCCTGAGGCCGGCACCCACTGTCCCGGACTCAGGGCGTAGCGGGTAACCCGGCGCGGCACAATTCAAGAGCGTCCCGAGCACCGCGCAGGGCCGCGATCACGTTGGACGAGGGTCGCACGTGCACCTCGGCATAATCGACGGCGACGGATCCCTTCGTGATCGGGTAGGCCAACTGCTCACGTCCGAGCCGGAACTGGGCGTCGATGCCGGTGCGGTTGCCGCGCGGATCCTGGCGATGCCAGCCGCCCGCGAGGTATACGGCGACGAGGCCGTGCAGGAAGCGTTCTTCCCCGTCGGTCAGCTGTTGGTAGCACAACCCGGCCGGAACGCCGGCGGCCCGGGCCACGGCCACCAGCAGGTGCGACTTGGCGTAGCAGAGGCCGACGCCGGCGCTGAGCACCTCGCCGGCGGTGACGGTGATCCGCGGATCCTGGGCGTCCACGGAGTGCCGGATCCGGTCACGAACCCATTCGAAGGCGGCCCGCATGAAGTCGACGTCATCCGGATGCGCCGCGCGCAGTTCACCAGATAACGCCCGCACTGCCGGATGGTCCACCTCGACAACCAGATCACCGACCAGGTACTCCAGCGGTTCGCCCGCGACCAGTTGCATGACCGTCCCCTCCCCGCGGCTGGTCGGATCGAGGCTCTCCATCGCGCCGTGGATCCGTCAGGGCCGCCGCCGTCAGCCGATGCACCCACTTCGGCCTCCGAACGAACATACGCATCTGGCGCGATCCGCGCGACTGCGGCTGAACTGCGAGAAGGCAGTCAAGATCGGCATGCGGCGCCACCGTTCGGGCGCGGCACGGTCGCCTCGGGCCGGCAGCGGACCGGGCGGTGTGAGCGGTGCTGTCTGCTGTGTCGGCGGCGCGTGAGCGACGACGGCGAGATCAGCCGGCCGGGGTGGGGCTTGCCGGGACAGGAAGCAGGTTGCGCTCAGCGAAGACCTTCTTGGCGACGAGCGTGGCGTTGACGGCCCGCGGCACGCCGCAGTAGACCACCGCCTGAAGCAGCGCCTCGACTATCTCCGACGGCGTCAGGCCCGCGTTGAGTGCCCCGTTGACGTGCACCTCCAGCTGGGCCCCGGCGTCACCGAGGCCGGTCAGAATGCCGAGGGTGAGCAGCTCCCGGTCCCGGCGTGCGAGCTGGGGCCGGACGTAGAGATCCCCGTAGGACCACGCGACGGAGCGACGGCTGAGCTCGGGTGAGACGTCGGCGAGGGCTTCCAGGAGTCTCTGCGCTGCGCCGCCGTCGGCCTGTCGCAGCGCCTCAAGACCCCGCTCGTACTGCTCGTCTCCCGCCATGGTCACGCCCTACCTCCGCCAATCGTCCTGTCGGGTGGACCGGCGGGTACCCAATGCCGTGCCGGACAAACGGGGCGTCCCGCGCGTCAGTCGATAGGGGGCGCAGCCGGTGAGATCACGCGGCCGGTGAGAACAAGGAGAGGTCCTGCAGGCGCCGCTTCGCGACAAACTCGCCCCGACGGGCAGGCTCCGGGTGTGACGGGCGGACCGGGGGGTAATCCTGCCGGGTCGACCCGGGCACCAGACGTGCCGCGTCGAGCACCACGTGCGGTGACGCCTGACGGGCGTCAGACCGACGCGCCGAAGCGGACCGCCTGCCGAACGCCCTGGTTACGCCGGAGCGTCGGCTGACCGGGGAGGCAAACATGGCCGACCAGTACACGCTGCGCGACCCGCGATCGCAGTACCCGACAGCGGACCCGAGCTTCCGCCAGTCCCAGCAACCGCCCGGGCTGGAACAGGAGATGGTTCCCAAACCGGACGGCGGCGAAGCGACCTACCGCGGCACTGGCCGCCTCGCCGGGCGCAAGGCGGTCGTCACCGGTGCGGACAGCGGCATCGGTCGCGCCGTCGCCATCGCCTTCGGGCGGGAGGGTGCCGACGTGGTCCTTTCCTATCTGCCGCAGGAGGAGCCCGACGCCCACGAGGTCGTCGAGATGGTGAGACAGGCCGGCCGCCGAGCCGTCGCCGTGCCCGGTGACATTCGCGACGAGGCATACTGCGACCGACTCGTCAACACCGCCGTGAGCGAGTTCGGCGGCATCGACATCCTGGCCAACGTCGCGGGGTCGCAGCATGCGGTTCCCGACATCACCGACCTCACGACCGCGCAGTTCGACGACACGTTCAAGACTGACGTGTACGCCATGTTCTGGCTCTGCCGTTCAGCGGTCGGGCAGATGCGACCAGGTAGCGCCATCATCAACACCACCTCGATCAACGCCTACCAACCGTCGCCGATTCTGCTTGACTACGCGAGCACCAAGGCGGCGATCAACAACTTCACCAAGGCGTTGGCGCAACAGGTGGCATCCAAGGGGATCCGGGTTAACGCCGTGGCTCCCGGCCCGGTCTGGTCGCCCCTGCAGGTATCCGGTGGCCAGCCCACGGAAGCCCTGGCGAACTTTGGCGCACGCACCCCCCTGGGACGGCCGGGGCAACCCGCCGAGATGGCTCCTGTCTACGTCTTCCTGGCCAGTCAGGAGGCCAGTTTCGTAAGTGGGGAAACGCTCTGCGCCACGGGCGGCCTGCCAACTCCCTGAGCCCAGCGCGCCACCGCCGCGTACTGGGCTTCCGTTCGTGCGATGGGTCCTATGCATCCCCGCCGGTACGCGGTGTCGGCCGAACGGCAGGTTTCAGCACCGACTCGCACCACTCGCGGAACGTGGTCCCGTCGCCTCGCACGCTGGCGGGAGGGTAGACGCCGGCCGCCTGCGCCTCGGCCATCTCGACCATGGCATCGACGACCGCCGGACTCGCTCCGGACGATTCGTACCGGGTGCGGTAGTCGGTGAGCGTGACCTGGTGGTAGGCGACCGGCTGCCCGAGCGTCTCAGAGATGATCTGCGCCATCTCGCGCGGGGTGTGGTCGACGGGCGCGCGGACGGGGACGTCCTCCTTGCCGTTCCAGGTCGGGTCGGCGAGCAGCCCGGCGGCCGTGCGGGCGATGTCCGCGGTGGCCACCGCCACGAGCGGTGCGTCGGGGTCGGCGGTGAGCGCGAAGATCCCCTGGTCCCTGATCGGCTCGACCTGATGCAGCAGGTTCTCTGTGAAGAACGCTGGCTGCAGCGAGCGGTAGGCGGCTCCGCTGGACTCCAGCACCTCGTCCATCGCCCAGGCCGCCGAGAGCATCCCGGCCGGGCCGGTGAATCCGCGGCCGAGCGAGGAAACGGCCACGACGCGGGGTACGCCGTGCGCGCGGACGGCCTCCGCGACCGGGCGGGCGAAGCTGAGATAGTGCTCGGTCACGTCCGAGGTGGTGAAATTCGGAGGTACGAGCACGAACAGCGCTTTGGCGCCGGTCAGCGCGGTGTCGAGCACAGCGGGATCGGCGTGGGAGCCGGTAACCACGTCGGCGTGCTCGCAAAGGGTCGCGGGCAGGCGGGAGGGGTCGCGAGCGACCAGCCGCAGCGACGCGCCGGCGGTGCGGAGGGACTCGGCGACGGCGGCACCGATCGTGCCCGTAGGAGTGGTGATGACGATCATGGTTCCCATCGTCACGCGGCGTAGCCGCGGGGAGAAGGACCGGTACGGGCGTGATCATTACCCTGGAGGCATGAATCCCGTGGAGTCCCGGCCGCTGCGCTACTTCGTGGCCGTCGCCGAGGAACTCAACTTCACCCGGGCCGCGGAGCGGGTCGGCATCGCCGCGCCGGCCCTGTCCCGCGCGATCTCCGGGCTTGAGGCGGACCTCGGCGTACGGCTTCTGGAACGCACCACCCGCAGCGTCGCCCTCACCGAGGCGGGCGCGACGCTGCTCGCGGACGGGCGGGCGGCACTGGTGGCACTCGACGCCGCCGCCCGGCGTGCCCGGCGAGCCGCGGGGGTGCCCGGCGGCAAGCTGGTGCTCGCGGTGAAGGCCGACGTCGAGGGAGGGCTGCTCGAGGACGTGCTCGCGGCGTACCGCGCCGAGAATGCCGTCGTCCCGATCGAGGTCATGTTCACCGGCTGGCGTGAACAGCCCGGGCTGCTGCGCACGGGCGAGGCCGACGTGGCGATCGTCGTCGAGCCGTTCGACTCCGACGGCTTGGACTCGGAGCCACTGCTGTCTGAGCCGCAGGTGCTGGCGCTACCGAACGGTCACCCGCTCGCCGAGCGACCCCGGCTGCGGCTGGCCGACATCGAGACCGGGCACCAGCAGGGTGTCCTCGGTGCGCACGTCTACGTGCGACACGGGGAGCAGTCGCCACCGTTCGGGGACATGGTGCAGATGCTGCGTCAGATCGAGCTCGGGCGGATGCTCGCGCTGCTTCCCGTCTCGATCGCCGAGCGCAACGCCCGGCCGCAGTTGACGTGGCGCCCGGTCGACGACGCGCCGGAGGCCGTCTTCGCGGTGGCGTGGCCGCAGAACTCGCATTCGCGCGCGGTCGCCGCGTTCGTGCGGGTCGCCACAACGGTCTCGGCCGGCCGCGGGACCGGCCGGACGGCTGACGCCACGTAGGCCCACCACCGGGCTGGGTCCCACTGAGAACGCTCTGGCCAGGCTTCATGCCTGACCGGACGCGAACCCGGGGTCACCGGGGCAGCCGGTGACCCCGGTTTCCTGTTCGTGCGTGACCAGGCCCCGCACGGACATGCGAATCGGCCGCGACCGTCCGGATGAGGGAGGCGTTCGTATGGCGGGTTACCGCAGTGCTGCGGCGAGTTCGGCGGCGTTGTCGAACGCGGGCGCCGTTCTTTCCGATTCGTCTTCGGTGAGCGTGACGGACTGGGCGCGGGCCAGCATCTCGGCCGCCGTCTCCGGGTCGTGCAGCACCATCGCGAGTTCGGCGCGGTAGACCAGGACCTCTACCTGCTCGACCGGGTCGTCGTCGGCTTGCAGGCGGGTTAACGCGCTGTCGAGGATCCGAACGGCCTGTGCCACATTTCCTCTGGAATCGGCCTGCACGACAGCATTCGCTAGGGCCTTGGCCAGCCGCCCGGCAGGCGTGGCGGCCGACGTGGGTGCGGTGGCGGTGTGCCGAAAGACGCGGATCCAGTTGCCGCCTGGGTCGATGAGGCTGAATCCGCCCAACCCGTCGGCGTTCTTCCGCGCCCTGGGCCGCGTCATCCGCGGCGTTCCGGACACCAGTACCTTGCCGTACGCGGCGCGCATGCCGGCCGCGAATGCCCGATGTAGTCCCTCGATGTCGGAGGTGAGTACGAGACAGGAGCCATAGGATTGCTCCGGTTCAAATCCGGCGATCTCGAAGAACTGCAGATGCAGGTCTTCCCGCTGCACCCCCATACACGGGTTGGGCTTGCGTTGCTTGTAGGTGGTACGGAATCCGAGGACCCCGTAGAAGATTTCGATGTCGTCAATGGATGCGCACGGCAGCAGGGGAACGGTCACCTCGTTGGTCATGCCTCTTCCTAAGTGTCGCAGGGTGTCCGTCGCACATGGAAATAGCCGATCATCGTCTTCGGTGATCCGATCGGCCGATGGTCCGGAACGCAGTGCGGCCCGGCCGAGCCGTCGGCGAGGACGCCGTAGTCGGGCGCGCGATCAGCTGGGGTCCAGCCGGTCCCCGCCGGCGAGCAGCGGGCCGGGAGGTCGGAGTCTTCACCGTGTGCGTCTTGCGGAAAGTGTGAAAGCGGCGGAGTCGCGCCGCGAATCCGGTATAAGGAATTGACGCATCATTCCGGTCCGTCGCGGGTGCGCCGGATTTTCGGGCCACGCGTGCAGATCACGCCTCAGGGTCTGGCACATGAGAGGGACGCATGTCGCGAGTAACATCTATTCCCCGGGTCGCCGGGCAGGATGGCAGCTACCTGCCAGAACGCCTGCCCGGCGGGGGTCGCACGGTGCCCGGGCTCGATAACAGATCGTCCAGTATCCACACCGCACGTATCGATCGGACGAAAATCCATCCACGACAGTCGGGTGCCGACCTCAACGGCATCGGCCTGAAGCTCGTCGTGGGACGGTTCCGGGTCTCGGCGGCGGCGATCGGTGCTCGGTCCGGTCGATCTGTAGCGCACGCATGACATTGGCGGCAAGTCCAGTGCGAGCGCAGCACCGCCTATACGAGGTGGATCTACTCCGGTTCGCCGCCGCCCTGATGATCGTCCTTCTTCACTACACCTTCAGCCAGGGCCTAACTGAGTATGATTTCGCGCCGTCGCTCGGCGCGGTCACTCAGTACGGTTACCTTGGCGTCGAACTGTTCTTCCTCATCAGCGGCATGGTCGTGCTCATGAGCGTGTGGGGACGCAGCACGCGCGAGTTCGTGGCGTCGCGGATTTCTCGACTGTATCCCGCCTTCTGGGTGGCCGTCACTCTCACGGCGGCGGTGGTCGCCATTGCGGGACCTCGGGGCCGTAACGACGTCACCGCGACCCAGTACGTGGCGAACTTGTCAATGTTTCCCCAGCTCGCCGACATTGAGTACGTCGAAAGCGTCTACTGGACGTTGTGGTCCGAGTGGCGGTTCTACCTCATTTTGTTCGCCTTCTCGCTGTTGGGGATCACCGAGCGGCGTACCCACTGGCTGCTGTGGGGCTGGCTCACCACCAGCGTGGCCCTGGAGGCTCTCCCTGTTCCGCCGGCCGCCCACGCCGCGTTGGCGCTCATTGTCCAGCCCCAGTTCAGCCACTACTTCATCGCTGGCATGGCGCTGTACATGGTGCACCGCTTCGGCTTCACCGCGCGACTGGGCTTCCTGCTGTCGGCGTGCTACGCGAACGCCGTAAAGGAGGCGGACAGTCGTATCGACGAGCTGGTCGCTGACGGGCTGGCACCGACTCTGGTCGTTGCTGCCCTGGTCATCCTGGCGATCTTCGTCGTTATGATCCTCGCAGCGACCGGTGGGTTGAGCTGGATGCGGTGGCCATTTCTGTCCGAACTCGGCGCGATGACATATCCGCTCTATCTGATCCACTTCACCTTGGGTGTTGTTGCCATCAACGCCTTGGTCCCGGCGGTCCATCCCTGGCTGGCGTTGCCGCTGGTGATCGCCGCGATGTGCGGCGCTTCCTGGCTGATCAGCACGAAGGTGGAGGACCGGGTCCGTCCAGCACTTTACCTGGCGATTCGCCGGCTTCTACTCGTACCGCCGCGCAGAATGCCGGAGCAGGCGGCCAGCCCTGCTCGTGTCACGGATAAGGCGACTGCCGGCCGTTTTTGACCGACGACCGCTCAGCGCGAGCAGGTTCAGAGGCGCAGGAGAGCGACTGCGGCCGCGGCGAAGGCTCCGGTGTTGAGCAGGGCGCGGATGGCGTTCCACCCGACCCAACGGCTTTCGAACGCCTCGCGCAGCGATTCGGCGGAGCCCGATCCGGTCTCCAAGCCATTGTTCAGCGGCACGTTGACTGCCATGGTCACGAGGAGTGTCAGGACATAGAGCAGGAGTGCCAGGGCAACCCATGGTCGGACGCCGGCGTTGTGCCGGAGCGCGATGAGGGAGGCGGCCAGCAGTATGAGGGCACCTCCGAAGAGGATTCCGAAGATCGGAACCAAGATGGCCTTGTTGATTCCACGCATGGAGCTGACGAAAGCGACGTCGTCGGTATTGCGCAGGCCCGGCATCACGGCATAGCTGAAGGCGGAGAACAGGCCGGCCATCAGGCCGGTAGCGAGAACGGACAAGGTCAGGAGTGTCTTGGCCATGCGACGATTCCAACACCTCGCCTCCAATACACCCATAGTCGAGACGCGCATCATCATGCGCCTGCGTCTCGAACACCAGCCACCGGACAGGGCTGCTAGACCGACCCGAGGACGGACGACCCGTTCGAAGGTGGCCTCTGGTCGCACTTCGGCCCGTCACCCGGCACTGCTCCTCTGAGCGTGCCGCGCTGCGGGACCCATCCGGTCGACATTGATCAGATACGATATGTCGATTGGTCGGTCATGACGGGGAGTGTGCCGTATGGGTCGTCGACGGGGAGTCACCTGGCGGGTTCTCGCCGCCGCGCTGTTGGCGCTGACGATGGGAGCGATCCTCCTGCCGGCGCCCGCCCAGGCGGTGGACTACCCAGGTGGGCGGCGTATCTACAGTGTGGCGCTCGGGGCCGTCCCCGCCGCCGGCGCGCCCGCCACCGGTCCGGTCTGGGTCCGGCTGGCGACCTACTACTTCTCCGGCACCGGCACGGTGACCGAGAGCTTCTGGTACTGGAACCGGGGCGCCGTCGTCGGGGCCGCCGGCACGGGCGTCCGGACGACCGGCTGCACCGGCCACGACTGCGAGGTGCGGACGGCCGCTGGGTTCCAGCCCGGTGGCGTCGTGAAGTCCCTGAGCGGCACGTACACCAACTCCGGTGACAGCATCACCATCACCTGGAGCGAGGGCGTCCAGGAGACCTGGGCGGTCAGCCAGCCCGCCAGCGACCTGGCCCGGCTCGACTTCGTCAGCTCCAACTACGGGGTCACCGTCGGCTGGGGCTTCGGCAGTTCCGCCTCGAACGACGCGTACACGCCGGTCAGCAACATCCCGCTGGCCCAGTACACCGGCCGGTACGCCGGCTACAGCGGAAGCACCGGTGCCGCCGGCCCCAGCGGGATGGATCTTCGGTCGTTCACCCGATGCAACGGGAGCTGCCTGAGCTGGCTCAGCCCTCCGACCGCCACCTGTTCGTCCTGCCCGAACGGCGCGACCTCCGCCCCGATCCGCTACTACCTCGCGGGAGTGGGCCGGCGAAACTTCTACGAGCACTGGTGCACCTGCCTGACGTCGAGCACCTGCTACACCGGTGGTTCGCACCGCAAGCCGCAACTCCAGGTGATCGGCGACACTGGGACGTTCCACGGGTGGGTCGGCGTGGAGGCGTCCAACTCCACGGCGAACACCGGCTACTTCGCCGTGCACTTTCACCTGAACGTGTGACCGCCGGGCTGTTGGTCTTCGTGACTGTCTCCTGAGGTGGACAGCGGTCCGGATGGGCTCGAACGTCCACCGGTCCGCCCAGTTTGCCGCCATTCCTGGCTCGGCGCGCTCGCGTCCATCGACTACTGCTTCGGCGACTCCGGGAAGCGGTTTCGGCAACCGCGCGCCCGGGGGATGCGTACCCTGACCTTGCCCGGGCCATTTGCGCCACAGCGGCCGACCTCGCCGCGGATGTTCCTTTCGGGTGCGAGTTTGTGACTGGTCGACGGGCCTGGGTGCTGGCGAAACGTGCGGAGGTTTACCCGACATGCTTGCGGTGTGCATGGATCGCTACGGAGGGCCCGAGGTGCTCCAACCGGTGGAGCTGGCGAAGCCGACCCCGCAGCCGACCGAAGTGCTCGTGGAGGTTCGCACTGCGGGCATCAATCCGGCTGACGTGAAACAGCGTCAGGGGCAGGGTCCCCTTTCGTCTTTTCCCATGATTCTCGGTTGGGACGTCGCGGGTGTGGTGGCCGAGATAGGACTCGGGGTCACCATTTTCTCCCCCGGCGACGAGGTCTATGGCATGCCATGGTTCCCGCGGCAAGCCGGTGGTTACGCGGAGTACGTCACAGCGCCCTCACGCCAGTTCGCCCCGAAGCCATCGTCCCTGTCGTTTGCCGAGGCGGCCGCGTTGCCGTTGGCCGGGCTCGCCGCGTGGCAGCTGGTGACGGACACAATCCACTTGGACCCGGGGCAGCGGTTGTTGATTCACGGTGCCGCCGGGCACGTGGGCGCATTGGCCGTACAGGTAGCGAAGGCTCGCGGCGCACACGTCATCGGGGTGGCCAAAGGCAGTGACCACGACCGCTTACGAGCGCTGGGCGCGGACGAGGTCGTCGACTACACCTCGGTCCGGTTCGAGGACGTGATCGATCCGGTCGACGCGGTACTCGACTTCGTCGGCCGCGACTACACGGCGCGTTCCGTGCCGCTGGTGCGTCGCGGCGGAGTAGTTGTCCAGGTGCCGTCCTCTCCCGCCAGCGACGATGTCCGTCGCGGTGCGGCCACGGGCGTTCGAGTGACGGACTTCCTCGTCGAACCTGACCGTTCCGGTTTGTTGGCGTTGACCGACCTCGTCGAGCGCGGCCGGCTCTCGGTTGAGGTGGGCGCGGTGGTGCCGCTCGCTGAGGCAGCGCGAGCGCACGAAATGGTGGAGAGCGGCAAGGTGAAGAACAAGGTCATTCTGTCGCCGGGCGTCTGAGAGGCCGTCCGGCCACCTGCACGTCTGTTGGTCCTCGTGTCGACCCTCGTTCGTTTCCTGCCGGTGACGATGACGTTGTTCGCGATGGCGGTGCTGGCGGTCTTCGCCGCCGTCCGTCTCGGCCGGGCAGGCATGATCGTCGCTTGTCCCATCGACGACCGTCCCGGCTATCGGACGCAAGCGCACGAAATTAGGTCCCATCGGTCATTCCCGATGGACCATCGGGCATCCGTGACCTTGGCGCGACTGCATCTACCGAAAATCGGTAAAGATTCATGTCACTGTCTAGAGAACTGGAGCATGCGTGTCTTCGATGAACAGAAGGAAGCTGATCGCGTTCGGTGCCGGCGCGGTCGCCGCGGTGGCGACCGGCAGCGCGGCGCAGGCCGCGCCGTCCACGGACGGTGCACTGGCCTCCGCCCCGGCCGCCGCCGACCTCGCAGCCGCCCTTCCGGGGGGATTCACGAGCAGGTACGCGGAGGTCAACGGAGTTCGGCTGCACTACGTCGCCGGGGGGCGCGGGGAGCCCCTGATCCTGCTGCACGGCTGGCCGCAGACCTGGTGGGAGTACCACAAGGTGATGCCCGCGCTGGCCGCCCGCTACCGTGTGATCGCCGTGGACCTGCGCGGTGCCGGCGGCTCCAGCAAGCCGGCGTCCGGGTACGACAAGAAGACGATGGCGGGGGACATCGCGGCGCTGGCCGGGGCGCTGGGCTACACCAAGGTGAACGTCGTGGGTCACGACATGGGGTCGATGGTCGCCTACAGCATGGCGGCGAACCACCCCGGAGTCGTCAAGAAGATCGCCATGCTGGACGTGGAACACCCGAACAGCAGCTACTACGAGTTCCGGATGCTGCCGGCGCCGGGTGCCCCGTTCCACCCCTGGTGGTTCGCCTTCAACCAGGTGACGCAGCTGCCGGAGCAGCTCATCACGGGCCGGTCCCGCTTCCTCGTCGACTGGATGTTCGACAACCTCCTGGTCAACAAGGCAGCCATCAGCGATTTCGACCGGGCTGTCTACGCCCAGGCGTACTCGACCCCGGACGCCATCCGGGGCGGCAACGGCTGGTACCAGGCGCTGGGCCAGGACATCATCGACAACGGGACGTACGCGCCGGTGACCGTCCCGGTCCTGGGTATCGCGCACGACATCTTCTACCCGAGTTTTGCCGCGACGCTCAGCCAGCAGGCCACCAACGTGCAGCTGGTGCAGATCAACAACACCGGGCACTACTTCGTGGATGAGCAGCCTCAGGTGCTCGTCCAGCACCTGAAGGCGTTTTTCGGCTGAGCGGCGCCAAGCGGCCCTGAGCTGAGACTCCGGGTGGGCGACGGTCGATCGAGCCGTCGCCCACCCACCAACCGCCGATCGCTACCGGCGCCAGGCGCGGGACACCGCGGTCGGGAAGGAGAGCGGGCGCCGGTGGTCAGGGTTGGTACTGGTTGCGGGTGCGGGGTAGCCACTGGGGCTGGTGGTCGCGCAGGTAGCCGACCAGTCCCTCGCGCAGGTCGCAGCGCAGGTCCCAGGCGCTGGCACCATCGGCGGCCGAGGCCTGAACCTGGATGACCACGGTCTGCGGGGTGGCGTCGACCATCTGGAGCACCCACTGGTCTCGGTCCCACAGTGGTGAGGACTCGACCAGTCGGCGTGCCTCCCGCCGGAGGTCGTCGAGGTCGGCGGTGTGGTCGACATGCAACTGGATCTTGCCGATCACCCGCGACTCGTTCCGGGTCCAGTTCTGGAACGGCCGCTCGGTGAAGTACGTGGTCGGCAGGATGAGCATGCGGTCATCCCAGAGCCGGATCACCACGTTGGTCAGCTTCACCTCCTCGACCCGGCCCCACTCACCATCCACCACCAGCACGTCGCCGACGTGCAGCCCGTCGGCGAAGGCGACCTGAATGCCGGCGAACGCGTTGCCGAGCGCGGTCCGGGCGGAGAGGCCGAGGACCGCGCCGACCACCCCGGCCGAGGTCAGCACGGAGATGCCGAAGAGGCGTACCGGCCGAAAGGTGATCAGGATCAGGCCGACCGCGACGATCGTGACGACCGCTACCGTGAACCGCCGCACCGGGCGGATCTGGGTCCGGGCTCGCCGGACCCGCCGGCTGGTGGCCAGATTGTTCGGCAGCCGGCTGAACGCGACCGCCTCGGCGACGTGCAATGCCCTGATCACCAGCCAGGCACCGACGGCGAACAGGACCAGCAGGGTGGCGTGCCGCAGATAGGGCTGCCATCGGGCCGGTCCGGGCGGCAGCGCGTAGTACAGCGCCCCGACCACCAGTACTGCCGCCGCCGGGCGACGGCAGGCGTGCCGCAGCGGACCCAGCAGCCACTGATAGCGGCCACGAGCGACCCGGCGGACCAGCACGCCGGAGACCAGGTCCACGACCAGGGCTGCCGCCAGCGCGGCCAACACGATCAACACGGTACGCATCAGCAGCCGTTCACCGTGATCCTGATGCCGCCTCTCCTGAAACGCGCGACCGACTCCCCGCGTTGAGGGTGCCATCGGATCTGGTGGCAGGCGGTGGATATCGGGGAATGCCAGACGGCAGTGACGGGCGTCCGGCGACCGCGACCGCCGGGGCCGTGGACGAGGCCCGTGACAGCAGCGGCGTCCTCCTCGCCCAGCTACTGAGTCCTGCCCCCGCGAATGTCCGTGTTGGAGCAGACCCTGCAACGGCCGGTCGATCTCACCGACTACCTGACGCTCGCCTGGATCACCGGTTCGCTGGCCACCGTCGGCGGCGCGATCGGCTCCGGGTTGGAGAACGAGGAATCGGTGCGGGCCGCCGCGTACGGCTACCATCCCGAGCCCGGTGGTTGGCGGGATGAGAGGAACGCGCAGCCCTACCGCGGGGGGTGAGTGGTCGGGTGCTGCAGACCGCCACGCGGCACCCGTGCGACGCACGAGATGACGGTGGGGGGGGGGTCAGCAGACGCGCGTCTGCCAACTCACCTTCGTCACGAACATGGGCACGTAGAAATGGCCGCCGCCGGGGCGAACGCACTCCACGCCGGTGTGCTGCGACCCGAGATACGTGTAGGACCAGGTGATCTCGGCGTTCCGGGACGTGTAGTTGTAGAAGTTGAAGGCCGGGACGCTTCCGGACCATTCGCTGGTGGTCACCAGCGACGGAGGCGCTGTCGGACCCTCCGGCGGGTGATCCCAGTTGGGCCAGATGCAGAACGTGCCCTGCGGGCAGTTTCCGGCCGGCCAGACGTCGTCGGACGCGTGAGAGGTTGCCGCCGAGGCGGCGGGAGTGGTGGCCAGGATGCCTGCGACGGACGCGACAACGGCGATGGATTTCAACAGCATCACACACCTACTTCGATAAGTGTCGATGGATTGGGTTCGAAGCTACCGCCGGAAATTTGCGTCGTCAAGTACATGGGTGGCCGCGACCAGTTGATGAGCCGCGGTCGCGCCCCGTCAAGCGGCAAGGGCGAGAGCTG
The DNA here is from genome assembly GCF_040675155.1 of Micromonospora sp. NPDC049645. Lineage (NCBI taxonomy): Bacteria > Bacillati > Actinomycetota > Actinomycetes > Micromonosporales > Micromonosporaceae > Micromonospora > Micromonospora sp. NPDC049645. The sequence continues at coordinate 200,997 of NZ_JBFAOI010000004.1, forward strand.
GGCCGGCAAGGTCCTGAGCCGTCGACCACCCGGTCCTGCGGCAGTGCTTGACCGGCCGAGTCGTGAGGCGCGTGGGCGATCATTGATGTCTGGCTGCATCGCTGGACGCCCTGACCCGTCGTCGGAGGCGCGGCGACGGTGCCGGAACGGCCGGGGATATGGTGCGGCGATGGAGGATCTGACCCGCCTGTTCCGCCTGGTCGCCGATCACGCCGCCGACTACCGGCGCTCCTTGCCGGACCGGCCCGTCGGGACGCCACCCGATCAGGCGGCGTTGACCCGGGCGTTCGCCGGCCCGCTGCCTGTCACACCCACCCCGGCGGAGCAGGTGCTGACGGACCTGCTCGCTGCCGCCGAGCCCGGTCTTGTCGCCAGCGCGGGCCCCCGCTACTTCGGGTTCGTGGTGGGTGGCGCGCTGCCGGCGGCGACCGGCGCCGACATGCTCGCCGCCGGTTGGGACCAGCTTGCCTCCAACGCCGTCACCTCGCCCGCCGCCATCGCGGCCGAAGCCACCGCCGGCGCGTGGCTGAAGGAGTTGTTGGGGATTCCGATGACGGCGTCGGTCGGCTTCGTCACCGGCGCGCAGGCGGCCAACACCGCCGGGCTCGCCGCCGCGCGACACCAGGTGCTGGCGGACGTGGGCTGGGACGTGGAACGATGCGGCTTGTTCGGCGCCCCGCCGGTCCGGGTGATCGCCGGGGCCGAGCGACACGGCACCATCGACCGGTCGTTACGCCTGCTCGGCCTCGGGGTGAACGCGGTACAGCCGGTGCCGGCCGGTCCCAACGGCGCCATCGACCCCCGGGCACTGGGCGACGTCCTGGAAGCCGGTCCCGCCGGCCCCACCATCGTGTGTCTTCAGGCCGGGAACGTGAACACCGGCGCCTGCGACGAGTTGCGGGAAGCGTGCGAGCTGGCGCACCGACACGGTGCCTGGGTGCACCTGGACGGCGCGTTCGGTCTGTGGGCCGCCGCGAGTCGCAGCACCCGTCACCTGGTGGACGGGCTGGAGCTGGCCGACTCGTGGGCCTGCGACGGCCACAAGTGGCTGAACCTGCCGTACGACACCGCCTTCGCCTTCTGCGCCCGGCCCGACGCGCACGCGGCGGCGATGTCCTACAGCGCCGCGTACCTCGTGGGCTCCGGTGGCGTGCCGGCGGGCGCGGACCTCACCGCCGAGTCCTCGCGTCGCGCCCGGGGCTTCGCGGTCTGGGCCGGCCTGCGCGAGCTGGGGCGCGATGGGCTCGCGGCGCTGGTGCAGCGCTGCTGCGCCCTGGCCCGTCGGTTCGCCGAGGGTCTGACGGCTGCCGGGTTCGAGGTGGCGAACGAGGTGGTCCTCAATCAGGTGCTCGTCAGTTTCGGCGCGGACGCCCGCACCGACCGGGTGGTGGCCGCGGTGCAGGCGGACGGCACCCTGTGGGCGGGCGGTACGACCTGGCGGGGGCGGCGGTTCATGCGGATCTCGGTGTCGAACGCGACCACCACCGAGGCCGACGTCGACCGGTCGATCGCGGCGATCACCCGTCTCGCCGGCTGACGTCGCCCGGACCACGGGAACTCCCCGACCTCGGTCCCACGCGCCGCCAGCCACCGCCGCGTCGGCGGCGACCGGGAAACGGCCACCGCCGACGCGGGTACGACTTCAGAGCCGGGAGGTGAAGGTGGCCAGGAAGCGGTGTGGGGTGACCGCGCCGGTGTTGTCGAAGCAGATCACGTCGACGTCGGCGTTGGTGCTGTACGACCACGGTTGGGTGAGGTGGCAGTAGTTGTTGCCGGCGCCCTGCGCCACCACCTGGGCATGTGTCTCCTTGATACCGACCTGCGGGAAGGTCGCCAGGTAGCGGCCGGAGGGCGCCAGCGGCGCCACCGTGTTCGCGCCGACGCCGAGCACCGAGTTGTCGTTGGTGGGCCCGCCGACGGCGGTACCCAGGTAGCCGAAGTACGTCGGCGGCCCGAGGGAGCCGATCACCGGCCGCCGACGGTGGTACGAGACGACGAAGTCGGTGTTGACGAACGCGCCGGCCTGGTCGTAGCAGAAGACGTACACCTGCACGTCGCTGCCGACCGCGCTCCAGGAGTAGACCTTGCACCGGCGCGGACCGGCGTTCGGCTGCACGGCGGTGACCTGCACGTTGCCGGCGAGCACCCCGGCCAGCCCCACCCCGGGCAGCCGCACCAGGTACTGCCCGACGCCCAGCGGCCCGACCGTGTTCACCGCGCCCGTCGAGTTGTACGACTGCACGACCGCCCCGCCACCCCACTGCGCGTACGCGTGGGAGGTGCCGGCCGGCAGCACGCCCGAGCTGGTCGTCCAGAGCACGGTGAACGGGGTGTCCTCGCGCGTGCCGCCGGGCCTGTGGCACTGCACGTCGACGATCTCGTCGGCGCCGGACTGGAACCAGCGAACCACCTCGCAGTAGTGCCCGGTCCGGTTCACCGGGGTCACGTGCGGCACGCCCCGGGAACTGGCGCCCACCTGCGGGAAACGGACCTGGAACCGGCCAGGCGCGAGCTTCACACCGTCGGCCCAGGCGGCCGGGAACGCGGTCTTCCAACTACCCCACTGCCGGCTGGTGTCCAGCACGGTCCAGACCGCAACGGTGGGGTCGTTGACGTACGCGAAGCCCCAGCGGTCGGCGGTGGCCGCCGCGGCCGGTGTCGCTGGCGCGAGTGCGCCGGCGGCCAGCACGGCGGCCAGCGCCGCGGTGACGAACGATCGGAGACGCATGTGTCCTCCACTCGACGGGAACGTTGTCGGGAGGAGTGTTCTCGCGGTGACTCCATGGTCACAGTCAGCTACTTCGTGCTCCGGTGTCGGCTGTCCGCTACCCGACGTGTTGCGCCCCACGGCTCGGCGGCATAACCGAAGGTCGATGTTGCGGCGGTCTCGCAGGCGATCAGCGGTTGAGGTAGGCGGTCAGGCCGCCGAGTTCCTCACTGGCGATGAACACCGACCGCACGTTGAGGATGGCTTCCTCCACGTGGGCGGGGCAGCCCCACGCCGCGTCACCCCACGAATCGGCGATCTTGATCTCGGCCGGCGCGGTGCAGCCGGCGGAACCACCGAGCTGACAGTGCTCGGGATGCGGCGTCGCGGCCTGCGCGGCTGCGGCGGCGCGCATCTGGGCGGCGAGTTCCGCGGCTGCGGCGGCACGCTGTTCGGCGTCGGCGCGCAGCTCCCGCTCCACGCGTAGCACCTTGGCCAGTTCGTCGTTCGCCGACTTGGCGCGTGCTTCGGCGGCGAGCTTCGCCTGCTCGATGTGGTGACGTTCGATGGCCAGCGCCGCGGTGCCGGCGAAGAGCCGGGCGAGGGCGAGGTCGGTGTCCTGCGGCACGCGCGGGGTGCGGTGATACATCGCGAACGTGCCCAACAGCCCGCCGTCGCGGGCCAGGATCGGCGTGGACCAGCAGGCCGCCAGCCCCGCCTGGTCGGCCAGGTCCCGGAAGTCGTCCCAGAACGGATCGGTGGCGATGTCGGTGACGATGACTGGTTCCCGCCGGTGGGCGGCGGTACCGCAGGAGCCGACGCCCTCGCCGGTCGCGATGCCGTCGATGGCCTGGTTGTAGAAGTCGGGCAGGCTCGGCGCGGCGCCGTGGCGCAGGTGCCGGGCGTCGGGGTCGGCGAGCAGGACGGAGACGAGCACCTCCTGCGTTGCGAGGTTCTCGATGCAGCGGGCCATCCCGTCGAGCACCTCGGTAACGGGTGCCTGGCGGGCGATCTGCTCCAGCAGCGCACGGTGTTCGGCCATCAGCCGTTGCGCATGCTTGACCTGCGTGGTCTCCACACCGAGCACGCGAATCCCGGTCACGTCGCCGTCGGCGTTCCGGCGCGGCTCGTAGGTGAAGTCGAAGAACGCTTCCCGCGCCTGCACGCCGCTGCCCAGCTCGACCCGGACGTCACGGCCGGTGTGCGGCTCACCCGTGCGGAAGACCTGGTCCAGTAGCGCGATGAATCCCTGACCGGCCAGTTCGGGCATCAGTTCGGCGAGCGAGACCCCGACGCGGGCCCGTTCCTCGCCGATGGTGGCGAAGAACGCCGGATTCGCCGTCTCCACGACGTGCGCCGGCCCCGACAACGACGCGAAGACGGCGATGGACTGTCCGAACAACGCCCGCAGGTCCTCCTCCGCTGCTCGTTCGGCAACCGTCGGACCCGCAGCAGCGGTAGACCTTTGGTCTGGAACCGCGGTCATGTTGTGGTGTCGCCTCTCGTCTGCGGGTTGGGAAAACGACCGATGGTGCCGCCGGTCGGTGCGGGGGAGTCGGCTGGGCCGCCCGCGCAGCGTACCCACGCGCCCGCCCGCCCAACCCGTGCACCGGGTGTCAGATCAGGACCGCGGCGAGAGAGCGGAACGCGTCGGCGGGGAACGTCGTGACGTCACCGCCGTTGAGCACCTGGATCGCCACCTCGTCCGCGCCGGCCTGGTAGTGCTTCTCCAGCCCGGCCGCGACCGTCTCGACGCTGCCCCAGGGGATCAGCGCGTCGACGAGGCGGTCGCTGCCACCGGCCGCGAAGTCCTCGTCGGTCCAGCCGAATCGCCGCAGGTTGTTGGTGTAGTTCGGCAGCGCGAGGTACCCGCTCGTGTACTGGCGGGCGGTGGCACGTGCGGTCGTGGCGTCCGGGTCGAGGACCACCGCGACCTCGGGGGCGAGCAGCCGGTCGGGCCCGATCGCCGCCCGGGCCTCGGCGGTGTGCTCGGCGGGAACGAAGTAGGGGTGCGCCCCGGCGGAACGATCGCGGGAGAGTTCCAGCATCCGCGGACCGAGCGCGGCCAGGATGCGTCGCTCGGGCGCGAGCCCCGCCGCGTCCAGGCCGTCCAGGTAGTCCACCATCCTTGAGTACGGCTTGCGGTAGTCGGTGCCGCTGCCCTCCACCAGCACCGCGTGGCTGGCGCCGAGACCGAGCAGGAACCGGCCGGGATGTGCCCGCTCCGCGTCCTGAGCGAACGCCGCCGTCTCGGGAGGCGACGAGTGCCAGATGCTCACGATCCCCGACGCGACCCCGATGCGCGTCGTCCCGTCCAGGATCTCCCGGAAGCGGGGGGCGACGTTTTCTCCGAAACCGCCGGAGAACCAGATCCGTGCGTAGCCGAGTTCCTCCAGCTCGGCGGCGGCATCGATGGCCGCGCTCTGACTCTCGCTATCGAGGAAGAACGGTTGCCACACGCTGACGAGTCGTTGTGCCATACCCGAACACTACGACTCGTCGCGTCGGGTCGCTCACCACCACCGTTCTTGCCCGGGTCGGCCCCGGTACACCCGTGCCGCCGCCGGCGTGCTCGCCACGGTCACGCAGACCGGCGCCGCGGTCAGGGTGCCAGGCCCGCCCGGATCGCCAGGATGGCGGCCCGTACGCGGTCGCGGCTGCCGGTCTTGGCCAGCACGTTGGTGACGTGGGTCTTGACGGTGCTCATCGACAGGTAGAGGCGCTCGGCGATCTCGTTGTTGTTGAACCCGGCACCGATCAGGGCGAGCACGTCGGTTTCCCGAGGGGTCAGCTGGTAGGCGGCCAGGTCGACGCGGGTGGCCGGCCCGCTCGCGCGTACCCGGTCGAGGACGGCGCCGGTGACCTCGGCGGAGAGGACCGCCTCGCCGGCCGCCACGGTGCGCACCGCGGCGATCAGGTCACCGGCGCTGCACCGCTTGAGCAGGAACCCGCGCGCGCCGGAGGCGATGGCGTCCAGGACGTAGGCGTCGTCGTCGAAGGTGGTGACCACGATGACGGCCGGCGCGTGCGGGATGGTGACCAGCTCGCGGGTGGCTTGCAGACCGTCGAGCACCGGCATGCGGATGTCGACGAGGGCGACGTCGATGCGGGAGTCGCGCCGCACGGCGTCGAGGAACTGCCGGCCGTCGGCGGCCTCGGCCGCGACCTGAATGTCGGGTTGGGACCGCAGGATCAGGCTGAAGCCGTCGCGCACCAGCTGCTGGTCGTCGGCGATCGCGACCCGGATCACGGGTTCGTCACCGGCAGGTTCGCCTGCACCATGGTGCCGCCGCCGGGTCGTCGGCTCAGCTCCCAGCTCCCACCGCGGGCGAGTACGCGTTCCTCGATGCCGAGCAGCCCCGAGCCGCGCGTGGGCGCAGCGGGCGGACCGATGCCGTCGTCACTGACCCGCAGCCGTGCACGGTCGCCGATGCGGACGAGTTCGACCCAGGCGGCCGTGGCTTTCGCGTGGCGGGCGATGTTGGTGAGGGCCTCCTGGGCGATGCGGTAGACGGCCAGTACGCCGATCTCGTCCAGGCCCGGCTCGGGGTCGAGCTGGACCCGCACCGTCACGCCCTGCTGGCGCAGTGGCTGCGCGAGCAGCTCGTCGATGTCGGACAGGCGTGGTGGCGCGCTCACCGCGATCGCCGCGTCCGGGTCGCGCAGGTGCACGACGAGCGTGTCGAGTTCACTCAGTGCGGTGCGTCCGCTGTCCGCGATCGCCTCCAGCGCCGCCCTCGGGTCGGCACCGAACTGACCCGCCTCGGCCTGAACCACCATCGCGGTGACGTGGTGACCGACCACGTCGTGCAGCTCGCGGGCCAGGTTGGTGCGCTGCTCCAGCCAGACCGCCTGGCCGCGCAGCTCGCCTGCCTCCCGGGTGAGGGCCTGGCTGCGTGACCACGATCGCAACAGGATCGCCAGGAGGTAGCCGGCCGTCACGAAGAAGAACGGCTGCTCGTACAGCCCTCGCCCGTTGAGCAGGGCGGTGGTGAGGGCGCCGGCCGCGCCGACCAGGCCACCCAGCCACCCCAGCCACGGGTGTCGGGCCGGGTCCTCGCAGGTCGAGACGAACACCAGGCCGGCGGCCGCGAGGCCCAACTGCACCGACTCCCCGGTGCTCACCACCGCCACGAACCCCGCGCAGACCGCGAAGACCAGGGCCCGGTGGCGGGGCCGCAGCGCCGTCGCCCCGAGGCCGACCGGCAGGACCAGCCACGCCCAGCCCGCCGGCACGGACACACCCCCTTCGACGGTCGCGACCACCGCGGCGACGATCAAGCCCGCGGCACCGTACGCCAGCCGGCGCACCCGCTCGGGGGCGCGCAACCATTCCCGGATCTCGGTCATCACCCGCACAGTCTCCGCGACCAGCCCGGCGACCGGCCAGTACCCCGGTACCGGATCGGGCAGGACCCCGGTGCCGCCGTCGCGGTCAGATCGGCACCGCGGCACGTTCCGCCAGAGCGCTCGCCGGTCGACTCTGCGGAGGTGACTCTCGTTGACTCCCGTGCCGCGATCACCGTCGGCCCGTTCCGTACGGTTCCCAACTACATCACCGCCATCCGCACGGTCGCCGCCGTCACCGTCGGTGTCGTCGCCCTCGTCGCCAGCTCCGTGGCATTGATGGCGATATCGTATGTTATCTACTGGTTCGGCGACGTGCTCGACGGCTGGACCGCCCGCCGGCTCGGACAGGAGACCCGAGCCGGAGCCGTCTTCGACATCGTGAGCGACCGCGCCTGCACCGCCGTACTCTGCGTGGGCCTGGTCTCCCTCGTGCCCGACGTCGCGGTCGTGGCCCTGGTCTTCCTGCTCTCGTTCCTGGTGCTGGACACCATGCTGTCGCTGGCGTTTCTGTGCTGGCCCGTGCTCAGCCCAAACCACTTCCACCTGGTCGACCGGCGGGTCTGGGTGTTGAACTGGTCGCCCCTGGCCAAGGTTGCCAACACCGCCGGGGTCATCGGCGCGATCGCGTTCGGACAGCACCTGCTCGCGCTCGCCGTCGCCGTCGCCGTCGTCACGGTCAAGCTGTGGTCGGCCGCGGCGGTGGTCCGGCTGCTCGAACGGGACGGCCGGGCGTGAGCAGCCTCGCCGAGGCGGCGGTGGCGCTCGGCTACGGTCTCACGTCGGCGCTCGTCCCGGTCGTCAACGCCGAGGCGTACGCCGTGCTCGCCGGGCAACGCGGCGGTCACGCTCTCGTCGCCGTGGTCGCCCTGGCGCTCGGGCAGACCGCCGGCAAGCTGCTGCTGTTCGAATCGGCGCGACGCGGATCGGGGCGACTCGCCCGGACGGTCGCGAAACGGAGAAAGTCACGCCGCGCGGCGTCCCGCGCCGCCCGGTGGACCGGGCCGATCCGGCGCTGGCTCTCCCGCCGCCGCAGTGCCGTACCGACCGTGCTCGTCTCCGCCGCGCTCGGGGTGCCACCGCTGGCCGTCGTCAGCCTCGCCGCCGGCACCGCGGGCCTACGACGCTGGGAGTTCGCCGTCGCCTGCCTTTCCGGGCGGGTGATCCGTTTCGCCCTCCTCGTCCTGCCAGCGGCGCTGGCCTGAGCGGGGGGCCCTGGTCAGAGGAGCCGGCCGTCGTGGGCGAGCAGGGCGATCTGGGTGCGATTGTCGAGATCGAGTTTGGTCAGGATGTGCGAGACGTGGGCCTTCACCGTGGTCACGCTCATCAGCAACTCGCTCGCGATCTCGGTGTTGGCGCGCCCCTGCGCGATGGCCAGCACGACGTCGCGTTCCCGGGGCGTGAGCAGAGCCAGCCGCTCGTGCGCCCGCTCGTAGGACTCGGCTCCCGACGCCACCCGCTGCATGAGACGGCGGGTCACGCCCGGAGACAGCATCGGGTTGCCGGCGGCGACCGCCCGCACCGCCTGGCTGATCCGCTCCGGCGGGGTGTCCTTGAGCAGGAAGCCGCTGGCGCCGGCCCGAAGGGCCCGCACCACGTGCTCGTCCGTGTCGAACGTGGTGAGCACGATGATCTCGGGTGGCCGGTGGCGGCGGCGCAGCCGCTCGGTGGCGGTGATGCCGTTGACGCCGGGCATCCGGATGTCCATCAGCACCACGTCGGGCATGTGCCGGTCCACCGCGGTGATCGCCGCGGCGCCGTCGGCGGCCTCGCCCACGACGACGATCCCGTCGGCGCCGTCGAGCATCAGCGTGAGCATTCCGCGTACGAGGGGATCGTCGTCGACGATGACGACCCGGATCGGGCTGGTCACCTCGGCCATGGCAGCCACGCGGTGAGATGGAACCGACCCGAGGCGTCGATGTGGTGCGCGACGCGACCGCCGGCGAGAGCGGCCCGCTCGGCGAGCCCGATCAGGCCGGTGCCGGCGACACCACCGGCACCGCTCTCGGGAGTGGTCGGGTTGGTCACCGCGATGCTCAGGCCGGCGCCGGGCGCACCGCCGAGCACAAGCCGGACCGGCTGCCCGCCCGCGTGCTTGCGGGCGTTGGTCAGCGCCTCCTGGGCGATCCGGTACGCGGTGCGGCCAACCGTCGGGGGCACCTCGACCGGCCGGCCGAGCGGGTCGTCGACCTCGATCCGCTGCCCGGCGGCTCGTGCCTCCTCGACCAGGCGCGGCAGGTCGGCGAGGGTCTGCCCGGCCGGCGCGTCCGTCGGCGACTCGGCGTCGTCGCTGCGCAGCAGTGTGATCACCTCCCGCAGCTCGTCGAGGGCGTGATGCGCGCTGGCCCGGATCACCCCGGCGGCGGCGCTGAGCCGCTCGGGCGGCGCGTCCGGCCGGTACTCCATCGCGCCGGCGGCCGCCGCCAGCAGTGACAGCCGGTGGGCCAGCACGTCGTGCATCTCCCGAGCGATCCGGCTGCGCTCGGCCGCCCGTGCCTCGACGACCCGTCGTTCCTGTTCCTGCTCAGCCCGCCGGGCCCGGTCCCGCAGCGCCGCCAGCAGGGCGTGCCGGGCCTGCGCCCAGGTGCCCCAGCCCAGCAGGGCGGCGTACGCGGCCGTCATCAGCACCAGCCGCCACCCGTACGGCAGGCTGGGCACCGGCCGCCAGAACGCCTGCACCGCCTCGCCCGCCACACCGACCGCCGTCACCGCAGCGGCCTGCCGAAACGGCCGGTTGCGGGCGGTGAACAACACCGCGAAGCTGGCCACCGGGGTGGCCACCGACGACAGCGCGACCAGCAGGCCGGCCAACACACCACCGACCACCGGGCGGCGGACGATGACCGGAACGAGGGCCAGGGCGGCCACCGCCAGCGCGATGTCGGCGCGGATCAGGCCGGTGGAGCTGGACCGGGTGGCGGACCAGAGCGCCGTGGTGACGAGGACACCGATCGCCACGGTCGACACGGCCGTCACACCCAGCGGAACGGAGCGCCACACCCGCGGTGGGCCGGCCTCGCACGTCGCCGTATCCATTCGCGCAGGCTACTGGGCCTGCGGGTGGCCGGACCACCTTCTTTGGTAGGAGGAGCTACCGCCGAGGGATGTACCCGCCGTGGCGTCCGGGCCGACGCGCCCGGCCCGGCCCGGTCCACAGACTCAGGGCATGACGAACAACCTTCTCCTGCGTCGGGCCGCGGTGGCGGCCGGCGCGATCCTGGTGGCGGTGGGCGAGTTCGCGCTGCTGCGCTCGGTGGCCGGTGGCGACCTGGCGGTCACGTCCGGAGACTCGACCCGGCAGATCACGGTGGCCGCGGTGGTCGTGGCCGCAACGGTCGCGGCACTGGCCGGTTGGGGGCTGCTCGCGTTGCTGGAGCGCCTGACCGGTCGTGCCCGCGTCTGGTGGACCTCGATCGCGGTCGCGGTCCTGCTGTTGTCGCTCCTGCTGGGGCCGCCGAGCGGAGTCGGCGGTGGAGCGAGGGCGAGTCTCGCGCTGCTGCACCTGAGCGTCGGCGTCGTCCTCATCCTCGGCCTGGCCCGCTCGCGTCCGGAAGGGCTGAACCGATGACCACGCTGACCGTACGCAAGCAGGATGGCGCCTTCGTCCTCGACTCCGGTGCCGGGCCGCGTGCCTCGTTGCGTACCGGCTGGACCTGGCGGTGCGGCGAGATCCGCACCGGCTCGGGCCTCTGGACGGTCGAGCCGACCGACCGCCGACGCTTCGGGGCCACCGCCCACGCCGAGCACGGCGTGGCGGTACGGCTCGACCCGCACCGGTCGCACGTGCCCGGTCCCGGCGGCGTGGCACGCTGGTCACCCGGTCGTTGCGGTGGCGAGTTGGTACGCGACGGACACCGCCTCGCCGTGCGCCTTGGCGGTCGGCTGGGCGGACCGATCCGCGTGGACGTCACAGGCGTTTGGGCCGACGTGGAGTTGGTGGCGCTGACCGCCTGCTTCGCGCTGATGAGCCGACGGCGGCGGCGCACTTTGATCATGATGGCCGTCGTCGGAGGGGGAGGTGGGTGACCCGCGGGACGGTTGGGGCGTGACCCTTCGCGGCTCGGGGGCGTCCGCGTCAGACGATGCGACGGAGCACGGTCTCCACGGCGTCGATCAGCGGATCGCCCTCGGTCCGGGGGTGCCGGGCGAGACCGAGCTCGACGTCCGGCAGGGCGGGCAGGGCATCGGCGTCGTGGCGGGTCATGCCCGGTTCGAGGTTCGCGGGCATGAGCGCCCCGACGCCGAGCCCGGCCCGCACCGCGGCGAGCACCCCGACCAGGCTGTTGCTCTCGAAGGTGACCTGCCAACGCCGACCGGCACGTTCCAGGGCCTCCAGCACCGACGTACGCCAGAAGCACGGGTTCGAGAACAACACCACGGGCAGCGGATCGGCGGTGACGTCCACACCCTGGCCGCTCGCCCAGACCAGCGGGCAGCGCACCGTCCAGCGGGGTGGCCCGGGAAGGTCCGGCACCGCGTCGAGGACGAGTTGGACGCGGCCCTCGTCGTAGGCCTCCCGCATGGTGGCGTTCGAGTAGGTGAGCACCTCCAGCGTCGCGCCGGGGTGCAGCCGGGCGAGGTCGGCGAGTGCCTGTGACAGCTGGGACGCGGCGAGGTCTTCGAGCAGCCCGACTCCACAGTGGCCGGTCAGTGCCCGGCCGGTCTCGGTGAGCGCCTGTGCGGAGAGCGAGAGGATGCGTTCGGCGTACGGCAGGAGTTCTTCACCCGCCCGGGTGGGTGCGACGCCGGACGGCGAGCGGTGCAGCAGTGGGCGGCCGACGACGCCCTCCAGCTTGCGTAACTGCTGGCTGAGAGCGGGTTGGGTCTGTCCGAGAGCGGTCGCGGCACGGCTGATGCTGCCCTCTCGGACGGAGGCGACGAACGACCGCAGCAAGGCGGTTTCGAGATCCCTGGCCATAAGCGTTGATTATGCCAGCCTCAACAAAATAACCACTAGTTATGACGCGGGGAGTGAACTAGCGTCGGTCAGGTGGCCGGATATCGACAGGTGCTCGCTGTGCCAGGCATGGCACCGCTGCTGGGTGTCTCACTGCTCGCCCGCACCGCGATAACAGCCGACGTGATGGCCCTGACGCTGTACGTCGTGCTGGGCCTGGAGTTGAGCTACGCGGCAGCGGGCGGCGTCGCGGCGGCCCTGACCGCCGGCGTCGCGCTGGGCGGACCCCTGCTCGGCCGCATGATCGATTCGCGGGGTCTGCGCAGCGTGCTGCTGGTGACAGTCCTGGCGCAGGTCGTGTTCTGGCTGAGCGTGCCGATCCTGCCGTATTCGATCCTGCTGGTCGCCAGCTTCGGGGCGGGTCTGCTCATGGTGCCGGCCCAGGCGGTCAGCCGGCAGGCGATCGCGGCGATGACGACGCCGCAGCAGCGCCGGGCCGCGTTCGCGCTGGAGTCGGTGCAGGGCGAGTTGTCGTACATCGTGGGGCCGGCGGTGGTCATCCTCGGCGCGGCCACGTTGTCCCCCGACGTGGTGGCGTGGGGGGTCGGCGCCGCCATCCTGGCCGGCGGCGTCGGCATCGCCCTGGTCAACCCACCGATGCGTGCCGACGATGAGGCGGATGCGGCCGCGGCGGAACGCCCCCCGCGCCGGCAGTGGCTGGACGCCAGGATGATCGCCGCGCTGACCATGGCGTTCGGCACGACGACGTTGCTCAGTGGCGTCGACCTCGCCATCGTCGCCGCGCTGCGAGAAGTGGGCCAGGTGTCCTGGGCCGCCGTGGTCGTCGTGGTGTTCGGCGTCTCGTCCGTCGTCGGTGGACTGATCTACGGGGCGCTGACCCGTCCGCTGCCCACCTGGCTGCTGCTCGGCCTGCTCGGGCTGGCGACGATTCCCGCCGGGCTCGCCCACGACTGGCCGTGGCTCTGCGTGGCAGTCGTGGGCAGCGGGCTGCTCACCGCGCCGACGCTGGGGACGGTGGCCGACGCGGTGAGTCGGCTCGCGCCGCCCGGCGTGCGAGGTGAGGTGATCGGGCTGCAATCGTCAGCGCAGAGCGCCGGTTTCGCGCTCGGATCCCCGCTCGTCGGCGTGGCGATCGACCTCACCGTACCGGCGGGCGGCTTCGCGGCTGCCGGATTGGCCGGCCTCGCCGCGGCAGTGACCGGCTACCTGCTGTCCCGCCGCTCGGCCGCCCCGACGGCGGTCCCCTTCCGTCCGGGCCCGGTCGACGTCAGGCAGTGAGCGTGCGCCCGGCCGGCGGGCCGGGGCCACGACGTCGGCGCGGCGATAGTCTGCCGTCATGGGAAGCGCGGAGCTGGATGAGCTGATCGTCGCGGACGCCGACGGACTGCGGGCGTGGTTGTCGGCCAACCACGACACGTCACCCGGTGTCTGGCTCGCCCTGACCAGAAAGGGTGGCACGGTCACCACGCTGACCTGGCAGCAGGCGGTCGACGAGGGGCTGTGTTTCGGCTGGATCGACGGGCAGGCCCGCAAACGGGACGACGAGAGCTCCTGGATCCGGTTCACCCCCCGCCGGCCGCGCAGCATCTGGTCCCAACGAAACGTCGCGCACGTGGCCCGGCTGGAGGCGCAGGGGCGCATGCTCCCGCCCGGCCGCGCCGCGGTGGAGGCCGCGAAGGCGGACGGGCGGTGGGAGGCCGCCTACGCCCCGTCGTCGGAAGCCGTGGTACCGGCCGACCTCCTCGCCGCCATCGCCGCCAACCCGGCCGCCCAGGCCATGTTCGACGTGCTGACCAGCACCAACCGGTTCGCGCTCATCCACCGCCTCAACGCGGTGAAGCGGGCGCAGACCCGGGAACGCAAGATCGGCGAGTTCGTCGCCATGCTGGCCCGGCACGAGACGATCCACCCACAGAAGGCCAAGCCGCCGACCTCGCCGTGACACAGCCGGGCAGAGACCGCCCGAGCCGGGCGGCTCAACGCTCCTCGCGGGACGGCGTCGCCGTCCGGGCGGGGGGTGTGACCTGCCGTCCGGGTGGAGGGCTGATGGAGGAACGGACGGCGGTCGGCGGTGGCCCGTCGGCGCGGCCCCGCCGCGCGTCCACGGCGAGCAGCGTCAGCGCGGCCAGCGTCAGCAACCCGCCGACGAGCGCCAGCGGGCGTGCCCCCGAGGTGGACAGGAGAGCACCGCCGAGCAGTGACCCGCCGGCGATGCCGGCATTGAAGGCGGTGCCCACACCGGCCGACGCGATGTCGGTGCTGCCCGGGGCCAGGTGCAGCATCCGGTTCTGCACGGCCGAGCCGAACGCCGCGTAACCCAGGCCGATCCCGGCGAGGAGCGCGACCGTGCCGGGCCGGAGCGCGCCGAGCGCGTACAGGCCGAACAGCGACGCGGTGCCGATGCAGAGCGGGGTCAGCAGGGAGGCGATCGGCCGGGCGTCCAGGGTCCGGGTCGCGGTCAGGGTGCCGACGACGCCGGCCACGCCGGAGACGAACAGCAGCGGCGCCAGCACCGCGTCGGCGAACCCGCTGACGTCGAGCAGGAACGGTGTGACGTAGGTCTGCAGGGTCATGAAGCCGCCGATACCGAGGGCGGTCGCGATCAGCAGGACGACGAAGCCCCGCCGGTCCGGCGCGGTGCCCCGGGCGGCGCCGCCGGCTGCCGGGGGATAGGAGGGCAGGAGCACGAGCACCGCCGCGGCGATCACCAGACCGACCCCGGCCAGCACCGCGAACGCCGTCCGCCAACCGGCCTGCTGTCCGAGCCAGGTGCCCAGGGGTACGCCGAGAACCGGGGCGAGCGTCGCGCCGGTCGCGAACAGCGCCACCACCCGGCCGCGCACCGCGACCGGAAACGGCCCGATCACGGTCGCCGTGGCGATGGACCAGAACAGCGCCTGGGCGAGGGCGGTCACCAGGCGGGCGCCGGCCAGCACGGCGTACGTCGGCGCGAGGGCCGCCGCGGCGTTCGCGGCGGCGAACAGGAGCATCGTGACGCCGAGCAGGTGACGCCGAGGGATCCGCTGGGTCAGCCGGGTCAGCGGCACGGAGACCAACACGACCACGACGGCGTACCCGCTGACCAGCAGACCCACCTGCGACCGGGACCGGTCGAGATCGGGTGCGATGTGGGTCAGCAGGCCGACAGGCAGCAACTCGGTCGTGATGAACGCGAACGCGGCCAGGGAGAGCGTGACGAGTACGGCCCAGGCCCTCCGCGGCGACACCTTCGGCGCCATGGTCCACCCCCTTTTCCGGTCACCGGGTCGGTTGCCCTGCCCGGCCGCCGAGCCGCTGGTCAGGATCGCGTACGGAACGGGGCAAGGACGGCACGGATCTGGTCGGCGGCCCCCCAGTCGTCGTCGAACTGGGCCAACACGGCGAGGTGTTGTCGCAGCTGGATGATCGGCATGCGGGCCCTCCAGTCGCTGTCGAGCGAGGTCAGCTCCGCGTAGACCTCGAACATCCGTCGCGCCTCGGGTGGGGGCGAGGTGGACCACACGTGAGCGAGGTCGACCTCCGCCCACGTGTAGGACACGGCCGGGTCGATCAGCGCGGGTTGCCCGTCCGGGGTGGCCAGGATGTTCTGTGCCCACAGGTCGCCGTGCGTCAGGCACGCCGGCCGGTCCGGCAGCAGGTCGGGCAACCGGTGGCAGAGGCGCTCCAGCGCCGCCCGGTCTCCCGCGTCGAGTGCCGCCCCGACGCGGGGCTCGTCGAGCCACCGGAGCAGGCGGTGCTGTGCGAAGAACGCGTGGCCATCGTCGTTCCAGGTATTGACCTGACGGCGACGGCCCAGCCAGTTGTCGTGGTGCCATCCGAAACGGGGATGGGTCGTGCTCAGGTGCAGGCGGGCGAGCAGATGCGCGAGCCGCTCCCAGAAGACCTCACTGGGTGGCCTTGTACGCAACAGCGACAACACCAGTACGTCCCGATCCGCCAGGATCACCTCGGGTGTCGCCACACCGCCGAGCTCGCGCAGGGCGGTCAGCCCCTCGGCCTCCGTGACGAAGACGTCGTCGGCGGGCGGGTCGGCGAACGCCTTGACGAACACCGACGACGCGTTCCGGCGGGTGGCGATGCCGGCGACCGCCGCGAGCCCGCCCGTCACCGGTTCCACCGTGACGAACTCCGGCAGGCCGGCGAGGCGCAGCCGCTCCAGCAGGATCATCCCGCGCGCTCCTCAGGTCCGGTACCGAGTGGGTCGATCCTATGTGGTGGGTCGAGGAGAGGTCGTGGGCGCACCGCTCGCCCGTGCTCGGTCGCGGATCATTCGAAGCGGTCGGCCAACGCCGTCAGCCTGGTGACGTACGCCGGCCAGTCGTACTCGTCGGGGAGGTTGGTGTTCTCCCGCCGCAGGCCGATCGCCGCGTCGTGCTGTTCGCGCATGATGTCGGCGTGCCCGGCGTGGCGGGCGATATCGCAGGTGACGTGGATGATGATCCGGTGCAGTGTCACGTCCTGCCTGCCTGGCCGCCACCACGGCACCTGTCCGGGCGCGTCGAGCGGTAGCTGTTCGATCGTCTGGTCGGCGAACGCGCCGACCCGGCGGTACAGGTCGATCAGCCCGTCCTTCGTCTCGTCCTCCCGCGCGTACCAGTCGGCCTGCGGGTCCTCCTCGTAGGCGGTCAGGGGGACCAACTCGTCGGGCGTCGGGAATTCGCGACCGAAGGTCGGCCCGAAGTAGCCGGCTTCGACGTTGAGGCAATGCTTGAGCGCGCCCAGCAGGTTGTTGCCGGTCGCCGTGCGGGGCACCCTGACCTCGCGTTCACTCAGCCCGTCGAGCTTCCAGATGAGGTCCTCGCGATTCTCCCGGAGGTAGAGGTGCAGCGCGGCCTTCGCGTCACTCAGGTCAGCCATGCTCACCAGTCTTCCCCACGGGCCGATTCCTCACGCGAGGTGTCACCGACCGGCACGCCCCCGACGGGGCCGGCGCCGTCTGGCACGCCCCCGACGGGCCGTCCGGTGCCGGCCCGTCGGGCGGCGTGCGCCAAGCCTCAGCTTCCGGTGCAACTCGCGGTGGTCCCGCTGCCGTTACCGGTGCCCTGGAATCCGAAACTGGTGGCCTGACCCGCGGCCAGTCGTCCGTTGTAACTCTGGTTCGCGACGGTGATGCTCCCGCTGGTGCCGCTGCTGACCCCGTTCCACAGGGAGCTGATCGACGTGCCGCTCGGCAGGTTGAGGGTGACCCGCCAGCCGGTCAGCGCGGCGGTCCCGGCGGTGACGCTGACGTTGGCGACGAATCCGCCGTTCCACTGGTCCTGCACCGAGTAGACCGCGGTGCAGGTGGGGGTGCCACCGGTGGGTGGTGGGGTGGTGGGTGGCGGCGTCGTGGGCGGCGTGCCGTCGTCGAGCGTGAGGTTCTTCTGTTGGACGCTCCACTGACTGCCGCACAGACCGCAGTCAGCGCCGACGAAGGTGCGGCCGGCGGTGGTGTCGCCCTTCAGCCGCCACTTGAGGTAGAGGGTCGCCACCCGGCCGAACTCGCCGCCGTTGGGCTGGTCGTAGGTGCCGCCATGCCCGACGTTCAGGTTGCCCATGAAGGCGGGCAGGCCGGCGGGCAGCTTGCCCCAGTCGTCCATCGCGTTCGGGTAGGCGATGTCGCTGGGCCCGCCGACGAAGTAGGCGATCGGCTTGGTCAGTCTCCTGAGCTGGTAGTCGTCGGCGTCGTTCAGCAGACCGCTGCTGAAGATGCCGGTCGTCGTGACCCGGGGGTCGTTCGAGACGGCGTACGCCTCCAGGCCGCCGCAGGAGAAGCCCGCGACGGCGACCTTGCTGGTGTCGAGCTTGTTGTAGTACTTGCCGCCCTGGCGGGAGTTCTCCGCGACCGCCCAGTCGATGGACTGGGTGAGCATCTGGGAGGTGGTGGAGCCCGATCCGTTCGGGGCGCCGTTGGCGATGGCGAGGAAGCCGTGGGACGCGATCTCGCGGAGGAAATTGCCCTGGGAGAGTCCGTTGGCCGAGCAGCCGCCGTTGCCCCACACGACGATCGGGAGGCGTTCGGACGGGAGGGTCTGGGGCCGGAAGATGGTGTGGTTGGCCAGGGTGGTCGAGGTTTCGTAGTCGGCGGGATACGGGCCGGACCCGCCGATCGCGGCAGAGGCCGGTGTCCCACCGAACGCCATGATCACCGAGGTGACCGGGACGATGACGGCAACCAGCCCCGCGTAGATCTTCGATCTTCCTTTCATGTGCACCTCCAGGAACAGTCACGGTGGCGCTCCCCGCGGTGGTGGTGGTGCGATCGCGCCCGACGAAGGTGGTCAGCGCTGGCCACGGGTCTGCGTCGGCGTGCGCACGTAGCGGCCCGGCCGGCAGCCGTGCCCTCGGCCGCCGCCGCCCGCTCGTCCAGCATCGGCGACCGCCCGGCCGCGGTCCCCAGAGGTGATCCGATGGGAGCTGTGTGCAGTTACTATCACTGCGGCAACGAAAAGTGTCAATGTCCGGTCCGCTCTGGCGGACCGCGACCGCCGTCAGCCGTCAGCCGTCAGCCGGACGGGCGGCTGCCGTGCCTGCCGCCGGTCGGCTCCGGGCGCGAGGGGTTCCTGGAAGCCTCGAAGTGGGTGATCCACGAGGCGGCATCCGGCCAGTGCGGAGTTGCCACCCGGACCAGACGCGCCTGCGCGAGCGGGCCGAGCGCCGAGTGGATGTCCAGGAAGGTCTCCCTGGCCTCCTGGCGGGGCCAGGGTTGCGGTAGCAGATGCGGGGGCAGGTCCGGGTCGATGTCCGCGAACTTCCGCCAGGAATCCATCGCCGAGGTCCGAGCCACCAGCGCCCGGGTCGCATCCACCTCACCGTTGCGCGCGGCCGCCCGCAGCGCCGCGTACCGCTGGGTGAAGGTCGAGTACGCCGTGGCGAGAGCGCTCAGGTCGTACGCGCGGGCCGGGCCGTGTGGCCCTGCCTCGTCGTCGAACCGGACGTGCATGACCGACCACCGAGCACCCCCGACGTCATGCAGCAGTTCGCGCAGTGCCTCCGTCACCGGCCCGGCGTCGGATCCCGGCCGGATCCACGCGCTGTCGTACAGGCCCACGAAGCGCAGCGCGCCCAACGCCCTGCGCACCGCGTGGCGGGCTGCCTGGCCGGAGTTCGGGATCGAGAAGGACGCCAGCACCCATTCGCCGGTCCAGGGCGCGGACCCGGAGCCGAAGTTCAGGAAGTGCCGCATCCGGGAACGATGCTTGGCGATCGCCTGGGACGTGAGGTGGTAGACGGGCGGACGTCGGTTCCCCCGGGTCGCGAGGAGCCCCCGTTTGACCAGCCGGGACAACGCGGCACGGGCACTGGACTCGCTGACCCCGAACTCCCGCAGGATCGCGATGACCGCCGTCGACGGCAGAGCGGCGTCGGCGGAGTCGAGATACTCGCCGAGCACGGTCGCCAGCAGGTGCTGTGGGCTGGACCCGGTCTGGGCCCGGGGAATTCGGACATCGTCGGCGGCCTGGTGGGCGATCACCCCACCAGAGTGCCGCACCACCCTGCTCGGGGCCCCTCCAGCCGGGCGGCAGCTATCGTTCTGACGTGCACATCCGTTTCGATGTACCCGCCGATCCCTCCTACCCGGGCCGGGTGGCTGCCGCGCTCGGCAACGTCCGGCTGCGCAGGTTCGGCTACATCGGTGCGGTCCTGACGGCCGTCGGGATCGTCGGTCTGGTCGTCTCGCGGGGGTTCGGGTGGGGCGAGCGGAGTGCGCCGCTGTGGACCGCGCTGGTCGTGGCCGGCGTGCTGTCGATGCTGTACCGGCCCTGGGTGCTGGCCCGCGCCCGGCGCCGCTCCAGCCGCTACGCCGTCGAGGGCGCGTACGACATCACCGACGACAACATCATGATGCGGAGCGGCTCCGAGTCCGGCGGCATCGCCTGGGACGGGGTCGCCCAGGTGCGGGACACCCGGGAGTTCTGGATCGTGTACGTCGGCAAGATGCCGGCGACGGTGATCCCGCGCTGGCTGATGTCCGCCGAGGACGCCGAGACCTTGCGTGCCCACATGGCCGACCGAGGGCTGCTGCGAAGTCGGTGAGGTCAGCCCTCACCCCACCCCCATCCCGCCCTCACCCGCCCGGCGCGGGCCGGCTTCGCGGAATCGGGCGGCGGTGTCGGCATCTGCGCCCCCAATCGTTCGCGGCTCCCTATTCTCGACGGGGATGCACCACATCCGAGCAGTTGCCGTCCGTCCGACGGCTCGATGGAGGCCGTCATGAGCACCATGGATCGCCCCGAGGGCATCAGCCCCACGGCGGTGGAGTCCGCGCCAGGGTTGTGGCGGATCGATCTGCAACGTCACGACCTCAGCATTCCCGGCCGGGAGGTCATTCAGACTCGGGTGGAATTCACGCCGGACTCGCCACCGTTCAAACATTTCCACCCCGGCGAGGAGATCATCTGCGTTCTGCAAGGATCGCTCGAATACCGGCTTGAGGGTCAGCCGCCGGTGGTGTGCAATCCCGGCGACGCCCTTACCGTTCCCTACGGGGTGCACCACCAGGCGCGCAATGTCGGCGACGGTGTCGCGGTCGAGCTGGCCACGTACGTCGTCGAGAAGGGAAAGCCGCTCCTCACCAAGGTGGAGTGAGCGGCGGCTGTAGCCGCGACCCGCCGGAGCGCGTTGGTGCCGCAGTGGGTCGCCGCCGACTGGCCGTTCCAACAGCCCCGCTGCCTGGGCCGTGACATCGCCTGGCAGGACTGGCTCGCGTTGCCGCGGGTCTCCGACCGCAGCTCGACGTGGTGGGGGCCAGACGTTCCGCCTGGCCCCCACGTCCGGGCGGGGTCAGCCCAGGTACTTCTCCCATGGACCGGTGATGGCCAGGGTGAGGCCCGGGTCCTGCATGTTGACGAAGAGCACCTTGCCGTCGGCGCTGAAGGTCGGCCCGCAGAACTCCGAGTCGTTGAGCTGGTTACGGGCGATCGGGTACGTCGGGCCGCCCGGGATCGTGCTGAGCACGTGCGAGGCGCCCGAGCCGTCCTCGGCGAGCACGAGGCTGCCCCACGGGGTGACCGTGACGTTGTCCGGCCCGTCGAAGGTGAGGTCGGTGTACTTGACCGGCGTACCCTCCTCGGACTGGGTCTGGTGCGGGAAGTACGTCACCAGCTGGATGGTCTGGTCCTTGAAGTTGTAGAACCAGACCATGCCGTCGTGCGGGGCCGCGTCCGCCGGCAGGTCACCCTCGTCCCAGGCGTACGAGTTGACCACGTACACGCCCTCGTCGGTGGCCCACACGCCCTCGAACTTGCGTCCACGGGTGACCTGGCCATCGGCGAACTGCTCGCGTACCGACGTGGTGCGCGCGTCGCGGTCGGGCACCTCGATCCACCGGACCGGGAAGGGGCGACCCAGCTGGGCGGAGGTCAGGTAGGCGACGTCCGGCAGCACCGAGCCGTCATCCATGATGATCTGCATGGCGGCGAGGACACCGGCGTTCGGTGCGAGCCGGGTGAGCACGCCGGGCCCGACCTTGACGCCCTGCGGGGCGGTCCAGCGGTAGAAGAGGCCGTTGGGTCCGTCGGCGTCCTCGGAGAGGTAGATCCGGGTGCGGTCCTTGTCGACGGCGAGGGCCTCGTGGGAGTAACGGCCCAGGCACTTGATCGGCCGCGGGTCGGCGCTGCCGTCGGCCCACACCTCGAAGACGTAGCCGTGGTCCTTCTGGTAGACGCCGGACCGGTCGCCCTCTTCCCACGTGTCGCCGGCCCGGTCCTCGGTCTCCTCGCAGGTGAGCCAGGTGCCCCAGGGGGTCGGCCCGCCCGCGCAGTTGGAGATGGTGCCGGAGAGCGCGACGAACTCACCCAGGTTGCGGCCCGCGAGGTCGGTCTTGATCACGGTGCAGCCGCCGGCGTCGACGGCGCCCGGGTCGTACACCGTTCCCTTGACGTGCGGTACGCCGAACTCGGCGCCCGGGTCGATCTCGTGGTTCTGGATCAGGGTGTAGCGGCCGCGGCCGGCGTCGTAGACGGCCATGCCGTCGTGGTCCGACGGGGTCGTGCCCTGGCCGCGGTCGAGCCGGGTGACGCCGGTCCGGGTGACCACGGTGTAGCTGAAGCCCTTGGGCAGGGCGAGGATTCCCTTGGGGTCGTCCACGAGCGGCGGGAAGGGCGCGTTACCGGGCTTGACCGGCGGGTGCGGTCGGGCCGGGCTGGCCTGGGCCAGGGACGGCAGGCCGCCGGTGACGGCAAGGCCGACGCCGGCGGCGGCGCCGCTGGCGAGGAAGGTACGGCGAGAGGAAGGCACGCGGATCAACTCCTGGTCAGGGCAAGTGCGACGACTGGCAGCCAACCCCTGCGGACAAACAGCGACACGTCAGCTGTGAGATCGGGTGGTGACATCGGAGTTAAGAATCGGGGTCACGCACGCGTCGCGGCTGGAGGAGGCCGCGGACCTCGTCGCCGGCCTGGCCGAGCAGGCGTACGCCTCCGGCGAGATCGACCTCGGCGAGGTGGCGCTGGACCTCGTGCGCGAGCGTGGCTGGGCCGGTCTGGCCAGGCTGGAGCGGGCTCGCGGAGTCACCCACCCGCAGCCCCGATCGGGGTCAGCTCTGCTGGTAGTTCACGGCGGCGAACCCGCACGGCTGGTGCAGGTGCAGGTAGTAGGCGCCCTCGCCGACCTCGTCCAGGTCCGCGCCCCCGATCAGACCCAGGTAGTCCATCGGGTCTCCGCACCTCGGGCAGTCGGGGTGCTCGGCGTCCTGGATCCAGTCGGGTCGACCGCCGAGCGTCGAGCCACCCTGGTTCCAGGCGCTGGCCTGGTACGGGCTCGTCAGGGCCGGCCCGAGGACCGGCAACAGGGTCGGCGGTTCCTCCGGCCCGGCGGCGTCCCCCAGGTAACTCGGCCGGACGTTGTCGGCCCACCAGCTGGTGGCGCCGGTCGGCGTGACCCTGCTGTACAACGTGGTGTAGCAGGCGCAGAAGTGGCAGGTCCGCACGACCAGGCGGCCGGACCAGCCGGTGTGTGCCAGCGCGGCGCGGATGGCGGGGTCGGTGGTGTCGAGGTCGGCGGCGACCCAGAGCGGTGACGCGCACCAGGGGCAGGCGGATCGGTCGGCGGGTGCGGGTGCGTCCCGCATGACCCACCGGTACGCGACGTCACCGCACAGGTCCCGGCGGTTGCCGTCCGGGCCGATCGTCCATCCGCCCTCGACCGCGTAGCTCAACGGACCAACGTGCAGGTTCTCCGCCCCGGCCGGCGGTTGCGTCGACCAACGACGCAGGGCGTTCTCGGCGAGAGGGTGCCCGCTGTGGGCCAGGATCAGGAGCAGATGGTTGAGTCGCTCCGGCGTCCGGCCGCTGTCGATCTGCTCGATGACCCGGCTGGCCAGGTCGGCGTCGGCCGCCCGGTACAGCGTCGCCGGCCAGAGCACGTCGAGGTCGAGCAGGATCCCGTGGTACGGCGTAAGCCTGCGGGGGTCGGCGGTGGCGAGTTCGCTCAACTCCTCGACCGCGTCGTCGTCCTCGTCCGCGGCTCTCCTGATCAATTCCTCGATCACCAGCGGATGGTAGCCGAGCGGCCGTTGCGCGGATTCTCGCCCGGTCGTGCACCTGCGCGTCGGCCCACGACTCGTGCCGCCCCGGCGACAGCGCGGGGGCGGCACGACCGAGCAGTGGCGTCAGCTGCGGGTGGACCATCGCTGGTTCGGTTGGCCGTTGCAGGCCCAGAGGATGAGTTTGGTGCCGTTGGCGGTGCCGGCGCCGTTGGCGTCGAGGCAGAGTCCGGACTGGACGCCGGTGATGCTGCCGTTGGAGTTGAGGTTCCACTGCTGGTTGGCGCCGCCGTGGCAGTCCCAGATGATGACCTGGGTGCCGTTGACGGTGCCCTGGCCGTTGGCGTCGAGGCACTTGTTGCCGTACACCTGGAGTTGTTTGGCGGCGGTGTAGGTCCAGCGCTGCGCGGTGTTGCCGAGGCAGTCCCAGAGCTGGACCTGGGTGCCGTTGGTCGTGGTGCCGTTCGGCACGTCGATGCAGCGGTTGCTCTGGGCGCCGACGACCTGCACGTTCTGCTGCGGGTTGCCGCCACCGGCCGGTGCGTACCCGGCGGCGGCGATGTTGGCCTGCACGGCGTCCTCGGTGGCCGCCGTCGGGTATCCCGAGGTCAACACACCCTCGAAGAAGGTGCCCTGGCCGGAGACGCTGTTGTCGCCGCCGATGCCGAGCAGGATGGCCCCTTCCTTCTTCATCGGGTGGTAGCCGTTGGGGCGTCGTCCGTCGAAGTAGGTCGTCAGACCACCCGACTGCGCGTTTCCACCCCGGATCGCCCAGTGGTTCGGCTCACCCTTGACCATGGCGGTCACGAAGCGGTGGTTGATGGACGCGATGTTGTTGTATCCCGCGTTCACCCCGGAGAACAGCCCCCACTCCAGGTCGGCCATGACCCAGGGGCCGGCCCCGGCGCCGTAGCCCCACTGCTTGTTGGCACCGAAATAGACGGTCTCCATAATGGCGGGCGCGTCGGCCTGGCCGTCTGTCTGCGCGTTGCCGTAGTCGAAGCAGCACCACTGGTTGTAGTGGGTGCCGTCCACGACGGCGTAGATGCCCTCGGGCTGGTCGCCGGTGGCGACGCCGTTGGTGTTGTTGTTGCGGTAGCCGGTGCCGGGGGAGATGTAGACGCCGTACGCCCGTTGGCCGCCGACGGTGATCGGGGCGGCCTTCGCGTCGGCGAGGTTGTCCCACCCGCCCGGAAGGGGACCGGGCCAGTAGCCGGGGGGTGCCTGGGTGAGGCGGTTGTTGCGACCGGACTGGTCGTAGAGGATGGTGATGACGCAGTTGGTGTTGGCGCAGAACGTGTCCTGGGTGGCGGCGTTGACGTAGCCGCCCGCGCTCAGCACGCCGATGTCGCGGGTGGTGTTGTCCGACGAGCGTCGGACCTGATAGAGCGGGCCGTTGTACGCGCCGTACAGCGCGCGGGTGGTGCTGTGCGCGGCCACGCACGGCGTACCACCGGAGGCGTAGATGTCACACGGGCCCGTGCCGGCGGCGTGGGCGATTCCCGGCGTGTCCGAGACCACGTAGCCGCCCGCGCCGACGACGAGGACGAACAGGGTTCCCGCGGCGGCCATCAGGTGACCCAGCCTTTTCTTCACATTCATCGGATCCTTTCCGGTGCCTGGTGGTGGGGGCGGGGCGCGATGCCGAATTGACGTCACACGTCATACCTGTGACATTAATGGACGCTTGTCTATTCGCGCTAGTTGGCACACGTTGGTCATCGATCGACGACCCTGAGGACGGATATGCTGTTCAGCGGAGCAAGGTGCGTCCCCGTGTCGGGGCAAGAATCGATTCGAGGGCGATTGATGAACATCGGGGAGATCGCCCGTCGGGCGGGGGTGTCCCGCAGCACCGTCTCCTACGTGCTCAGCGGGAAACGCAGCGTTTCGGAGGCGACCCGGCAACGGATCCAATCGGTCATCGACGAGTTGGACTACCGGCCGAACGCCAGCGCCCGTGCCCTCAAGGAGGGGCGCACCCGCACCCTCGGGCTGGTGATCCCACCGGCCAGCCAGCGGTTGACCGACATGCAGCTGGGCTTCGTCGCCAGCGTCGTCGAGGCGGCCGCCCGCCACGACCTCGACGTGCTGCTGTCCCCCTCCGGAGGCGACCACGACCGGTCGTTCGAGCGGATCGTCACCGGGCGTCGCGTCGACGGTGTCGTCCTCATGGAGATCCGGCTGGCGGACGACCGGGTGACTCGGCTGACCAAGGCCGGTCTGCCGTTCGTCACGATCGGTCGGACCGCCGAGCCGCACGGGATGAGCTGGATCGACATCGACTACGCGGGGCTGATCGCCCGTTGCGTGCAGCACCTGGCCGATCTGGGGCACCGGCACGTCGCGCTCGTCAACCGGTCGGCCGAGTTGGTGGCCGCGGGATACGGCCCCAGCCACCGCGCGCTGGCCGGCTTTCGGGCGGCAACGGCGGAGCGGGGCCTGACCGGCGTGGAGGTCTGCTGCGGCGACGACACGGCCTCCGGCGAGGCGTGCATGGACCAGCTGCTCGCGACACATCCGGAGGTCACGGCGGTGGCCACCATCAACGAGGCCGCGCTGCCCGGCATGCAGCGCGCGCTGACCGAGGCCGGGATGTCCGTGCCGCGCGACTTCTCCGTCACCGGGGTCGCCGCGCAGCACTGGGCGGAGGATTTCCGCCCGCCGCTGACCGCCGCCGACGTCCCGATGGTCGAGATGGGCGCCGAGGCGGTGTCGCTCCTGCTGGAGAGCATCGCGGCGCCCGGCGCGGCGCCCCGGCACCGGCTGTACACCCCGCCCATCTCGCTGCGCTCCAGCACCGGCCCCGTCCGCGCCAGCTGATCCGGCCCGGCTGTCCACCAGCGGCCCGGCTATCCACCAGCGGCCCGGCTATCCACCAGCGGCCCGCCTACCCACCGGTGGCCGCCTGCCCACCGGCGGCCCGCCGTCCCTCCTGGGCGGCGGCGAGGATGAGGTAGCTGCTGGCGGTCCAGGTGTACGCGCGGTCCCGGAGGCCGGCGCCGGTCTCGGCGTCGAAGTTCTCCGCGAAGCCGGACTTTTCACACAGTGCGAGGAACCGTCGACTGATGTCGTCGGCGATCCTGCTCTGTCCGGCCCGCCGCAGGCCGTCCTCGACCAGCACGGTGGAGGGCGCCCAGATCGGGCCACGCCAGTAGCCGTCGGCGACGTAGTGGGCCGAGTCCGTCGGCTCGGTGGCCAGCCCGTGCGTGGTCAGATGGGTCTCGACGCCACGCGCCAGCGCCGCCGCGACCGGGGCGGGCAGGTCGTCCCCGAGCGCGACCGGCATCAGGTCGAGCAGGCTGCGGCTCCTCCGTCGGCGCCCGGTGCGGGGGTCGCGGGCGGTGAAGCGTTCGCCGTCCCACAGGTCGCGCAGCATGACCCCGTGGATCCGGTCGGCCTCCCGGGACCAGCGGTCGGCGGGCTCACCCAGCTCGGCGGCAAGGTCGGCGAGGCAGCGCAGCTGCGAGACCAGGAACGCGGCGAGGTCGGCCGTTTCGAGGACGCGGTTGTCGTCGAAGGTGGTGGCGTTGTCCCAGCCGCTGTCGTTGCCGTGCTGATAGTGCGGCAGGTCGTGGCCGGGGGGTCGGCGCGCGTCGAGCCAGAACTCGGTCCAGCGGGCGAGCCGGTCGTACGTCTGCGCCAGCGCCGCCCGGCTCGGTGACTGGGGGAGGCGTCGGCGCAGGTGACGGAGGGCCCACCCGTGGATCGGCGGCTTGACGTAGTTGTGCAGGACCTCGGAGTGGGTGACCGAGTCGGGTAGGGCGCCGGCCTCGTCCTGATGGTCGAAGGGCAGGTGGAACTGGTGCCAGGCCAGCTCCGGTTCGCCGGCCGCGAGGGCGATCGCGTTGAAGCAGTGGTCCCAGCTCCACACCTTGTCCATCCAGTGCTTGGACATCAGCACCGCGGGCCGGGTCACGAAGCCGGCCGGGGCGACCGTGGCCGACCACAGGACGTACGCGGCCAGCTCGGCGGCCGGGGTTTCCGCGCCACGCCAGGGCGCGACCGCGTCGACGAACGCGGTGAACTCGGTGAGCCGGTCGTGGCACAACTGCTCGAAGGTGACGGATCCGACGTACGGGCGGCGTGCGGTGGCGTACTCCTCGATCGCGATCTCCCACGGTTGGTCGTCGGAGAGATCCAGGGACCGGTCGGCGGTGCCGAGCGCCTGCGCACCGTCGGTGCGCCGCACCGCGCCGGAGAGCACCGTGACGCGGTAGCGGCGACCGGTCTCGTACGAGGTGAACACGTGTGATCCGTCGACCGGGTCGACGTACAGGTAGGTGCCGCTGAACGGGGTGAGGGTGTGCGCCGCGGCAGCCACCCGCAGACCGAGCCGTCGACCCCGGATCCGCAGGGTGTCCGGTCCGTCGTAGACGGCCTCGATCCGGTCGGTCCCGTTGCGCCAGCTCAGCAGCGCGGGCGTGGCGACGACCGTGGTGTCGGCGACCGTGGGGGAGAGGCGCAGCACGGGGTGCAGACCGGTCTGGTGGGAGACCAGGTGCAGATCGTCGGCGTACGTCTTCTCGGCTACCACCGGGGAGATGTTGAACCAGGATCCTCGGTAGCTGAACGGGATGTCCTGGATGGGGAACTCCGGACCGGACGGGGCGGCGGTCATGGGTGGCGGGTGCCTTTCTGTGGTGCGGGTGGTCAGTCCTTGACGGCGCCGGCCGTCACGCCCATCGAGACGTACCGCTGGGCGAGAACCAGCAGCACGGCGGCGGGGATGGAGGCGACGACAGCGGTGGCCATGATGGCGTTCCACTGCTGGTTGTTGTTGCCGATGTAGTGGTAGATGCCCAGGGTGATCGGTTGGTGGTCGCCGCCGCCGGCGAGGGTCGAGGCGAAGATGAAGTCCGACCAGGACCACAGGAACGCGAACAGCGACACCGTGACTGTCGAGTTGCGGCTGACCGGCAGCACGACCGACCAGAAGGTCCGCAACCGGCCGGCGCCGTCGACCACGGCGGCTTGCAGCAGCTCGTCGGGTATGCCGGACATGAACGCCGTGAAGATCAGGACGGCGAACGGCACCGCGAGTGTGGTGTCGGCCAGGATCAGGCCGGGCAGCGTGTTCAGGACGCCGAGAGTGAGGTAGATGGCGTAGAAGCCCATCGCCATGATGATGCCCGGGATCATCTGGGCGATCAGCAGGACGAAGCTCAGCGCCGAGCCGCCGGGTGGGCGGAGCTTGGCCAGTGCGTATCCGGCGGGAGCGGCCAGCACGACGGTCAGCGCCACCGTGCCGAGACCGACCAGGAAGCTGGTCCCGAGGTACGGCAGTTGCTGGTCGAGCACCGCCCGGTAGCCGTCCAACGTGCCGTTGACCGGGATCAGGTGCGGGGGACTGGCCCGCATGTCCTGGTCCCGGGTGAAGGACACGTTGACCATCCAGTAGACGGGGAAGAGCATGAGCCCGGTCAGCACCAGGCCGACGCCGGTCTTCCACCAGGCCCGATTCGTTGACGTGGTCATCGCAGCTGCTGCCTCCGCTCGATCCGGATGTAGACGAGCCCGGCGATCAGGGCCAGCACGATGAGCAGGTTTCCGATCGCCGCCCCGGGCCCGAACTCGGGCAGCAGATTGCCGAAGCCGAGTCGGTACGACCAGGTGGCGAGGGTGGCCGAGGAGCCGGTGGGGCCGCCCCTGGTCATGATCCAGATGATGTCGAAGACCTTCAGTGTGTAGATCAGCCCCAGCAGCAGCGTGATCGCGGAGACGGGACGCAGCAGCGGGAAGGTGATTGCCCAGAACCGCTGCCAGCCCGATGCTCCGTCGAGCGCGGACGCCTCGTGCATCTCGGTGGGGATCGCCTGGAGACCGCTGTAGAGCACCACCAGGTTGAACGGGATGCCGATCCAGACATTCGCGATGATCACCGAGGTGAGCGACCAGCCTGGTGAGGTGAGCCAGTTGACCCCGTCGACACCTACGACGCCGAGTGCCGCGTTGACCAGCCCGGAGTCGCTGTTGAGCAGCCACGACCAGGTCGACGCGGAGACGATCAGGGGCAGCAGCCACGGTACGAGGATCAGCGCCCGCAGCGTGCGGGACAGCGGGAAGTGCTGGTGGAAGAAGAGGGCCAGCGCCATTCCGATGGTGAACTGGAAGGCGAGCGACGCCGCGGTGAAGACCAGGGTGTGCGCCAGCGTCGGCCCGAAGGCCGGGTCGGCCAGCACGCTGCGGTAGTTGTCCAGGCCGGCGAAGGGCGCTCCGCCCTGCACGAACGAGCGAACGGTGTACGCCCGCAGGCTCAACTCGACATTGCGGTAGAGGGGGTAGGCGTAGAAAACCAGCAGGTAGGCGGTCACCGGTGCCAGGAAGCCCCAGGCCAGCCATCGGTCGGGCCGGCGTACGCGGGACGGGGGAGGCCCGGGCGGGACGGCCGTCGCCGCCCCACCCCGGTCCCGTGTGGTGGTGGAGGTCTCTGTCGTGGGAAGCATGTGTCGGGTCGGCCCGCCTACCTGGTCGAGGCCGCGGCCTGCGCGGCGGTCAGCGCCTCCTGCGGCGACTTCCCGCCGCTCAGGGCCGCCTGGACGGCGGTCCACAGGGATTCGGAGATCTTGGGGTATTTCGTGCCGAGGTTGTCACCGGTGCGGCCCTTGGCCGCCCGGACCGCCTCCACCCAGACCTTGAGCTTGGGGTCGGCCGCCTGCCGATCCTGTACGGCCGCCACCGGCGCGACGTAGGAGAGCGTGGTGTCCGTGGTGAGGAGGTTCTCGGCGTTGGTGAGACAGGCGACCAGCTGCCGTGACGTGTCGTACCGGCCGGTGTTCTTCTGCACGGGGATGGAGACGAACTCACCGCCGGTGGGTGCCGGCGCCGGGCCTCCCGCGCTGGCCGGGATCGCGATCGTGCCGTACGAGAAGCCGAGTTTCTCGGCGTTGGCCAGCTGCCAGGTGCCGTTCTCGGCGAAGGCGTAGTCGCCGGTGGCGAACTCCTGCCAGCTCGTGGTCTGGGTGTTGTTGATGACCGAGTTCGGGGCGTGGCCCTGCTTGAGCCAGTCCGTCCAGAGGGCCAGCGCGGACACCGCCTGCGGCGAGTCCAGACTGGTCAGCTGGGCTCCCGACCCCCAGAACCAGGGCAGGAACTGGAAGCTGCCCTCCTCGGTGCCGATCGCGGAGAAGGTGATGCCCTTCTTCCCCTTGGCCTTGACCTTGGTCAGCGCCGCGTTCAGGGTCGCCCAGTCCCTGATGGCGGCCGGATCGACGCCGGCGGTGGTCAGGAGGTCCTTGTTGTAGTAGAGAGCGAGGGTGTTCGCGCCGATCGGCACCCCGTAGGTCCTGCCCTCGCTCTGACCGGCGCCGAGCAGGTTCTTCTCCATCGCCGAGACGTCCAGCTTGTTGTCGTCGGTGGTGGTGAGCGCACCGGCCTCGGCCAGGGTCGAGATGACCGGGTTGTCCACGATCAGGACGTCCGGCGAGTTCCCCTGCTGCGCGGCGAGCAGCGCCTTGTTGGTCAGGTCGGTGGTGTCGTAGCCGGTCCGCTCGACCGTCACGCCCGCGGAGGTGCCGCACTTCTTCAGCAGCGCGACCCACTCGGAGTCGCCGGTGAACTGGGGGTACGGGTCCCAGACGAGGTAGGCGCCACCATCGCCGGGGCCATCGGCCGACGACGAGCAGGCGCTGGCGGTGACTGCGGCGAGAGCTATCACGGCGACGGCGGTCAGGCGCCGTCGCCGACTGAGTCCGGTCATCTGTTGCCTCACTTCAAATCGATCGTCAGGTGGAGTGTGCGGGCTTGACCGTCGCGGGTTGGACTGGTCCAACCATGAGGCGAATCGATTCGACGAATCGGTTCGCCCGAAGATAGGTCTGGCCACGCCCGGGGGTCAAGACACAGTTGGGCACGCCGGAAGGACCGCTGGGCAACACGGGCGTCACCGCGCCGTCATCTCATTGACATCGTTCAGTTCCCGGTCCTACGATCCGTGCGAATCGATTCGCAAGCGCTGCCCTCCGGAGAGCGTCCCCCGCGCCCCACCAAGGAGCCGCCCGTGAAAACCCCGTCCCGCAGCAGGTCAGGACGAACCCGAGTGTTCGTGGCCCGACTCGTCGTCGGCCTGCTCGCCGCCGCTGCCGCCGTCACCGTCGTCGCGGCCCCCGCCCAGGCCGCTGACGAGTCGATAAGCGTCAACTTCTCAAGCACCAGCGGCGCGCCGACCTACCGCGCCTCCGGCTGGATCTACGGCATGACCGAGAACGCCAGCGGTCCTGCCGACCACTTCTACCGGGACGTCAAGTTCCAGTACATGCGCGCCGGCGGCGCGCAGCTGCCGGGAAGTGGCTGGGTCGGCGGAACCTACGACCGTCGCTGGAACTCCACCCTCGCCCAGGCGCGTCGGACCACCGCCCTGGGCGGGAAGTTCATCATCCTGCCGCATGACCTCTGGGGTGCCGACGGCGCCGGGATCTCCCGCTTCCCGGGCGACAACGGCAACTGGACCGACTACGACAACTTCCTGACCCGACTCATCAGCGATGTCCGGGCGTCCGGGCTGTCGGTGCAGTGGGACATCTGGAACGAACCCAACATCACCATCTTCTGGAACCGGCCGATCTCCCAGTACCTCGAACTGTGGCGGCGCACCTACCAGCGCATCCGGGTGGAGTTCCCCAGCCAGCTCATCGTCGGGCCGAGCTGTGCCTGCGTACCGTCGACCTCGCACGCCTTCTGGAACCAGTACCTGGACTTCGTCCGCTCGACCAACACGGTGCCGGACATCGTCAGCTGGCACTCGCTGCCCGGTGACCCGGTCGCGAACGTCGCCGCCGCCAACGCCACCCTCGACCCGCGCGGCATCGCCCACCCGCGTCCGTACCAGATCAACGAGTACGGCGCGCCCGACGAACAGAACCCGGCCGACGGCGCCTGGTACATCGCGCGGCTGGAGCGGGCCCGGGCCGACGGCCTGCGGGCGAACTGGGCCAGCGGCGGCAGCCTGCACAACGACCTCGGCAACCTGCTGATCCGCAACTCGGCCGGTCAGCACCAGCCCAAGGGTGAGTGGTGGAACTACCGCTACTACGCCTCCCAGGTCGGGGAGATCGCCGCGGCGACCCCCAGCCAGTCCTACGACGCGTACGCCACCAAGGCGGCCGGGGTGGCGAGGGTCCTGGTCGGCGGCGGTCGCACCACCGGCAACCTGACCGTCAACCTGCAACGCCTGGACACCACCAGCGGCATCGTGCAGAACAACCAGGTCCGGGTCCTCACCCAACGCATCCCGCTCAACGGTGGCGGCGCCGTGGCGGGGCCGATCACGGTCTCGAACAGCGTGGTCGGGGTGTCCAACAACAACGCCACCGTGACTCTGCCGTACACCAACCAGACCGACACCTACACCGTCACCCTGCTGCCGCCCTCGGAGGGTGGCTTCCAGTCGGTGGCGGTGGCCCAGCACTCCCAGCAGTGCCTGAACAACGCCGGCCTGAGCACCGCCGACGGCAACGTCCAACAGCAGAACTACTGCGACGGCGGTGACCAGCAACTCTGGAACTTCCGG
Source organism: Micromonospora sp. NPDC049645 (assembly GCF_040675155.1). Lineage (NCBI taxonomy): Bacteria > Bacillati > Actinomycetota > Actinomycetes > Micromonosporales > Micromonosporaceae > Micromonospora > Micromonospora sp. NPDC049645. The sequence continues at coordinate 233,944 of NZ_JBFAOI010000004.1, forward strand.
CCGGTAGCCGGCGTGGCCAACACCTACACCGTGGTCAACCAGCAGAGCGGCAAGTGCCTCGACGTCAGCGGCGTGTCCACCGCCGACGGCGCGGCCGTGCACCAGTGGACCTGCCTGAACGGTCTCAACCAGCAGTTCACGCTGCGCAAGGTGACCTACTCGGGCAACGACTCGCACGACTACCAACTCGTCGCCCGGCACAGTGGCAAGTGTGTCGATGTCAACGCGGTCTCCACGGCGGCCGGCGCGCTGGTCCACCAGTGGACCTGCAAGGCGGCCAACCAGGGCAGCCCGTTGAACCAGACGTGGCGGATTCTGGGGCGGTAGGCGTCCCGGGGGAGGTGGTGCGCTGGCCGTCCGCCCAGGGCCGGCCAGCGCATCGCCCGGCATCCACATTCATTGACATGAATTAAACAAAGGTCATACCATTCGCTGCGAATCGATTCGCCATCACCACCGCCCTGGTGGCGCGTCGACACCCCCGCGCTTCACGACTCCGAGGAGCCACCTCGTGCGAAACCCGTCCCCCATCGGGCCAGAAACAGCCCGTGAACTCATCCCGAGACGTCATCGCGCCGGTCGGCTGACCGCCCTGGCAGGCGCACTGGTCGCCGTCATCGTCGGCATCGGCGCCACCCCCGGTGCCCCGTCGACGAGCGCCGCGGCAGCCGCCGCCCCGTTGGCGGCAGCCATCGCGCCGGGCCAGAGCACCCCGATCATCGGTACGCCGTCCGGCCGCTGCCTCGAGGTGCCCAACTCCAGCACCGCCAACGGCACCCAGACCCAACTCTGGGACTGCAACGGCAGCGCCGGTCAGACCTGGACGTGGACGTCGACCAAGCAACTCCAGGCGTACGGCAACAAGTGCCTGGACGCCTCCGGTCGAGGCACCACCAACGGCACCCAGGCGATCATCTGGGACTGCAACGGCCAGAACAACCAACAGTGGAACGTCAACAGCAACGGCACCATCACCGGCGTGCAGTCCGGGCTCTGCCTCGACGCCAACGGCGCCGCGACCGCGAACGGCACCAAGATCATCCTCTGGGCCTGCAACGGTGGCGCCAACCAGCAGTGGGCCTCGCCGACCACCACCCCGCCGCCGACAAACCCGCCGACCGGAGCGCGCCCCTGCGACATCTACGCCTCCGGCGGCACCCCGTGCATCGCGGCGCACAGCACGACGCGGGCGCTCTACGAGACGTACGCCGGCAGTCTCTACCAGGTCCGACGATCGTCGGACAACACGACGCGCAACATCGGGCTCACCGGCACCGGCGGCACCGCCAACGCGGCGACGCAGGACTCGTTCTGCTCCGGCACGACCTGCGTGATCACGGTCGTTTTCGACCAGTCCGGGCGCGGCAACGACCTCTGGTACCAGGGGTCGAGCGTGGTCCCCGGCTCCCCGCAGAGCAGGCCGGCTACCGCGACCTCGGAGTCGTTGACGGTGGGCGGCGCGAAGGCGTATTCGCTCTACATCAATCCCGGTAACAGCTACTGGCGCGACGGGCACCTCACCGGCGTGCCGACCGGTGCGGCGCCCGAGGGCATGTACATGGTGACCAGCGGGACCCACGTCAACAGCGGCTGCTGTTTCGACTACGGCAACAGCGAGACCACCAGGAAGGCCGACGCCGCCGGGGCGATGGACGCCATCAACTTCGGCAAGCAGTGCTGGTTCGGCGGCTGCTCCGGCAGCGGGCCCTGGGTGCAGGCCGACCTCGAATGGGGTCTGTTCCCGGGCGGCAGCAGCTCCTGGAACCCGAACCAACGCGCGTTCACCAGCAAGTTCGTCACCGCGACGCTGAAGAACAACGGCACGTCCCGCTTCGCCATCAAGGGCAGCGACGCCCAGTCCGGCAGCCTCTACACGCTGTGGGACGGCTCGCTCCCGTCGGGATACAGCCCGATGAAGAAGCAGGGCGCGATCATCCTGGGCAGTGGCGGTGACTGCTGCAAGCCCGACGGCGGCGCCAACCTGAGCGCCGGCACCTTCTACGAGGGGGCGATGGTCGCCGGTTATCCGTCCGACGCGACCGAGAACGCGGTGCAGGCCAACGTGGTGACCGCCGGTTACCGCTGAGCCCGACATCGCCCGAACGGGTCGTGCGCCGGCCGCCACGGAGGTGGTGACCGGCGCACGCTCCCGGCGGTGTCAGCCCGGGTTCAGGCGATCGCGCAGGACGCGCCGTTGAGAGTGAACGACGTCGGCCGGGCGGTGTTGCCGGTGTGGGTGGCCTGGAAGCCGATGCTCACCGACCCGTTGGCGGGAATGCTGCCGTTGTAGGCGGCGTTCCGGGCCGTCACCTGGCCCGAGTTCGGCGAGTAGGAGGCGTTCCAGCTCGAGGTGATGGTCTGGCCGCCCGGCAGGGTGAAGACGAGCGACCAGCCGTTGACGGCACCGGCACCGGTGTTCGTGATGGTGAGGCTCTCGGTCAGCCCGGTGTTCCAGGCGTTGACGTCGACCACCACCCGACAGGCGCCGGAGGTCGGCGGCGGCGTGGTCGGCGGCGGCGTGGTCGGGGGTGGGGTGGTCGGCGGCGGCGTGGTCGGGGGCGGCGTCGTGGGGTTGGTCAGTCCGAAGAACGCGATGGCGGACGCGGCCATGCCGCTTGCGGGCAGGCTGTGCCCGGCACCCTGGATGCTGTACGCCTCGACCTGGACGGTGCCGCTGCTGTCGGCGTAGCGACGCCGGTTCCAGCTGGCCTGGGGCGTGTCGGTGGAGGTGGGTGTCTGGCTCAGCCCGAACACGTTGGTCCACTGCTCGATCGCCTCCTGCAACAGGGAGTACGGCACGAGCGTGTCGTTCGTGCCGTGCCACAGCTGCACCCGCGGCCGGGGCCCGGAGTAGCCGGGGTACGCCTGACGGACCGCGTCGCCCCACTGCTGCGGCGTCCGGTTCATGTTTCCGCCGGTGCACTGGCTGCTGGTGGGTGGGTAGTCCGCCGCGTTGGCGAAGCAGTTGAACGGCACGCCCATGAACGCGGCGCCGGCCTTGAACACGTCGGGATAGAGCGCCAGCATGTGGTTGGTCATCATGCCGCCGGACGAGCTGCCGGTGGCGTAGACCCGGTCCGGGTCTGCCGCGTACTGCTGTTGCGTGTACCGGATCATCGAGACGATCGACACCGGGTCGCTGCCGCCGCCACGTCGCTTGGCGGCGTCCGACCAGGTGTCGAAGCAGTTGCCGAACCCGGCCTGCTGGGTGGCGGACGGGTAAATCACGATGTAGCCGTACCGGTCGGCGAGGCTGGCGAACTCGCTGCCGGAGTAGAAGCCGGGGCCGGAGCCGCCGCAGCCGTGCATGGCCACCACGACCGCTGGCCGGGAAGGGCGGTTGTCCGGCACGTAGACGTGCATGCGCATCCGGCCCGGGTTGTCGCCGAAGCTGGTCACCTCGGTCAGCGACGCCGCGTACGCGGGCCCGGTCGTGGGGACCACCAGGCCGGTCGCCGCCAGTGACGCGGCGAGGGCGAGCAGCAGTTTCCTTCTGATCTTCAACTGACGACTCCTTCGATTGCCTGTGCAGGCTGGGATTGGGCGCGCGATCCGGTCGCGGGTGTGCCCGACGCCCACGGTGATCGCGCGATGCCCGCTGTCGGTGACTCGCCCTGCCCGGCTTCGGACGGCGTCGCGCGGCATTTAGTGTTCCCCCCGGACCAACAAGTGTCAATCGAGGTTCCTCTATCTGCGACGTCGCCCGTCTAGAGTCGTCATACCGTCCCTGCGGAGCACGGAGCGCCTGTGGCAAGCCCCTTCGACATCGACGAGATCTACCCCGACGACGCAGACCATCCACTCCGGCTGCCCCGGAGGCAGGTCGGCAACTCCCCCCAGGGCGTCGCGGTGACCCTGTTGGCGGACTACACCCTGCGGACCCGGGTCGCTCTCCCGTCCGCGGCCATCGTCGCGTTGCTCGCGGAGACCGGCGTGACGACGGCCGGAGCGCGTACCGCGATCAGTCGGCTGGCCCGCCGTGGTGTCCTGGAGGGCAGCCGACTGGGGCGGCGCAGCTCCTATCGACTCAGCCGTGCCGCCGCCGCCAACCTCTCCGCCGGTGGTCACTGGATCCTCAGCTCCACCAGTTCGACGCCGCGGTGGGACGGGTGCTGGACGGTCGTCGCGTTCTCGCTGCCCCAGGAGCTGAGCACGCAACGACGCGCCCTGCGCGCGCAGCTCCGATGGCTCGGCTACGCGCCGCTCTACGACGGGCTGTGGATCTCGCCGCACGAGCTGACTCCGCCGGCTCGGGCCCAGCTCGATCAGCTCACCCCCCTCGGCGCCGTGACGGTGTTCCGGGGCCGGCAGGCCATGCTCGACGCGGCCACCCACCGGGCACCGATCGAGGCCTGGGACATCCAGGGGATCAGTCGGAGCTACGAGGCGTTTCTCCGGCGTTGGACACTCCTGTTGCCCGGAGTGGTGTCCGGTCAGGTCGCCGGCGCGGCCGCGGTACGGGCCCGGACCGAGGTCATGGACACCTTCCGGCGCTTTCCCGTCCTCGATCCGCAACTGCCTGTGGAGCTTCTCCCCCGGGAGTGGCCGCGCCGGCCGGCGCGGGAGTTGTTCGCGGCTGTCTACGACGGCCTCGCCGCGCCCGCCGAGCGACACGTCCGGGCGGTCGTCGCGCGGTTCGCCGACGGCGCGCCGCCCGGCATCGAAGCCCACACCACCGCCGACATGCTGGCCGGGCTGCACGACACCCCGATCCCGGCGGAGCCGGCTCGGGGCAGCCCAGCCGCCGGAAGCTACTGAGGTGCGACGACCAGCGATCTGCTGTCGGCAACCCCTGTGAGCGATAACAGGAGCGCCACAGCAGGCGGTATGGGTGGCGAGTACCGGATGTAACGAGGCTTTCCGGGGGATTGCCGTGAACGCCTTGTTACGTCTTGACGAACGACATGTTATCGCTCACTCTCGATATAGAGGATGACCGCTGCGTTGCTCACCGGGCGAGCCGCGCTGGTCGTACCTCGGATCGCGACGTCCCCCAGGGCATGCGGACGTCACCTCGGGAGCCGGCAGTTGCCGGCGACAGCCTCTCGGACTGTGCGCGCTGACAACGGGCGGCCAGGATGACCGTCCCGCTCGGCCGTCCCGAGCGAAGTGGCACATCACCACCACCGATGCAACCACTGAAGAGGATCGACATGAGACCCAAGAAGACCTTGCTGGCGGCGGCGACCCTCGCTGTCGCCCTCACCACCGGCATGACCGTGGCGCTGACTCCCGCGGCCGGCGCCGGCACGACCCTGAAGGCGGCGGCGGCGGAGAAGGGCCGCTACTTCGGTGCCGCGGTGGCGACGGGCAAGTTGTCCACCGGTGCGTACACGACGATTTTGAATCGTGAGTTCAACAGTGTGGTGCCCGAGAACGAGATGAAGTGGGACGCCACCGAGCCGCAGCAGGGGCAGTTCAACTACGGCGGTGGTGATCGTCTGGTCAGTCATGCGCAGGCCAACGGGATGAGCGTGCGGGGTCACACCCTGTTGTGGCACGCGCAGCAGCCGGGTTGGGCGCAGGGCATGTCCGGTAGCGCGTTGCGCAACGCGGCGATCAACCATGTGACGCAGGTGGCGACGCATTTCCGGGGCAAGATCTATGCCTGGGATGTGGTGAACGAGGCGTTCGCCGATGGTGGTAGTGGTGGTCGGCGTGACTCGAACCTGCAGCGCACCGGTAACGACTGGATCGAGGCGGCGTTCCGGGCCGCGCGGGCGGCGGATCCGGGTGCGAAGTTGTGTTACAACGACTACAACACCGATGGGATCAACGCGAAGTCGACGGGGATCTACAACATGGTGCGGGACTTCAAGTCCCGTGGTGTGCCGATCGACTGCGTGGGCTTCCAGTCGCACCTGGGCACCTCGTTGGCCGGTGACTACCAGGCCAACCTCCAGCGTTTCGCCGATTTGGGCGTGGACGTGCAGATCACCGAGCTGGATGTGATGACCGGTGGTAACCAGGCCAACATCTACGGCGCCGTCACCCGTGCCTGCCTGGCCGTCTCGCGGTGCACCGGCATCACGACGTGGGGTGTCCGCGACTGTGACTCGTGGCGCGGGTCGGACAACGCCCTGCTGTTCGACTGCAACGGCAACAAGAAGGCCGCGTACACCGCCGTCCTGGATGCCCTGAACGGCGGCTCCACCCCGCCGACCACGCCCCCGCCGGGCTCCGGCGTGGACACCAGCGCGTGGTACGTGTTGCTGAACCGGAACAGCGGGAAGGCGCTGGACGTGTACGCCTCAGCCACCAACGACGGGGCGCGAATCAGCCAGTGGTCGCGGAACAACGGCGTCAACCAGCAGTGGCAGTTCGTCGACTCCGGCAGCGGCTACTACCGGGTGAAGTCCCGCAACTCCAGCAAGGTGCTCGACGTCAGCAACTTCTCCACCGCCGACGGCGGCGCGATCGTGCAGTGGTCCGACCTGAACGGCACGAACCAGCAGTTCCGGATCGCCACCTCGACCGACGGCTACGTTCGCCTGATCAACCGCAACAGCAACAAGGCCGTCGAGGTGCAGGGCGCGTCCACCGCGGACGGCGGAAACGTCGTCCAGTACACCGACTGGGGTGGCAACAACCAGCAGTGGCAGCTGGTCCGCATCGGTTAGCGGCCGACCGGACGTGCGGTGACCAATGGCGGCCCGCCCCGCTCGGGGCGGGTCGCCGTGGCCGTCACGCGGTGGCGCGGGTGCGAATCCCACCAGTGTGTGAGCGATAACATTCGCTGCGTCACCTCGTCCGATCTGCCGCATCGGGGTGGGTCGCCGAGTTGACCCAGTTCCCCAGGTTGTCGGTCGTCCAGCTGCTGCCGGACGACCAATCAATCGACATCGGTCGTTTGACGTATGACGTCGTTAACGCTAATTTTCACCCGCGGGCCACGCGGCTGCCGGGGCCACGGGTCGCCGCACGTGACTCGGCACGGGCCTGCTTCGAGCCCGGATCGTGGCAGCGCCGTCGACGTGCGCCGCTGGCCGCAGGTCGCCCGCACCACACCCCCAGACGTGCTGACGCCACCACCAGGTCGCCGGCACACCCCCCGCCAGGGCACGCTCGGGCGCTTCCGCTCGTGGGTGACCCCGATCGAAGGAGTGGACCATGAAAGCCCCCGATGAGGCTCGTCCCGCCTCTCGACAGAGACGTCGTTGGCGGTCAGGGTTGGCCGCGGCGGCGGCCACGGTCATGGCGGCCAGCACACTCGTCGCGGTCGACGCGACGCCCGCGGCGGCGGCGACCGTGGACACCAACGCCTGGTACGCCCTGGTCAACCGGAACAGCGGCAAGGCGTTGGACCTGTACGCCTCGGCTACCAACGACGGCGCACGGATCAGCCAGTGGACGCGCAACAACGGCGTCAACCAGCAGTGGCAGTTCGTCGACTCCGGGGGCGGCTACTACCGGATCAAGTCGCGACACTCGGGCAAGGTGCTCGACGTCAGCAACTTCTCCACCGCCGACGGCGGCGCGATCGTGCAGTGGTCCGACCTCAACGGGACGAACCAGCAGTTCCGCCTGGCCGACTCCGACGGTGGCTACGTTCGGCTGATCAACCGCAACAGCAACAAGGCCGTCGAGGTGCAGGGGGCGTCCACCGCCGACGGTGGAAACATCGTGCAGTACGCCGACTGGGGCGGCACCAACCAGCAGTGGCAACTCGTCCCCGTCGACGGAGGCAACCCACCGCCGTCGGGCGGCAGCGGATGCGGCAAGGCGCCGACGCTGTCCAGCGGCACGCACACGATCCAGAGCAACGGCAAGAGCCGTACCTTCATCCTGCGGGTGCCCGCCAACTACAACAACAGCAACCCCTACCGGCTGATCTTCGCGTTCCACTGGCGCGGCGGCACCATGCAGGAGATCTCCTCCGGCGGCACCAGCGGGACGGCCTGGTCCTACTACGGGCAGCAGGAGCAGTCGAACAACAGCGCGATCCTGGTGGCGCCCCAGGGATTCGGCAACGGCTGGGGCAACTCCGGCGGTGAGGACATCACCTTCGTCGACGACATGATCAGCCGGATCGAGAGCAGCCTCTGCGTCAACCCGAGGCAGCGGTTCGCGCTCGGCTTCAGCTGGGGTGGCGGCATGAGCTACGCCGTCGCCTGCGCGCGGGCCACCGTCTTCCGGGCCGTCGCGGTCATCTCCGGCGCGCAGATCAGCGGGTGCAGCGGCGGCACCCAACCGATCGCGTACTTCGGGCTGCACGGCATCACGGACAACGTCCTGAACATCTCCCAGGGTCGGGCCTTGCGCGACACGTTCGTCCGGAACAACGGTTGCACCGCGCAGAGCCCGCGCGAGCCGGCCGGCGGCAGCCGCACCCACATCACGACCGTCTACTCCGGTTGCCGGTCCGGTTACCCGGTGCAGTGGGCCGCGTACGACAACGGTCACATGCCCGGCCCGGTGGACGGCACCTACGCCGAGAGCGGCATCACGACGTGGACCAAGGGTGAGATCTGGAGGTTCTTCGCCCAGTTCTCGTAGGACTGGTCGGCCTCGGGCGGCGGCGCCTGCTTCCGTACCCCGGGAGTGGGCGCCGTCGCGTCGCCCCCGCGGCGGTCAACGTTGTCGTGGCGGTCAGCGTTGGAGCCGAACCGGGCTGCCCGAGCCACTGCGACGCACCAGCCAGGCCTCGGTGATGTGGGTGAACATCGCCTCGGCGGCGCCGTCGGAGTCGTGGGCGGCGATGCGCTCGTAGATGCGTCGGTGGCCCTGGTTGGAGGCGACGCACAACGCGCGTTCGGTCCGGCCCATGTACCGGGCGGTGTTGATGACCTGGCTCTCCAGCGCCCGTACGACACCGCGAGCGATGCGGTTGCCGGACGCCTGCATGATCGTGTCGTGGAAGGCCCGGTCGTGGTCGTGGTAGGTGACGTGGTCGTCGACGAGTTCGTCCATCCGGTCCACCATCGCTCGTAGCCGGTCGATGGTCTCGTCGTCGGCGAGACGGGCGGCGACGTTCGCCATGTCCGACTCCAGGACGCGCCGGGTGACGACGAGGTCGTCGAGGATGGCGAGGCTGTCGTCCACCGCGATGGTCGCCGCGAGCACCAGCTCGTCGAGCATGTCCCAGTGCGCTGGTGGGGTGACCATGGTGCCGGCGCCCTGGCGGACCTGCACCAGCCCCTTCTCCTGAAGGATCTTCACCGCTTCTCGGACGACGGTCCGGCTCACGCCGAAGGTCTCGCACAGGATCGGCTCGGGGGGCAGGGACGTCCCGGACGGGTGTACGCCGCGGACGATGCGCTCCACCAGTTCGGCGGTGACCGCCCTGGCGAGGTTGGTCGGCCGACGCACCCACGCCGGGGTCGCCGGGCTGTTCAGGGCTGTCTCCTGCGGTGGCGTCATGTCCCCCTCCGAATGGCTCGCCGTGGCACGACGTCTGGGTCAGTGTACGGCCGACTGTTGACGTCACACGTCATACGAGTTACCTTCCGGTCAACATTGGCTCGCGGGACACCCGCCGGCCACCCCCCATATAGAGGTGACAACTGATGAGACAGCGCGCAATGTGGTCGGCCGTCCTCGTTGTGGGCCTGGCCCTGGCCGGTTGTGGAAGTGCTAGCGATTCGGGCAAGTCAACCAGTTCGGACGGCAAGCTGGTGGTGTGGGACTGGAAGTCTGGCGAGCCGTTCGCCAAATCCTATCTGGACAAGGCGAAGGCCGACTTCAAGAAGAAGCACGCCGACGTCGAGGTCGAGTTCGTCGCACAGCCCTTCGACCAGTACTACACCCTGCTCGGTGCGGCCATTCAGTCCGGCAAGGGCCCGGACGTCATGCTCTTCAACGGTGGTGGCCAGATCCGCGACCGGGTGGACGCGCTGGTGCCCCTCGACGACTACGTCGCCGAGGACAGGCAGCGGCTGGCCGGCTGGGAGGCGTTCAGCAAGGACGGCAAGACCTACGCCGCCCCGGTGACGTTGCAGGGTTACCCGATCTACTACAACAAGACGATCTACCAGAAGGCCAACCTCGACCCGGCGAGCCCGGCCACCACGTGGGACAGGTTCGTCGCCGACTGCGCCGCCATCGCCAAGGCCGGCTCCAAGTGCTTCGCGCTCGGCAACAAGGAGGGCGTCGGCATCCAGTTCTGGCTCTCCAGCATGGGCTCGACCACCCTCACCGCCGCCGAGTACGACGCCTGGATCGCCGGCAAGCGTGACTGGAACTCGGCCAACGTCAAGCGGATCTTCGAGACCTGGAAGGAGACCGGCGACAAGAAGATGAACAGCGACGGGGCCAACTCGACCGCCATGTTCAACGACTCGTTCGCGCTCTTCCAGTCCGGTAAGGCCGCGCACGTCATGGGTCTGATGTCGGACGTGGGGCACTGGCAGGACTTCAACGAGTTCCTGACCCCGGAGAAGCTCGGCGTGATGAAGGCCCCGGTCGTCACCGCGGGCACCACGCCGAGCCTCCCGTACGACGGTGGCATCGGCTACGCGGTCGCCAAGTGGACGAAGGACCCGAAGGTGGCCGCCGACCTGGCGCGCTCCCTGAGCTCGGCCGACGCGTTGAAGGCCTTCTACGCCGATGCCGGTGCGATCGCCGCGGACACCACGATCGACGTGTCGCAGGCCGGGCCGGCCGCCGCCACGATCGTCGGCGAGCTGAAGAGCGGCAAGCCCGCTCTGCACGTGGCGCTCTCCTCGAAGACGCTGGACCTGATGGGGCGCCTGTCGCAGCAGCTGCTCAGCGGTTCGGTCACCGTCGACGAGGTGGTGAAGCAGTTGGCCGCTTCCGACCAGGCGGGCTGACCTCGTGCCGATGGGAAACACGCAACCGTCGGTCCGTCCGGTTTCGGCCGGACGGGCCGGCGGGGCGGCGGTCACCTCCGCCGCCCATCGGGTTGGCGCACGGCCCCGTCGCACCCGTGGCGGCGTGGGGGCCGAGCGCTACGCCCCCTACATCCTGGTCGCCCCGGCTGTCCTGATCATCGTGCTGCTGCGGCTCTACCCGCTGGTCCTCGGCGTCAACTTCTCCTTCACCGGTGACGGCGCGCAGAACGGGACGGCGGTCGGGTTCGGCAACTACCGCGAGCTGTTCGCGGACCCGCTGTTCCAGACCGCGCTGCGCAACGTCGGGCTGCTGGTGCTCCTGCTGCCGGTGGCGGTGGCGATCCCCGGTCTGCTCGCGACGTTCATCTACCTTCGGGTGCCGGGGCACCGCTTCTACCGCAGCGTCTACTTTTTCCCGGCGGTGCTGTCGCCGGTCATCGTCGGTGCGATCTTCAACCTGCTGCTCGCCTTCGACGGCCCCCTCAACGCCGTCCTCGGCTCGTTCGGCGTCGGTCCGGTGGACTGGCTCGGCGACCCGGGCATCGCGATGTTCATGGTGGTGGGCGTGCACATCTGGGCCACCTTCGGGATGGCCCTGGTGGTGTTCCTCGCCGGCTTCGCCACGCTGGACGCCGCGCTCCTGGACGCCGCCCGGGTGGACGGGGCGACGCTGCGCCAGGTCGTCTGGCACGTGATCGTCCCGAGTCTCTCGCGCACCATCCAGTTCGTCTTCGTGACCACGATGATCGGCATGCTGACCTCGATGTTCGGCCTCCTCTACGTGATGACCAGCGGTGGCCCGGAGGGCTCGACGTACCTGCCGGAGTTCTACATCTGGAAGCAGCAGGGCCAGATGAACCGCCCGGCGCTCGCGTCGGCGGCCTCGACGATCCTCTTCATGATCATGCTCGTCGTGGGGCTGCTCCAGATCAAGCTGCTCGAACGATCCGGAAAGGAGGACTGATGTCCCGCCTCCGCCTGGGACGGTGGCTGATCGCCATCCCCATGTCGCTGCTCGCCCTGGCGACGATCTACCCCCTGCTGTTCACCGCCAACGTCGCGATGAAGACCCGGCGTGACTACATCCTCGACCGGTTCGGCCTGACCGACGCGCTGCGCCTGGAGAACATCAGCACGGCGTGGAACAGCGTCGGCATGGGTCGCTACTTCGTCAACTCGCTGTTCGTGGTGACGGTGTCGGTGCTCCTGCTGCTGCTGTTCGGGTCGATGGCCGGCTTCGCCCTGAGCCAGCTGCGGTTCCGCGGCTCGTCGGCGTTGTTCCTGGGCTGCCTCGCGGGGCTCTTCATCCCGTTCCAGGTGATCATGGTGCCGCTCGCCCGGATCATGGCCGACACGGCGCTCATCGACACGTACCCCGGGCTGATCCTGGTCTACGTGGCCCAGTTCCTGCCCTTCACGGTCTTTCTCATGACGAGTTACTACAAGGGCATCCCGCCGGAGATCGTCGACGCCGCGCGGATCGACGGCAACACCGTGTACGGCGTGTATCGCCGGATCATGCTGCCGCTGGGCACGCCGGCGCTGCTGTCGGTTGGCATCCTCAACGCCCTGTTCTGCTGGAACGACGTCCTCATGGCGCTGGTGATGATGCCCTCGGCCGAGCACCGGACGCTCATGATCGGGGTGACCTCGTTGCGGGGGCAGTACTCCGACAACATCCCGAACTTCGCCTCCGGGGTGCTCATCGCCGCGATACCTGTCCTGTTGGTCTACCTGTTCCTCCAGCGCCAAATTGCCGACGGCGTGGCCGCCGGTTCCACGAAGGGTTGACATGCGGATCACGGGATATCGGACCCTCACCACGGTCCAGGAATGGGGCCGACCGGTCGGCGACGCCAACGGTGTGTTCGCCGACGGGGTGGTCCCGGTTGCGATCGTCATCGTCGACACCGACGAGGGCATCTCGGGAGTCGGCCTCGGGCCGCACGTCGAGATCGAGCGGATCTTCCCAGCCATCGAGGGTGAAGACCCCCGTGCCGTGACGTCGCTCTACGACCGCATGTTGCGGCACACCTTCAAGGCTGGCCACGCCGGGCCGGTGTTCGGCACCATCGGCGCCCTGGACACCGCACTCTGGGACATCAAGGCGCAGGCCGCCGGCGAACCGCTGTGGCGGCTGCTGGGTGGGCGGGACCGGCGGGTCACCGCCTACGCGTCCGGCCTGGACATCGGCCTCACCGACGACGAACTCGTCGCGGAGTACGAGGTCTACGCGAGCCACGGCCTGCGCGCGGCCAAACTCAAGGGCGGCCTCGACATCGAGCGCGACCGGCACCGCCTCGGCCTGGTCAAGGAGGTCCTGACCGAGGCCGGGCACGGTCGGCGGCCGGGTCTGATGCTCGACGTCAACGAGGCGTGGACCCGCAAGCAGGCCGTCCGGCACGTCTGCGAACTGGAACGCACCCTGGACCTCATCTGGATCGAGGAGCCGGTCCGGCGCTGGGACGCCGAGGGTCTCGCCGCGGTCAGCCGGGGAGTGGCCGCGTCGGTCGCCACCGGCGAGAACCTCACCGGGCTCGAACAGTACCGTCCGCTGATCGCGGCCGGCGCGGTCGATGTCGTCCAGATGGCGGCCGTCTGGGGGGTCACCCACTTCCTGCGGGCGTCCGCCCTGGCCCATGCCCACGACCTGCCGGTCAGCCCGATCGGCAACAGCCCGGTCGGTCTGCTGCACGCCGCGACCTCGGTGCCCAACCACCTGACCAGCGAGTTGCAGGACCTGCGCCCACCGGTCGGCGTCACCATCGACCTGCACGTCGAGGGCGGTGCCTTCATCCTCGGCGACTCACCCGGGCTGGGCGTGCGGGTGGACGAGGAGCGGATCCGGGCCGCCAACCGCCGCCCGCAGGCGCAGACGGCCGACAGCCCCAACGTCCGGCCGGAGCGGGCTGGTCGGCGGCTGTTGGCCGGGGTGGACGGGGTGATCCCCGCCCGCCAGGTGCCGGCCGTACCGCTGAACTCCCGCAACGAGGTGTCGCCGACCGTACGGCACTGAGCTGACCACCAGAACAGGGAAGGCGTGGGTGCACCGCGACGGCGGTGCACCCACGGCCATGCCCGGTCGGCACGATGGACGTACCGACCGTCGGAACGGAGGATCGATGAAGGCAGTCGTCTACCGGGGAGCGCGTGACCTCGGAATCGAGGACCGTGACCCGGAGCCACCGGGCCCCGGCCAGGTGCGGATCGAGGTGGCGTACACCGGCATCTGCGGTACGGATCTGCACATCTACCACGGCGACATGGACGCCCGGGTCGGTGACTCCGCGATCATCGGGCACGAGATGTCCGGGCGGATCGCGGCCGTCGGCGACGACGTGACCGGCTGGAACGTCGGTCAGGCGGTCACCGTGATGCCGACCCGGCCCTGCGGCCGGTGTGCGGCCTGTCGACGCGGCAACTCCCATGTCTGCCACTCGATGAACTTCCTCGGCATCGACTCGCCGGGTGCCATGCAGTCCTTCTGGAACGTGCCGGCCGAGCTGGTCCTGCCGCTTCCGGAGGAGGTGCCCCTCGACCACGCGGCGCTGGTCGAGCCGGTCGCCGTCGCCGTGCACGACGTACGCCGGGGGAACGTGACCGCCGACGACCAGGTGGTCGTGGTCGGCGGCGGACCGGTCGGGGTGCTGATCGCCACCGTCGCGCGCAGCCGCGGCGCGCGGGTGCTCCTCGTCGAGCTGGACCCGTTCCGGCGCGAGGTGGCGGAAGGGATCGGCATCGAGACCGTCGACCCGCGATCGACCGACGTGGTGGCGTTGGTCAACGACCGTACCGATGGCGCGGGCGCCGACATCGCCTTCGAGGTGTCCGGCGCCGCGGCCGGCGTCACCACGGCGGTGGACGTCCTCACCACTCGCGGGCGGCTGGTCATGGTGGCGATCCATCCCCAGCCCCGGGAGGTCAACCTGCACCGGTTCTTCTGGCGTGAGCTGGAACTCCTCGGCGCCCGGCTCTATCAGCGCGACGACATGGTGGAGGCGATCCGGTTGGTCGCCTCGGGTGCGATCCCGGCACGGCAGCTCATCTCCCGGGTCGAGCCGGTCGAGTCAGCCAGCGCGGCCTTCGCGGCGCTGGAGGGTGGCGGCGTCATGAAGGTGCTGCTCGATGTGCGGGAGGGTAACCGGTGACGGCGTTGTTCGACCTGTCCGGACGGACCGCGGTGGTGACCGGGGCACGGCGCGGAATCGGCCTGGCCATGGCCGAGGCCCTGGCCCTGGCCGGTGCCGACATCGTGGGCGTCTCCGCTCAGCTCGAAGCGGAGGGCAGCGAGGTCGAACGTCGCGTGCGCGCCGCCGGCCGCCGGTTCACCGCGCTGCGGGCGGACCTCGGTGACCGGGCTGCCGTGCACCGGTTGGCTCGCGACATCATCGCTCTCGGGCCGGTCGACATCCTGGTGAACAACGGCGGCACGATCGCCCGGACCCCCGCCGCGGAGCACCCGGACGAGATGTGGGACCACGTGATCGAGGTCAACCTCAGCAGCCAGTTCGTCCTGAGCCGGGAGATCGGCCGGACGATGGTGGAGCGTGGCCGAGGGAAGATCATCTTCACGGCGTCACTGTTGAGTTTCCAGGGCGGTATCACCGTCCCCGGGTACGCCGCGTCCAAGTCGGGGGTGGCCGGCCTCACCAAGGCGCTGGCGAACGAGTGGGCCGCGCACGGGGTGAACGTCAACGCCATCGCGCCCGGTTACATCGCCACCGACAACACGCTGGCGCTGCGCGACGACCCCGACCGCAACCAGGCGATCCTCGGCCGGATCCCGGCCGGTCGGTGGGGCCGGGCCGACGATCTCGGCGGTGCCACGGTGTTCCTGGCGTCGACCGCGTCGGACTACGTCAACGGCGTGGTGCTGCCCGTCGACGGCGGCTGGTTGGGCCGATGACGGGCGCACCGGAGCCCGGCCGCGCCGGGATCGTCGACGCACACCACCACCTCTGGGTCCGCGCCCGGCACCCGCAGCCGTGGATCGACCCGGTGACCATGGCGGCCATCGACGCCGACTTCGAGCCCGGGGACCTCGCGCCGCCGGCCCGCGCGGCCGGAGTCACCGCGACCGTGGTGGTGCAGTCCATCGCCTCGGACACCGAGACGGTGGACCTGTTGGGCGTGGCGGCCGAGAACGACCTGGTCCGTGGGGTCGTCGGCTGGGTGGACCTGACCGCCGCCGACGTCGCGGACCGCCTCGACCGGCTGCGCGCCGGCCGGGGCGGGGAACGCCTCGTCGGCATCCGCCACCTCGTGCAGTCCGAGACCGACCCGGCGTACCTGGACCGTCCGGACGTCCGTCGGGGAATCGCGGCGGTGGGCGCCGCCGGCCTGGTCTTCGACCTGCTGGTACGCCAGCACCAGCTCCCCATGGCCGCGCGTCTCGCGCGCGACCTGCCGGAGGTGAGCTTCGTCCTCGACCACCTCGGCAAGCCGGCGCTGGGCCGTCCCGAGTTGGCCGGGTGGAGCCGGGACCTGCGGGCGCTGGCGGCGGCACCCAACACGACGGCGAAGCTCTCGGGGCTGGTGACGGAGGTGCCGATCGCGCACTGGGCACCGGAAGACCTGCGACCCGCCGTCGAGGACGCGTTGGACGCGTTCGGTCCGGACCGACTGATGTTCGGCTCGGACTGGCCGGTCTGCCTGCTCGCCAGCTCGTACCAGCGGTGGGTCGACACCCTGGCGGAGTTGCTGACGGACCAGGACGAGGCCGACCGGGCGGCCATCTGGGCGGCCACGGCACGCCGCGTCTACGGGTTGGCGACGTCATGATGGCGCGCGCACTGCCGCGCCGCCCGGAGATCCGGCTCAGCGAGCTGGGCTTCGGCGCGGCCCAGGGTGGCAACCTGTACCGGACGACGACGGACGAGGAGTTCGCCTCGGCGGTCGACGCCGCGTGGGAGGCGGGTGTCCGATACTTCGACTCCGCGCCGCACTACGGTCTCGGGCTGTCCGAGCGCCGACTCGGCGCGGCGTTGCGCCACCGACCGCGCGACGAGTACGTGGTGTCGACGAAGGTCGGACGACTGCTGGTGCCGTCGCCTGAGAACGCGCACCTTCGGGACTCCGACGGATTCGACGTGCCGGCGACCCACCGGCGGGTGTGGGACTTCAGCCGCGACGGCGTGCTCCGCTCCATCGAGGCCAGCCTGGGCCGGACCGGGTTGGACCGGATCGACGTCGTCTACCTGCACGACCCGGACGACCACTGGGAGCAGGCCGCGCACGAGGCCGTGCCCGCTCTGATCGAGCTCCGGGACCAGGGCGTCGTGGGTGCCATCGGCGCCGGCATGAACCAGTCGGCGATGCTGGCGCGGTTCGTGCGGGAGACCGACGTCGACGTGATGATGTGCGCCGGCCGGTACACCCTGCTCGAACAGGGCGCCGTCGCTGACCTGCTGCCGGCCGCCGAGAGTCGGGGGGTGGGCGTGGTCATCGCGGGCGTCTACAACTCGGGGCTGCTGTCGCGGGACCGGCCGCCGGCCGATGCCGTCTACAACTACCAGCAGGCCCCGGCCGAGTTGATCGAGCGGGCGCGGCGGATCGCCGCGGTCTGCGAGACGTACGGGGTGACCCTCCCGCAGGCGGCGCTGGCCTTCGTCCGCCGGCAGCCGGCCGTGGTGTCGACGGTGGTCGGCGTCCGCACCGAGGAGCAGGTGGTCGAGACGCTGCGACGGTCCGGCGTCGTCGTGCCGGAGGAGTTGTGGGACGAACTGGCGGCGGCCGGGCTGCTCGCCGCGCCGCCCGGTCGGCACTCCGCGGTCACGCCCGACTGACCGGCGGACGCCAACCTCTGCCTCCGCATCCGCGGATGCGACGACGTCCCGGCCGGGACCGGCTCCGATATTCGGACACCGGTCCCGACCGGGACGTCATCTGTCAGCGAGAACCGCCGGTCACACGGCGGTGAACCGCCACTGCTGGTTGGTGGCGCTGTGGCAGGTCCACTGCAACAGCCGGGCGCCGTCGGCGGTGGACGCGCCGTTGACGTCCACGCAGAGCCCGCTCAGCACGTTGCGCACCGTGTACACGCCGGAGGTTCCCGTCGCGGTGGCGGTGAACTTCTGCTGGTTGCCGTTGTTGCAGGTGGCCTGCTGGAGGAAGGCACCCGCCGTGGTGGAGCTGCCGACCACCTCGACGCACTTGCCGCTGTGCACCGCCTTGAGGTATACCGCACCGCTGCCCGCGTCGACCGCCTGCCACCTCTGGTTGTTGCCACCGGTGGACGCCCACTGGGTGATCTGGGCGCCGTCGGCGGTGGAGACACCGCTGACGTCCATCAGCTTGCCGCTGTGCTGGGCGGTGACCGTGTAGGTCTTGCCGGCCAGACCACCGCCGCCGTTGGTGGGCGTCCCGACGCCGTTGCCGCCGAAGGTGTGCGAGTCAAGGTCGAACCAGTTGTTGCCGCTGCCCTTGAACACCATGTACAGCGTGTGCGTTCCGCTGAGGGCGGCGACGCTCACCGGTGTCGTGGACTGGTAGTTGTCCCACCCACCGGTGCTGGGCACCGTGGTGGTGGCCAGCAGCGTGCCGGTCGGGGAGTCGGCACGCAGCTCGATCGTGCCGCCACCGGACGGCGACGACAGCCGGTAGCTGACCGTCGAGATGCCCGACAGGCTCATCGGGTTGAACGCGATCCAGTCGTTGTTGGAGATGTCACCGACCCGCTTGGTGCTCTCCGCCGCGGACTGGTCGACGACCCGGATCCCGGACTGGCTGCTGAAGTACTCGGCCTGCTTGTGCTTCGGTTGCAGGATCGCCTGTGCGGTCCCGGTGAGCGGCGCCGCGCCGCCCGCGCCACCGCTGTCGGTGTAGCGCGCGTTCAGCACGTAGAACAGGTTGGCGCCGTCGGGGTGACCGCCGAGCAGGTCGGTGGAGATGGTCCCCGAGCAGCCCGGGTACTCGGTGGTCTCGTGTGCGTGGTCGTCGTGACCCAGCGCCGGGTTGAGGAACACCTTCGAGCAGTCGACCGTTCCGCCGTCCGGGTCGGTCACGGTGATCTGGTACGGCACCCGGTCGCCGAAGGTGAGCATGCCTCCGTTGGGCGGGGTGGTGATGGTGAGCACCGGCGCGCTGTTGCCGACGGTGATCTGGACGTTGGCGAATCCCGTCTTGCCGGTGTTGTCGGTGACCTTCAACTGCGCGGTGTAGTTGCCGTTGGCGGTGTACACCTTCGACGGGTTGGCCGCGGTGGAGGTGGTGCCGTCGCCGAACGTCCACTGGTAGCTCAGCGTGTTGCCCGGGTCCGGGTCGGCCGTGCCGGCACTGCTGAACTGGACGGTGAGTGGTGCGCTACCACTGGTGGGAGTGCCGGTGGCCTTGGCGATCGGTGACCGGCCGCCCTGGATGTAGTCGATCCGGTAGAGCCCGGAGTCGCTGTTGCCGCCACCGAAGTTGGTGCCCCACTCCAGCAGGTAGAGCGAGCCGTCCTTGCCGAACTCCATGTCCATCGGCTTGTTGAACCGGGTGTTGGGCAGGAACGGGTTGGTGCGGGTCACCGCCGAGGAGGAGTCGAAGTGCACCTCCTTGACGTAGTTGCGCGCCCACTCGTAGAAGAAGTGCACGCCGTCGTAGTAGGGCGGGAACTTCGTCGCGGAGGTGTTGGCCGGGTCGTACCGGTAGATCGGTCCACCCATCGGCGCGGAGCCGCCGGAGCCCAGCTCCGGGAAGGTCGGCGAGGTGCCGTAGCCGTACCAGATGTTGGGTGCCACGATCGGCTTCAGGCTGGTCAGGCCGGTGTTGTTCGGCGAGTTGTTGACCGGTGCCGAGCAGTTGAACTTCGAGCCGACCACGCCGGTGTCCGGGTTGTACGGCGCGTACGGCTGGTTGTCGCCGTGGCAGAACGGCCAGCCGTAGTTGCCGGCCTGCTTGATCACGTTGAGCTCGACCAGGCCCTCGGGACCACGGTTCGTGGTGGGCGGGTTCCGGTCCGGCCCGTAGTCGGCCAGGTAGACCCACCCGTTGGCCGGGTCGATCGAGAAGCGGAACGGGTTGCGGAAGCCCATCGCGTAGATTTCCGGCTTGGTCTGCGCGGTGCCCTGGGGGTAGAGGTTGCCGGACGGGATGGTGTAGCTGCCGCTGGCTCCGGGGCGAATGCGCAGCAGCTTGCCACGCAGGTCGTTCGTGTTACCGGCGCTGCGGGCGGCGTCCAGGTTGGACTTGCCCGAGCGCCAGTCCAGCGGGGCGTAGCCCTGCCAGTTCGGGTCGAGGTTCGGCGGAGTGTCGTCACCGGTGCCGATGTAGAGGTTGCCGTCCGGACCGAACTTGATGTACCCGCCGGTGTGGCCGGGCTCCGGGAAGGTGCGGTCCCGGTACGCCGGAATGTCGATGATCGTCACACCGCTGGACGTGTTCAGCGTGTCACCGCTGACCGTGTAGCGGGAGACCCGATTGACGTCGGTGCTGCTGCTGGCTGGCGAGTGGTAGAGGTAGATGTACCCGTTGCTGGCGAAGTTGGGGTCCAGCGCCATGCCGGTGAGACCGTCCTCGCCGCCGGTGTAGACGCTGAGCGTGCCGGCGGTCACCGTGGTGTTGGTGGAGGGCTTGAAGATCTTCACCTGGCCGCCGCGCTGGACGTAGAAGACGCGGCCGTCCGGTGCCACGCCCATCGCCATCGGGTCGACGGTGTTGTCGTCGAGGGTGCGCTTCTCGAAGTTGCCCCAGACGGTGCCGCCGCAGTCGCCGGCGACGTTGCCGGCGGCCCACCGGACCCCACCGAGAACGTGGTTGCGGAAGTTCGTCTCGCTGTAGGAGTCGATCGCGTGTCCCATCGCGGTGGCCCACACCCGCCCGCCGCCGGCGTTACGGCACCAGGAGATCGGGTGGTCCGGGCCCATCGCCCGGGAGCCCGGGTTGTAGGTGCGCTCGTCGGCGGTCACCAGCACGTGCACGTTGCCGCGCGGGTTGGTGTCGAAGTTGTACCACTCCTCGCTGCGGTTCCACCGATCCGGCAGGCCGGCCGTCGACGGGTGCTGCTTGTCGGCGACGATGGCGGTGCCGGGCAGCACGCCGGGGGAGTGCTCGGGCATGTGGGCGCCGCCGTTGATGGTCTGGTCCCACCACGGGTACTCGGACTCGATGCCCATGTCGGTGGCGTTGTGGATGCCGACGATGCCCTTGCCGCTGGCGAGGTAACCCTCCACCGC
This sequence comes from Micromonospora sp. NPDC049645, assembly GCF_040675155.1. NCBI lineage: Bacteria > Bacillati > Actinomycetota > Actinomycetes > Micromonosporales > Micromonosporaceae > Micromonospora > Micromonospora sp. NPDC049645. The sequence continues at coordinate 254,888 of NZ_JBFAOI010000004.1, forward strand.
CTGGCGTTGGGCCGCCGAGGTCCACACCATGCCGGAGGTCTGGAACATGATGATGACGTCGAAGGTCGCCAGGTTGCTGGCGGTGAAGACGCTCGAATCCTCGGTCTGCACCAGCTCGAAGTTGTTGGCCGCGGCCTGTTGCTGGAACATCGCGATCCCGGCGGGGATCGAGTCGTGCCGGTAGCCGGCGGTCTTGGTGAACAGCAGGGCGCGGAAGGCCGGGGCCGCCGACGCGGGTGGCGCGAGCCCGAGTGCCAGTAACAGGCCGGCGATCACCGAGATGAGCAGTGTGTTGCGACGCATGGCGTCTCCTAGGTTGGACGGGCAACTCCGATAGCGACCACGGGCCCCGCAGCACGTCAGGTTGTGCCTGGACGCGTGCGACGGCACGAGGGTGGTGGTCGGTCCTCGTGCCGCTCGCCGAAGACGGCAGTCAGACCCGTGAGACGTCACACAGCGTGATATTGGCTGTGGGTCTCGTCCGTTGATCCACGGGGTCAGGATGAGCTAGGAATAGGTGACTGTCAATGAATGAAGTAACGTCCGACGTCCTGCCCAGGTGACGGCGGCCGTGATCGACCCTCTTGCTGCGGCGTCGCTGCCGCTCAAGCTGCGGCCCTGGCAATCAGCCCCGGTCGAGGATTGCGGACCTCCAACCAAACATCTATCTTCATACGTGTGATGTTTCCTCGATGTCAAGGGAATGTTCGCAACACAAGAACGTAAGCATCCGTCGATGGCTACGAAAGTTCGATGCCCAGCGCGTCGAAGCCGCCGTAGAGTCCTATCGAACCTTGTTGATGACTACTATCTGTGAGGGCTTTCGGGATGTCAGACCCACGGCCGGTGCCGTTACTCACCCTTCGCGGGATCGGTAAGTCCTTCCTCGGGGTACGCGTTCTCGACGGTGTCGACCTCGACGTCGCGCCGGGTGAGGTGCACGCCGTCGTCGGTGAGAACGGCGCCGGTAAGTCGACCCTCATGAAAATCGTCTCCGGCGGCTACACCCCGGACGAGGGCACCGTCGAGTTCGCCGGTGAGTCGCGTACCTTCCGCGGCCCGCGCGACGCGCAACGGGCCGGCGTCGGCATCATCCACCAGGAGTTCAACCTCCTTCCGGAGCGCACCGTCGCGGAGAACGTCTACCTGGGGCACGAGCCGGTCCGCCGTGGCCTGGTCGACCGCCGGGCCATGCTCGACCGCACCCGGCAACTGCTCGCCTCGATCGGCGAGACCACGTTGCCGGCCGACGCCCGGGTGGGGCAGCTCGGTGTCGCGCAACAGCAGGTCGTCGAGATCGCCAAGGCGCTCGCGCTGGACGCGCGGCTGCTGATCATGGACGAGCCGACCGCCGCGCTGGCCGACCACGAGGTCGAGCTGCTCTACGGGCTGGTACGCCGACTCCAGGAGCGGGGCATCGGGCTGCTGTACGTCTCGCACCGGCTCGCCGAGGTGTTCGACCTGTCCGGTCGGATCACCGTGCTCAAGGACGGCCGGCGGGTCACCACAGTGGACACCGCGGCCACCAACGGCGACGAGTTGGTGCGGCACATGGTCGGCCGGGAGCTGTCCAGCTACTACCCGGACCGGGCGGCCCCCGGCGATCGGGGCCCGGTGCGGCTCAACCTTCGCGACGCCGGCAACCGGAAGCTGCGCGACGTCAACCTCCAGTTGCGCGCCGGCGAGGTGCTCGGCATCGGCGGCCTACAGGGCTCCGGGCGCTCGGCGCTGGCCCGGGCGATCTTCGGGGTGTCGCCGTTCACGACCGGCGACGTCACGCTCGACGACCGGCCCGTCCGACTGCGTTCACCCCGCACCGCGATGCGGGCCGGCATCGCCTACGTCACCGAGGACCGCAAGGGCGAGGGGATCGTCCCCCGGCAGTCGGTGCTCGACAACGCGCTGCTGGCCAGCCGGGCCGTCTTCGCTGCCCGGTCCGGAAGGGCGGCGAGGACCGTCCGGGTGCGCGAGTTGCTGGCCGCCGTGGAGATCCGCGGTGCCGGCGACGACCAGGAGATCCGTTTTCTGTCCGGGGGCAACCAGCAGAAGGTCGTGCTGGCCCGTTGGCTCGCGCTCAACCCGCGGATCCTGCTCTTCGACGAGCCGACCCGGGGCATCGACGTGGGCGCGAAGTCGGCCATCCACGACCTCGTCCGCCGCCTCGCCCGGGATGGCGCGGCCGTGCTGATGATCTCGTCCGATCTACCGGAGCTGCTGGGAATGAGTGATCGGATCGTCGTCATGCGGGACGGCCACGTCGCGGGCGAGCTGCCCGCCGGCGCGACCGAGGAGGAGGTTGTCGCGCTGGCGGTCGGCACCGTCCGGGAGGCCGCCGCATGAGCGCGAGCAGTGAGCCGGGCCTGCGAGCCCCGCAGTCGCGAATGGAGTCAGCTCGGTGAGCGCCCTGTCGCTCCTGCCGGCCCGCCGTCCCGTACCGGGCGTCTTCGTGGCCCTGACCCTGACCCTCGCGATCGGCTGGCTGGTCGTCCTGCTCGACGGCGGTCAGCTCTTCAACCAGTCCACGACGGTGAGTCTGCTGCACGTCGCGGCCGGCCTCGGGCTGGTCGCGGTCGGCCAGACCCTGGTCATCCTGGGCGGCTCGCTCGACCTCTCCGTGGCGTACGTGATCAGCCTCAGCACCCTCGTCGCGGCCGAGACGATGAACGGCAGCGACGGCGCGGTGCTGCCGGCGATCGGCCTGGTGCTCGTGGTCAGCGCCGGCGTCGGGCTGCTCAACGGGCTGCTCGTCACCAGGTTCCGGGTCAACGCGTTCATCGCGACCCTCGGCGTCGGGCTGCTGCTCAAGGGCTACCTGGACAACGGCTACGACGGCCCGGCCGGCGCCACCGCACCCTCGCTCGTGCAGGCGCTCGGCTACCAGCGCGTCGGGCCGGTGCCGGTGTCGTTCCTGCTGTTGATAGCGGTCACCGCGGCGGCCTGGTTCGCGCTCTCGCGGACCCGCTTCGGCCACCACCTGGTCGCCGTCGGCGGGGATCCGGAGGTGGCCCGGCTGTCCGGCGTGCGTAACGACCGGGTCCTCGTCACCGCCCACATGCTGTGCTCGATGTGTGCGGGGCTCGCCGGCATCTACCTCGCCAGTCGGCTCGGCTCGGGCGCCCCGCGCGTCGGCACGGAGGGCCTGTACGACCTGGAGTCGATCGCCGCGGTGGTGATCGGCGGTACCGCCCTCGCCGGTGGGCGCGGCGGTGTCGTCGGCACGGTCGGCGGCGTGGTGTTGCTCGCCAGCATCGACGCCATCTTCAACCAGCTCGAGGTCGACGCCTTCTTCAAGCAGGTGATCCGGGGCGTCATCATCATCGCCGCGGTCGCCGTCTACGCCCGTCGGGCCATGCGAAAGGCGGCCTAGCCATGCAGACCGTCCAGCCCCGTTCCCTGCCGCTGCGTCTGCCGCGGGTGCGTCCCGGTGGTGTCCTGCCGATCCTCGCGATCCTCGCGGTGCTGTTGGTGCTCGTCGGCATTCGGCAGCCCGACTTCCTGGCCCCGCCGTCGTTGATGTCGTTCCTCGGTCGTTCGGCGCCGATCATCCTGCTCGCCGCCGGCCAGTACTTCGTGATCGTTTCCGGCGAGTTCGACCTCTCGGTCGGTTCCCTGGTCACCGCCCAGGTGGTGGTCGCCGCCCGGCTGATCGACAGCGACCCGGCGCGTACCTGGCCGGTGGTGCTGCTCCTGCTCGCCTTCGGCGCACTGGTCGGTCTGGTCAACGGCCTGATCACGACACGGCTGCGGGTGCCGTCGTTCATCACCACCCTCGGCATGTTCCTGATCCTCGTCGGCGCGGTCTACCTGTGGTCCGACGGCGCGCCGAAGGGTGGGCTCTCCGAGGAGTTCCGGCGCTTCGGCCGGCGGGCCTTCGAGGACGTGCCGCTGCTGGGCCGCGTGCCGTACGCGCTGGTGGTCCTGGTGGTCCTGGCGGTGGTGGCCGTGCTGCTGATGCGGTCCGACTTCGGCCGGACGCTGGTGGCCGTCGGCGACAACCCGCGCACCGCCGAGTTGAGTGGCGTACGCGTCTGGCGTACCCGGACCATCGCCTTCATCCTCAGCGGGCTCGCGGCGGCGGTCGCGGCGATCCTGCTGGGCGGTTACAGCGGCGTGTCGTTCCAGGCCGGTGCGGGGCTGGAGTTCGGCGCTATCACCGCGGTCGTCCTCGGTGGCGTGGCGCTCGGCGGTGGCCGCGGCGCGGTCGTCGGGGCGATGCTCGGCGCGCTGACCCTGGAACTGCTGTTCGCCCTCATGAATTTCTACGGCGTCTCCGGCGCCCTCAGGTCGACCGTCCAGGGCGGGATCATCCTGCTCGCCGTGGCGGTCTCGGCAACGCGTTCTTCGAGATAAAGGGGAAACCATAGTGCGACGTTCCATGGCGGCGCTGGCCGCTGTCACCCTGCTGTCCCTCGCTGCCTGTGCCACCGACGAACCGGCCGCAGGCCCTTCGGGGAGCGCGTCCGCCGCCGGCTCGGGCACCGGCGAGCAGTCAAAGTTCTTCGTGCAGGCCGACTACGACGCCGAGCTCGCGCTGCTCGACGCGGCGCCGACGGGCCCGGCCGACAAGCCGTGGGAGCAGGTGCTCAACCCGACGTTGGTCGACACCGCCAAGTTCAAGAAGGCCGGCCCGCACAAGATCTGCTTCTCGAACGCGGCCCTGAACAACCCCTGGCGGCAGGTCGGGTTCAAGACCATGCAGGCCGAGGTCGAGGCGCAGAAGAGCCGCATCAAGGAGTTCGTGCACGTCGACGCCGAGGGCAAGGACCAGAAGCAGATCGCGGACATCAACGACCTGCTCGGCAAGGACTGTGACGCGCTCATCGTCTCGCCGAACACCACCGCCACCCTCACCCCGGCCGTCGAGGCGGCCTGCCAGGCCGGGCTGCCGGTCGTGGTCTTCGACCGTGGCGTCAACACGAAGTGCCCGGTGACGTTCATCAACCCCATCGGCGGGTACGGGTTCGGTCACGTCGGCGCCGAGTTCGTCAGCAAGCGGATGAAGCCCGGCGGCAAGGTTCTCGCCCTGCGGATCCTGCCCGGCGTGGACGTCCTGGAGACCCGCTGGTCGGCGGCGAAGGTGGCGTTCGACAAGGCGAAGGTCGACGTCGTGGGCGTCGAGTTCACCGACGGTGACCCGGCCAAGACCAAGAAGATCGTCGACGACTACATCCAGCGGTACGGCACGATCGACGGGGTCTGGATGGACGCCGGAGCGGTGGCGGTCGCGGCGGTCGAGGCGTTCCAGGACGCGGGCAAGCCCGTCCCGCCGATGAACGGTGAGGACCAGCTCGACTTCCTGAAGGTCTGGAAGGACAAGAAGCTCACCGCGATCGCGCCGACCTACCCGACCTACCAGTGGCGTACGCCGATCATCGCGGCGCTGCGGATCCTCGACGGCCAGCAGGTGTCCAACCCGTGGAAGCTGCCGCAGCCGACCGTCACCCAGGACAACCTGGACCAGTACCTCGACGCGAACATGCCGCCGCTGCACTACGCGATGTGCGGCTGCACGGACCTGCCCGGTTACCCGCAGCGCTGGAAGTAGGTTCGGTGTACGCCATCGGTGTCAACCCCTGGGTGTGGGCCTCGCCGGTCGACGACGAGGCTTTGGCCGAGCTGATCCCACGGATCGCCGCGTTCGGCTTCGACGCGGTCGAGTTGCCGATCGAGCAGCCCGGCGACTGGGATCCGGCCCGTACCCGGGACCTGTTGGCGGCGCACGGCCTCGTCGCCGCCGGCGTCTGTGCGGTCACCCCGCCGGGGCGCGAGCTGGTCGACGCCGCACCGGACGTGGTCGACGCGACCGTGGCGTACCTCAAGGGCTGCGTGGCGAGCGCGGCGGCCGTCGGCGCGACATGCGTCGGCGGCCCCGTGTACGCCTCGGTCGGCCGCACCTGGCGGATGTCACCGGCGGCTCGCGCGGCCTGCTACGCCGATTTCCGGCGCGCCCTCGCCCCGGTGGCCGAGCTTGCGGGCGAGTGCGGCGTGAGCATCGGTGTCGAGGCGTTGAACCGCTACGAGACGAGCGTCGTCAACACGATCGAGCAGACCGTCGAGCTGATCGACGGTCTGCCGTCGAGCGTCGGCATCATGATCGACACCTACCACATGAACATCGAGGAGGCCGACCCCTACGCGGCTCTCGCCGCCGCCGGCCGGCACATCAAGCACGTCCAGGTCAGCGGCACCAACCGGGGCGCTCCCGGCGCTGACCACTTCGACTGGCCGCGCTTCTTCGCCGTCCTGCGGGACACCGGCTACCAGGGCGCCATCTGCATCGAGTCGTTCACGGCGGAGAACGAGACCATCGCCACCGCCGCGGCGATCTGGCGTCCGTTGGCCCCCTCGCAGGACCGTCTCGCCACGGACGGCCTGCGCTATCTCCGGGAGATCCTCGGATGACCGCCCCGGCGCGCCACCCCGACGCCGGCTGAGGCCGTCCGCCACCACGCCCCTTTCACGACAGGAGCACCGTCCCGTGTCCTCGTCCCTTCCGCCACTGCGCCGACTGCTGGCAGGCGCCGCCGCGACAGCGGTGACCGCCCTGGTCGCGGTGACCGCCTCGGCGTCCCCGGCTCTCGCGGCCACCACCACCCTCTACGCGTCACCCTCCGGCACCGGCACCAGCTGCTCGGCCACCCAACCGTGCTCGCTGAGCGCCGCCCAGACCGCGGTGCGGGGAATCAACAGCACCATGTCCGGTGACATCGTCGTGGAGTTGGCGAACGGCGCCTACCGGCTCTCGTCGCCGATGCGGTTCACCGCGGCCGACTCGGGGACCAACGGCCATCAGGTGATCTGGCGGGCAGTCTCCGGCGCACGGCCGACGATCACCGGCGCCCGGGCGGTCACCGGTTGGTCGCTCGTCGACTCCGGGAAGAACATCTGGCGGGCCAACGTTCCCGCCGGGCTCGACTCCCGTCAGCTCTACGTGAACGGGGCCGTCGCCACGCGGGCGCGGACGGCGTTGAACCGGTCCGACTTCACCTTCACCACGACCGGCATGCGGTTCACCAACAGCGCGTTGAACTACCTGAACAATCTCGGCAACCAGAGCCGGGTCGAGGTGGAGAGCGTCGGGTCGTTCACCGACCGGTACTCCCCGGTGCAGAGCATCAGCGGCAACTTCCTGACGATGCAGCAGCCCGCGTGGAACAACAACACCTTCGGGTTCGACACCCTCTCCCGGCCGCACCGCGCCGGCCCGTTCTACCTGGCCAACGCGTACGAGTTCCTGGACTCGGCGGGGGAGTGGTACCTCAACCCGAGCAACGGTCAGCTCAACTACATCCCGCTCGCCGGGCAGAACATGAGCTCGGTCAGCGTGGAGCTGCCGCAGTTGCAGTCCCTGGTCAGCGTCGGCGGCAGCTACGACGCGCCGGCGCACCACATCTCGTTCAGCGGCATCACCTTCACCGGCACCAGCTGGCTCGGCCCCAGCAGCAGCAACGGCTTCGCCGACCAGCAGACCGGCGCGCACATCGTCGGCTCCTGGGCCCGGCCGTCCGACGCGCTGACCTCCTGCCAGGAGGGCTGTCCGCTGTTCGAGGCCACCCGGCCGAGCTGGGCCCAGATGCCCGCCGCGGTGCAGGTCTCCGCGGCCAACACCATCTCCTTCAGCGACTCCCAGTTCGTCAACCTCGGGCAGACGGCCATCGGCATCGGCAACGACGCCAACGCCCACGCCAGCGGTGTCGGTCTGGGCGCCAGCAACATCACCGTCACCCGCTCCGAGATCGCCCGGAACTCCGCCGGTGGCATCGTGGTCGGCGGCGTGCGCGCGGATGCCCACCACCCCAGTGACCAGCGGATGGTCAACCGCAACATCACCGTCAGCAACAACCGGGTGCACGATCTCGGCCTGGAGTACCGGGGCGTGGTCTCGATCCTGACCACCTACGTGAACACCTCGCTGGTCGCGAACAACGAGGTCTACAACATGCCGTACACCGGTCTGTCGGTCGGCTACGGCTGGGGTGCCAACGATGCCGGCGGTAGCCAGCACTACGCCAACCGTGGGCTGTACAACTACCAGCCGCGCTACACCACGGCCACCACCGCGGCCAACAACCAGGTCGTCGGCAACTACGTGCACGACGTCATGCAGCAGATGACCGACGGCGGGTGCATCTACACGCTGTCGGCGAACCCCGGCGGGACCATCAGTCAGAACTACTGCCTGCGGACCAACGGCTGGTTCGGGCTCTACTTCGACGAGGGCTCCCGCTACTACACCGCCCGGAACAACGTGTTCTCCTCCACCGGCACCTGGGCCACGGCCAACTACTACTACGCCGAGAACATGGGCAACTTCACCGTCACCAACAACTGGTCGACGAACAACAGCACGAACGTGACCAACGGCGATCGGGGCAACGTCGTCAACGGCAACGTGACGGTCAGCAACGGCAGTTGGCCGTCCGGTGCGCAGGCGGTGATCAACGGCGCCGGCGTGCAGAGCGGCGGCGGCACCAACCCGCAGAACGTGCAGATCGTGGGCGTCCAGTCGGGCCGGTGTGCCGAGATCGGCAACTCCAGCACGACCAACGGCACGCAGGCCCAGATCTGGGACTGCATCAGTGGAGCCGCCAACCAGCGGTGGACCGCCACCGCCAGTCGGCAGCTCATGGTCTACGGCACCAAGTGCCTGGACGCCTCCGGCCAGGGCACGAGCAACGGCACCACGGTGGTGATCTGGGACTGCAACGGCGGTGCCAACCAGCAGTGGAACATCAACGCCAACGGCACGATCACCGGTGTGCAGTCGGGTCTCTGCCTGGACGCGAACGGCGCCGCGACGGCGAACGGCACGAAGTTGATCCTCTGGTCCTGCACCGGCGGGACGAACCAGCAGTGGCAGCTGCGCAGCTGACCTGGGAACTCGACACCGACCGGTCCGGGCCGGGGCGACACGCCTCGGCCCGGACCGGCGCGATCACCGTTCGGCGCGCACGCTCGTCTGGGCCACGACCAGGCCGGTCGAGGCCCGGTAGCGGACCGGAATGGGGTCGGTGAGTTCCCCGACGAACGTGCCGTCGACGTGGTCGAGGAAACCGAGGAGGGACCAGTCGTCGGCGGGTCCGGGGACCAGCCGGGGCGCGTACAGGTGCGGGTGGGTGAACGGCTGGGCGGACGCGATGTCCCACGGGCCGAGGGTGCTCTCGCCGGTGGCCACCCAGATCCGGTGGTCGTCGCGCCGGGCGCTGCCGGTGGCCTCGGTGGAGAAGAGCAGCAGCGGCTGCCCGTCGAGGACCGCGACCTGGGGCACCTCGAGGTGACCGAAGCCGGCCGGGGTCGACAGCGGCGGTCCGACGGTCCAGGTGACGAGGTCGGTGGAGGTGGCGTGGCCGACGACGCCCCGGGTGTTCGCCGGCCCCGTGTTGGCGCGGGCGGTGATGAGCATGTGCCAACCCTCGCCGTCGGGGTCGGGAAACACCCACGGGTCACGCCACGCCTGCTCGTACCACAGGTCCTTGTCGAGCAGCTCGTACCAGGTGGGATCGGCCTGGACGATCGGCTCGGCGCCGTGTCGGTGCCAGGTCGTCAGGTCGTCGGAGACCGCCAGCCCGATGCGTTGCACCAGGCCGTCCTCGGCGCGACCGACGCCGGTGTAGAACAGGTACCACCGTCCGTCCGGTCCGCGGACGGTACAGCCGGTCCAGGTCGCCAGGTCGTCCCAACTGGGCGCGTCGGCGGGGACCACGGCGTCGGCGACCAGGCGCCACGAGTGCAGATCCTCCGAGACGGCGTGGCCGATGGTGGCCCGGCGGTGGCGACGGTGCGGATCGTGCAGGGCGCGGGACGCGCGTAGGAAGAACACGTGCCAGAGGCCGTTGTCGTCCCGTGCGTACCAGCTGTCCCACACCCAGTGGTCGGGTAGACGAAGCATGGCCCGAAACCTAGCACTAAACCGTTTTAGCGGAGGTCGTGGCCGGCCCGGTGGGACCGCTCGTGGGCTGCTGGTCAGCCGGGCGGAGGCGCGAGGGACCGGCGTCGGCGAAGGGGCATCGGAACGAGCGAGGGCGGGTTGGTGCCCCCGTCCAGGAGCAGTTCAACCGCGCGCCGCCCCATCTGCTCGTGCGGCAGCGCAGTGGTGGCCAGGCCGGGACGCAGCCAGGCCGCGATCGGGTCGTCGTCGAACGAGATGACCGAGATGTCCTCCGGGACGGTCAGCCCCGCCTCGCCGAGCGCCTGGTAGGCGCCGAAGGCAAGCCGGTCGTTCATGCAGATGATCGCGCTGGGGCGCTTCGGCTTGCCGAGCAGGCCGCGCATGGCGGCGTAACCGTGCTCGGGCAGCCACTCGGTGCAGAAGCACTCGGTCAGGAGGCTGACGCCCGCCTCGCCCAGCGTCTGCTGGATCCCGCGCAGCCGGGCCCGGGCGGCGAGCGAGACCTCCGGATCGTCCTCCTTGAGCCGATTACGGCCGATGAGCGCGATCGCGTCGCGGTGGCCGAGCTCCAGCAGGGCGGCGGCGACGGAGCGCCCGGCGCCCTCGTCGTCGGGGACCACGCTGGGCAGACCGTCGGGGCTGGTGGCGTTGAGCAGCACCACCGGGCCGCCGAGGATGGCCCCCGGCACCGCCAGCCGACGGGTCGCCATCGCCGCGTAGATCACCCCGTCGACCTGCCGGTCCAGGACGGCCTCGATGGCGTACTGCTCGAAGGTGGCGTCGCCCTGCGTCTCGGTGATGAGCAGGACATGGTCCCGCTCGCGGGCCGCGTCGAGGGCGCCGCGGATGAGGTCACCGGCGAACCGGGTGGTGGCCACGATGTCGGAGACGAACGCGATGGTGGCCGTCTTGCGGGTGCGCAGGCTGCGCGCGGCGAGGTTGGGCCGGTAGCCGAGTTCCTCGGCGGCGGCGAACACCCGTTGGTGCGCCTCGGCCGAGAGCCGGGTGCCCTCTCGGCCGTTGAGCACCATCGACGCGGCGGTCTTGGACAGCCCGGCCCTGCGCGCGACGTCGGCGAGTGTTGCTCTGTTGCGGCCCATCAGTCCTCCGAATCAGGCGCGGTGCCACAGGCGCCGCTCCCGCCCATCATGATGCGTCGCCGTCCGGGGTCCCGCGCCGGTCGTGTCCGGCGTGGTGTGAACCCGACGTTTCCGCACCGTTGCCAAGTTGTCCTTGACAGCTTCCCGTGCCACGCGCATGCTCTGCTAAATCAGTTTAGCGACCACTTCTGGCGCTTCCAGAGGCGCCTTCGGTGGCCGTGCCGGGTTTCCTTCCGCTGACGGTACGGGTGCCGCGCCCGGGCGACTGGTCGCGACCGACGTGTCGTGGCCGTCACCCGGTGGCGGTGGTCCCGGTGGAGCCGTCGCGCGGCCCTGTGTCGCGGGACGCGTGGAGATGTCAAGGAGTCATGAAATGGCAGAATTGCTGACAAAGTTTCCGCGACGGAGAGCGGTGCTCCTCGCATCGCTGCTGGCGGTCGGGATGACCGCGACGGCGTGCAGCGCGCCGGGCGAGGACCGGTCGTCGAACACGGAGCCGGGCGCCGCCGTCAAGACCGAGCTGGGCACCGACCCGATCACCCTGGAGATGTACGCGGAGACCGGCTTCCCGCTGGCCAAGGCGCTGGCCGACGAGTTCTCCAAGCAGCACTCGAACGTCAAGTTCAACATCCGCGAGGACCAGTTCACGGTGATCGTGGAGAACGCGCCCCGGGTGATGGCCTCGGACAACTCGCCGGACATCATCCGGCTCCCCACCATGGTCGACCTGGTCAAGGACGACCTGCTCAAGAACCTCGACCCGTACTTCACCGCGTACGGCTGGGACAAGTTCCCCGCCTCCCAGCTGATGCAGCTGCGCGTCGGCGAGAACACCCGGGGCACCGGCTCGCTGTTCGGGATGGGGCTCGGCTACAGCGTCACCGGTGTGTTCTACAACAAGAAGCTGGCCAGCCAGATCGGCATGACCCAGCCGCCGGCCACGGTCGCCGAGTTCGAGCAGCTGCTGGCGAAGGCGAAGGCCGGCGGGGTCCAGCCGATCACGCAGTTCAACAAGAACACCGCTGGCATCAACTTCCCGCACCAGGCGCTACAGAACCAGTTCGGCGACCCGACCCAGGTCGCCGACTGGATCTTCCAGAAGCCGGGGGCCACGTTCGACACCCCGGCCGCACTGAAGGCCACCCAGACCATCCAGAAGTGGGCGCAGGCCGGCTACTTCCCGAAGGACGCCAACGCCCTGGACTACGCGGGCATGGTGGGGGAGTTCCAGAAGGGCAACGGCCTGTTCATGTTCAACGGCGACTGGGAGTCGGCCAACCTCGACAAGTCGATGCCCGGCAACGTCGGCTTCTTCCTCTTCCCCACCGAGTCTCCCGGCGGGAAGCACGTGGCGATGTCCGCCCCCAACACCTTCGGTGTCTCGGCCAAGGCCAAGAACCCGGACGCCGCCGCGTTCTTCCTGAACTGGGTGCACACCAACGCCAAGGCGCGGGAGATCTCGGTGACGGTCGGCGGCTCCAGCCCCGGCGGGCCGAGTGACCTGCCGGTGCCGGCCGCGGCCCCGAACAGCGTGCTGGCCGAGACCCTCAAGGCGTCGCAGCAGCTCGGCGCGGAGAACGGCGCGGTGGACTTCACCGCCAACGCGACCGGCGGGATCTTCGCCGCCGCGATCACGCCGGAGATGCAGAAGCTGGTCGCCGGCCAGCAGACGCCCGAGGGGTACGTGAAGGCGGTCCAGGCCGAGTATCAGAAGGAACTGTCCCGATGACGTCTGCCCTCGGCAGCGCACCAACCGGGCGGGACGATCGTCGCGCCCGTCCGACCCCCGCGCGGGCTCACCGTTCTCGGTGGGCCCGCGCGGCCGGGACCGGCTGGTTGTACGTCCTGCCCGCCCTGCTGATGTACGCGGTGTTCGTCCTGCGCCCGCTCGTTCTGACGCTGCAGTACTCGCTCTACGACTGGAACGGGATCGGGGTGGCCCGTTGGGTGGGCCTGGACAACTACCTCACCGTGTTCACGGACAGCGACCTGCTGAAAATCATCGGCAACGCGGTCGTCCTGATCGTCTTCTTCAGCTTCATTCCGGTCGCGCTCGGGCTGTTGGTGGCGAGCATGGTCCGCCGGATCACCACCGGCGCGTTCGGCACCGTCGTCCGGACCATCCTGTTCCTGCCGCAGGTCATCCCCCTGGTGGCGGCGGGCATCGCGTGGAGTTGGTTGCTCTCGTCGAACGGTCTGGTCAACCAGGTGCTGCGCGCGGTCGGGCTGGGTGGCGTCGCCCGCGCGTGGCTGGGCGACTTCGACACGGCGCTGCCCGCGGTGGGTGTCATCGGTGCCTGGGTCCTGCTCGGCCTCTGCACGATCCTGCTGGTCACCGGCATGAGCAAGATCGATCCGGCGCTGTACGAGGCCGCCCGCCTGGACGGTGCCGGGCCGGTACGCGAGTTCCTCGCCGTGACCCTGCCCAGCCTGCGCCAGGAGATCGGGGTCTGCCTCACCGTGACGATCATCGCGGCGCTGGCGAGTTTCGACATCGTCTACATCTCCACCAGCGGCGGCCCCGGCCTCCAGACCACCGTGCCGGGCCTGGAGATCTACCGGCTGGCCTTCTCGCAACGGCAGGTCGGGCTCGCCTCGGCGCTCGCCGTCGTCCTCATGCTGCTGGTGCTGGCGTGTGTGCTGCCGATCCAGCGGCTGACCCGAGGGGAGAAGCCGTGAACCTGAGCCGACGCGAACAGGTGACCGGTCGGGTCTTCCTGATCGCCCTGATCCTCGTCACCCTGTTGCCGTTCGTGAGCATGCTCTCGGCCGCGTTGCAGCCGCGCGGCACCGTGCCGAACGGCCTGGAGTGGCCGTCCGACCCGCAGTGGGGAAACTTCGCCGACGCCTTCACCGCCGCGAACATGGGCGCCCTGCTCCGCTCCAGTCTGCTCATCGTGGCCGGTGTCGTGCCGGTGTCGGTGCTCATCGCGACCATGGCCGGCTTCGGGCTCGGACAGTTGCGGGTGCCCGGTGCCCGACTCGTCTTCGGGCTCTTCCTGCTGGGCCTGACCCTGCCCTTCGAGGCAGTGGTCACCCCGCTGTACTACCAGATGCAGGATCTCGGCCTGCTCAACACCCGTTGGGCCATCATCCTGCCGTTGATCGGCCTGTACATGCCGTTCGCCGTGTTCTGGATGCGGGCGCACTTCACCAACGTGCCGGTCGAGCTGTCCGAGGCGGCGCGGGTGGACGGCAGCAGCACGTGGCAGTTGTTCTGGCGGGTACAGGTGCCACTCGCCCGGCCGGCGATCGCGTCGCTGACGATCCTGATGTTCCTCTGGACGTGGAACCAGTTCCTGCTCGCCATCGTCCTCGTCGACGACGCCACCAAACGCACCATGGCCGGGGCGCTCGGCGCCTTCCAGGGCCAGTGGGGCACCGATCTGGTGCTGCTGTGTGCCGGGTCGCTGCTGATCCTCACGCCCACCCTCATCGTGTTCCTGATCTTCCAGCGACAGTTCATCAAGGCCCTGATCCAGGGGTCAGTGAAGGGGTAGTCAGTGGTCACAGAGCCGCAGATCCACGGCGACGTCGACGAACGCTACGGGCGGGTCGCCGACGTCTTCCGCGACAACTTCACCTCGCGGGGCGAGGTCGGCGCCGCGGTCGCCGTCTACGTGCGGGGCCGCAGGGTCGTCGACCTGTACGGCGGGGTGGCCGACACCCGTACCGGCCGGCCCTGGGACGCGCACACGCCGGTCGTCGTCTTCTCCTGCACCAAGGGAGTCCTGGCGGTCTGCGCCTACCTGCTGGTCCAACAGGGCCGGCTCGACCTCGACGCCCCCGTGACGCGCTACTGGCCGGAGTTCGGGCAGCACGGCAAGGCGCAGATTCCGGTGCGCTGGCTGTTCACGCACCAGTCCGGCCTGCCGGCGTTGGACCGGCCCCTGACCCTCGACGAGGTCCTGGCGTGGGAGCCGGTCATCAAGGCGATCGAGGCGCAGGCCCCGTTGTGGGAGCCGGGCACCGCGCACGGCTACCACTCGATGACCTACGGCTGGTTGGTCGGGGAGGTGATCCACCGGATCACCGGCCAGCTCCCCGGTGCGTTCTTCGCCGACACCGTCGCGGAACCGCTCGGCCTGCACACCTGGCTCGGGCTCCCCGCCGCCGAGAGCGACACCGTCGCCTGGAACCTGGCGCCGTCCCCGGACCCCGACCCGTTCGTCGACCCGGTCGCGGAGCGGGGCATCACCATGGGGGGCGCCTTCGCCTTTCCCGCCGACGCGGACGGCCTGGTGAGCTTCAACGACCCCGCCATCCAAGCCGCCGGTGTTCCGGGCGCGGGCGCGGTCAGCACCGCCGACGGTCTCGCCCGCCTCTACGCGGCCTGCGTCTCCGACCTTCAGGGTGGGCCGCTGCTCGACGCCGCGTCGGTGGACGACGCGGTCGTCGTACGGTCGCGTGGTCAGCAACGGCACGGCCCGCCGGACACCGGGCAGCGCTGGGGGACCGGCTTCCTGCTGCACTCGCCACCGGCCCGGCCGTTGCTGGGTGAGCGCAGCTTCGGCCACGACGGCGCGGGCGGGAACCTGGCCTTCGCCGACGCCGAGCATGGGGTGGGATTCGGCTACGTGGTCAACCAGATGCGCGGGATGGGCGACGAGCGCGCCAACCGGCTCACCGCCGCCGTCCGCTCCTGCCTCGAAGCCTGAGGCCGCCCGGCCCACTGCCGCGATCATGAAGTTGTTGCCCCGACCCGCCGTCGTCGGTGGCGACAACTTCATGATCGCCAGGGGTCTGGCACCCGACGGGCATTTCGTCCACTGTGGAGGGTGGACGGTGTTACGGGGATACTTCGGGCACGTTTCATAGATAGTCTTGACAGGCGTTGTTAGCGATAACACGATGGCCTTCACGCCGCTCTCGCGTTTGGAGCTCGTCTTGGTCGTGTCGATCCGCTCGCGTGTCCCGAACTCCGCCCGGACCTCCACTGTGAACAGGCTGAACGCCGCCGCTCACCGGGCCGCAGACCTGTTGAGCCGAGTAACGTCCACTGTGCGCCCCGGTCGGCTCCGTCCACTGTGCGCGTTCGCATCGGTGGCCGTGCTCGGCGGTGCGGGTCTGGTGGCCGGCCCCGCCGCCGCACACAACGCCGACGGGTGGTCGCCCCGGTCGTCGTACACCTCGACCGACACCGGCGCCGGCACCTACTCGGTCCCGCTGCTCAACGCCGACGTGCCGGACATCAGCGTCGAGCGCGTACCGGCCGCCGAGAACGACGAGGGCCGCGACATCTACTACATGATCAGCACGACGATGCACCTGAGCCCGGGCGCGCCGATCATGAAGTCGTACGACCTCGTCAACTGGGAGATCGTCAACTACGTCTTCGACCGGGCCAGCATCGGCGACGCCTTCTCGCTGCGCAACGGACAGAACTCGTACGGCCAGGGCCAGTGGGCGTCGTCACTGCGCTACCACGACGGCATGTTCTACGTCGCCTTCAACACCAACAATCTCAACGGGGCGTACCTCTACCGCACCGACGACATCGAGAACGGCACGTGGCAGCGCACCGCCCTCGGCCGTGGCCTGCACGACCCGTCGCTCTTCTTCGACGTCGACGGCACGCCGTACATCTTCTACGGCTCCGGCGGCACCAGCGCCGTACGCCTCAACGCCGACCTGACCGCCATCGCACAGGACTACCCGAACATCTTCACGGCGAGCAACTACGCCGGGCAGCCATTCATCGGTGGCCTGTTCGAGGGTGCCCAGTTCTACCACATCGACGGCTGGTACTACGCCGTCATCATCACCTGGCCGTCCGGTCAGGGGCGTCAGGTGGTGATGTTCCGGTCGAAGGATCTGCTCGGGCGCTACACCTCGGCCGGTGGGGTCAACACCTACGAGGCGCGCGGGGTGCTCAACTCCAACGGCTTCGCGCAGGGCAGCCTGGTGCCGATCAGCCGCGCGGGGGGCCGGACCGACTGGTACGGCATGTTCTTCCGGGACACCTTCCCGATCGGCCGGATCCCCGCGCTTATCCCCGCCACCTGGCGGGACGGGTGGCCGACCTTCGGCACAGGCGGGGTCGTGCCGGTCAACGGCCTGTTCGACAAGCCGATCCAGCTCAGCCCCGCCGAGGAGGCGTTCGAGCGGCAGAAGAGCATCGTCGCCTCGGACGACTTCGCCAACGACGCGCCGCACAAGGCGTACCAGGACGAGCAGTGGACCGTCCCGGCGCCGCTCGACCCGGCGGAGATCGCCCCCAACGGATCGCGGCTGGACCTGGCGTGGGAGTGGAACCACGCCCCGGACAACCGCTACTGGTCGCTCACCGACCGCGACGGCTGGCTGCGGTTGACCGCCGGCAAGGTCGTCACCGGCCAGTACGTCTACACGAAGCTGTCCAACCGCGCCGAGCTGGCCTGGTTCGAGGAGGCTCGCAACACGCTCTCGCAGCGGACGTTCGGGCCCCGGCAGTCGGTGCAGACCCGGATGGACATCTCCGGAATGAAGGACGGCGACGTCGCGGGCCTGGCCGCCTACAACCGCGGATTCTCGTACGTGGCGGTGAAGCGGGTCGGTGGCGTCAACACCCTCGGCGTGGTGAACCGGTCGCAGCCGTTCGCGGTCGACCTCGACCAGTCGACGCTGGAGAACTTCGTGTCGGGCACGACGGTGTCGCTGGGGGCCGCGACCGAGGTGCACGTGAAGGCGGACCTCGACTTCTCCTCGCCGGTCGGCCAACTGTGGACGACGTTCTACTACAGCCTGGACGGGGTCCAGTGGACCCGGCTGGGCAACCGGGTCGGCCCGCAGGCGCTCGACGGCAGCCTCGCGCACTTCATGGGTCACCGGGTGGGCCTGTTCACCTACGCGACCCAGGAGACCGGTGGCCACGTCGACTTCGACGACTACCTGCTCAGTGACGTGCTGACCGCGCAGGGCCGGCCGCTGGACACCACCGCCCTCGACGCGGCCATCGCCCACGCGCGGACGCTCGACGCGCGGCACTACCCGGCGGACGCCTGGGCCGCGACGCAGTCCGCGCTCGCCGCGGCGACGTCCGCACGGGCCGGCCAGTTCGGCACCCAGAACCAGATCGACGCACCGGAGCGGGCGCTCAGTTACCAACTGGCCCGACTCGGAGTGCTGGCGGCCCTGCCCGTGACCGCCACCGCTCAGGCGCGCTGCCTGGCGGGCAGGGCGTACGTGGCGGTGCAGGCCCGCAACGACTCCACCGAGCCGGTCGAGATCACCGTGGAGACCCCGTACGGAAACCGGTCGTTCGAAACCGTCGCGCCGGGGGCGAACGTCTACCAGTCGTTCAACACCCGAGCGGCGTCGGTGCCCGCCGGCTCGGCGACGGTCCGGGTCAGCGGGGCGGTCGCCGGCCGGGACGTGACCACTGCGCACACGGCGTCGCACCCCGCGAACGCCTGCGGCGGATAACCCACCACGAGCCCTCGGCTCACCGACCACCACCACCGGCGACCGGCCGGGCGGCGCGGATTCGTCCCGCGCCGCCGGCCTCGGTCGCGCCGGTGGCGGCGGTCGGCCCCTGATGTCCGGACCACCCACCCGAGCACACCACCGATCCCCCGTACACCGATGACCGCACGTCAGAGATGAAGGAGGATGTCTCGTGGAACACCGAATGCGACGGGCGACCCGAGGACGGGTCGCGGCGATCGCGACAGTCGGCCTGATGCTGGCCACCGGGTTCGTCGCCGGGGCGGCACCCGTCCAGGCGGCCGACACGAACCTCGTCGTCAACGGCGGGTTCGAGGACGGCCTGACCAACTGGTTCGTCAACAACGGCAACGCCGCCGACGGCGCCCAGTTGTCGGCCACCTCGGACGCCTACGCCGGCGCGAACGCGGCCCTCGTTACCAGCCGGACGACGACCGGATCCGGGCCGATGCAGGATCTCAGCGGCAAGGTGCAGGCCGGCCAGGCGTACACCCTGACGGCCCGCATCAAGTACGAGAACGCGAGCGGACCGGCCACGAAGCAGTTCTTCGCCACCATGCACTACGGCGGCGGCACCTACACCAACCTCGTCAGCGTGACGGCGACGAAGGGCCAGTGGGCGCAGTTCAGCGGCACGTTCACGATCCCGACGACGCAGAGCGTGTCGACGGCACGCCTGTTCTTCGAGACTCCCTGGACGAGCACGCCGTCCGCGGACCCGGCTCTGCACCTCATGGACTTCAAGCTCGACGACGTGTCGGTGGTCGGCGCCGCGCCACCCGCGCCGGCCTCGAAGACGATCGAGGTCGTCGGCAAGCTGCCCGGGGAGCACAACCCGTTGATCGGGCACAAGTTCGGTGCTGACGGGTTCGGCTTCGTACACGACGGCCGGGTCTACATGTACCTGACCAACGACACCCAGGGGTACGCCCCGAACCCCAGCACGGGCGTCTCGCCGGGGATCAACTACGGCGACATCAACCAGATCACGGTGATCTCCTCGGAGGACCTCGTGAACTGGACGGACCACGGCGAGATCCAGGTCGCCGGCCCGAACGGGGTGGCGCCGTTCACCGCCAACTCGTGGGCTCCGGGCATCACCAAGAAGGTCGTGAACGGTGTGGAGAAGTTCTTCCTCTACTACGCCAACGGCGGTGGCTCCAGCAACGTGATCACGGGTACGTCGCCGCTCGGCCCGTGGACCAGCGAGCGCACGAGCACGCTGATCAATGGCAGCACCCCCGGTGCCGAGGACGTCGCGTGGAAGTTCGACCCGGCTCCGTTCGTGGATGACGACGGTCAGCCGTACCTCTACTTCGGTGGTGGTCCGGCGTCGACGAGCATGCCGCCGGCCGAGCGCTTCAACAACCCGAAGAACATCCGGGCGATCGAACTCGCCGACAGCATGGTCTCGACCGAGGGGACGGCGGCGGTGGTGGACGCCCCGGTCGCCTTCGAGGCGGGTCACGTCTTCAAGCGCCAGGGCAAGTACTACTTCTCGTACTCCTCGCACTTCGGCGGGAACGACTTCGGCGGCAACCAGCAGCCGCTGCCCGGCTACCCCGGGGGTGGTCAGATCGGCTACATGATCTCCGATGACCCGATGTCGTGGCCGAAGGAGACCTACGCCGGTGTGCTCTTCCCGAACCAGTCGCAGTTCTTCGGGGCCGGTACCGGTGGCAACAACCACCAGTCGGTGTTCGAATTCGGGGGCAGGTACTACTTCACCTACCACGCCCCGACGTTGAACAAGCGCATCAACGGCAACACCACGCAGGGATACCGCAGCCCGCACATCCAGGAGCTGACGTTCAACCCGGACGGCACGATCCAGCAGGTCGTCGGCACCTACGCCGGCGTGGAGCAGGTCCGCGACTTCGACCCGTACCGCGTCTTCGAGGCCGAGACCTTCGGCTGGAGCAAGGGCGTCGCGACCACCAAGGTCGACGGCAGCTCCGCCCAGTTCGGTGGTGCGGCGCCGAACCTGGTGGTACGTGACATCGACAACGGTGACTGGACGGCGTTGTCGTCGGTGAACTTCGGGGACGACGGCGCGCAGCGCCTGACGGCGCGGGTGCGTGCGCTCGCCGCCGGTGGGCAGGTCCGGGTCCGGCTGGACGACGTCGACGGTCCCGTCGTCGGCACGGTCGCGGTGGACACGCCGGTCGGGCAGTGGGCCGAGGTGACCGCCGAACTTGAGGGCGTCAGCGGTGTGCACGACGTCTACTTCACCTACGCCGGCCCGGCCGGCGTCGACCTCCTGGAGATCGACAACTGGGCCTTCCAGGCAGCCACCGTCGACCTGCCGGTCACCGTCACCGCGTCCACGCGGTGCGTGGGTGGCAAGGCGTACGTGGCCGTGCAGGCGCGTAACGACCATGACGCGCCGGTGGGCATCACCCTGGAGACGCCGTACGGCGAGCGGTCGTTCGCGGCCGTCGCCCCGGGCGCGAACGCCTACCAGTCGTTCAACAGCCGGGCGGCGTCGGTGCCGGCGGGTTCGGCGACGGTCCGGGTGACCGGGGCGGTCGACGGGCGGGACGTGACGACCGTCCGCACCGCGCAACACCCCGCCGGCACCTGCGGCGGATAACCCCTGATGGCGGAGAACGGAGATCAGATGAACACATACAAACGGCGGCAGATGCTCGCGGCCTGCGCCGTCGGCGCCGTGCTGACCGGGGCGGCGGTGCTGCCGTCGCCCGCACTGGCCGAGCCCGGTGACGACGCCAGCGTGCGGGTCACGGTCGACATCGACGAGATCAGGGAACCGGGCGTGCTCGCCCTGTCGATCGCCGGCGACTCCGTCGCGCTGTCCGAGGACGGCTCGACCCTGCTGGTGCGCCAGTTCGTCGGTACGCTGCCGACGGTGACGGTCACCGACACCAGGGTCGCCGACGAGGTGCCCGACGGCGCCAGCTGGGCGGTGCTCGGCAGCGCGACCGACTTCGTGGGCGCCGCCGGTCAGGCGCCGATCACCGCCGACCACCTCGGCTGGAAGCCGCGCCTGCTCGACGGCGGGGACACCGGCCTGGTCACCGAGGGCGAAGAGGTGGTGACCAGCCTGGACGAGCCGACCCAGCCGGGCAACAATGTCGGCCTGGTCGACCAGGAGTTGCTGGTCTCGGCCTTCGACTCCGAGGCCGTCGCCGGCGACTCGTACTCGGTCAACGCCGACCTGTATCTGCGGACCCCCGCGGAGGTCGCCGCCGGCGAGTACAGCTCCACGCTCACGCTCTCACTGTTCGAGTAGTGGCCTGGGCGGGGGCCTGGACCGGGCCCCCGCCCAGCCCCGTGCCGAAGGGCCGCCTCATGACCGTCACCCCGCTGCGCCGGGCGCTCGCCGTCGTCGCCGTCGCGTTCCTCACGGTTGGGGCCGCGCCGACCGCGGCGGCGGCGGACCCGGACCCGAAGGCCCTGACCTGGACGGTCCAGCCGGCCACCGCGAGTGGCCCGGACCAACGCCGGTGGATCAACGCCAGCCTCGATCCGGGGCAGGTCGTGACCGAGCACTTGGCGGTACGGAACTTCAGCCGCACCGCTGTCGCCTTCTCCCTGAAGGCGGCCGACGGCTACCTCACCGACAAGGGCCGATTCAACATGCTGTCGTCCGACCGGCCCTCGGTCGACGGCGGCACCTGGATCGACGTGCAGGAGAAGGTCACCGTCGGCCCCAACGAGACGAGGGTGGTGCCGTTCACGATCACGGTGCCCAAGGGCGCTACCCCGGGCGACCACCCGGCCGGCATCGCCGCGACCGTCACCAGCACCGGAGGCACGGTCAACGTCGAGAGCCGAGTCGGGTTCCGGGTCATGCTGCGGGTCAACGGCGTCGCGCGGGCCGCCCTCGCCGTCCGGGGTCTCGGCACGACGTACTCCCCGTCGTGGAATCCCTTCGCCGGTGGCACGGTGCGGGTCCGCTACACCGTGCAGAACGACGGCAACGTCTGGGTCAGCGGCACGAGTCGGGTGGCGATGTCCGACCTTCTCGGCCGGAACAGCCACGACGCCACCAGCGTTGTCGAGGAGTTGCTCCCCGGCGGCAGTCGGCAGGTGCAGACCCGGGCCGACGGCGTCTGGGCCCTGGGACGCCTACGGACGACCGTCACCACGTCACCGACGCTGCTCGGCGATGGTCAGGCCGGGGCGGACCTCCGACCGGCCACCGCCACCGTCACCACCTGGATCGTCCCGTGGGCACAGCTCGCACTGCTGGGTCTGCTCGCCGTACTCCTTCTCGGTCTGCGGGCGGCGGCCCGGCACCGCCGACGTCGGCTGGCCGGGCTGCTCGCCCGCGCCCGGCAGGAGGGCCGGCAGGAGGGTCAGGAGTCCGTGCTTGTCGGCGGTACGCCCGCCGGTGGTGAGGCGGGTCCGGGCGACGCCCACCGCTGATCCCGCCACCCGACGGGATCGCGCTGCCGGATCGTGGTGACGCGTCGCCCGACCCTCGGCCCTCAGGGCTTGGACTGGTCGAGCAGCCAGCGCAGGATGGAACCGTCCTCGTAGGTCGGGCCGAACGCGGCGTGGTAGTCCGGCAGCGTGAACGCGGCGTCCGCGTACTCGGTGTAGCGCACGAGATCGGCGGCCTGCTCCGGCGTCTTACCCCGGGTGACGTACGCCTGCCGTAGCGCGGTGGTGGAGTTGCGCGCGCCGGAGACGTTGAGCAGGTGGTCGTGCTCGCCATGGGTGATCCACACCGGCACCTCGGCCGCCGCGATGGCGGTCGCCTGGCTGGCGTTGACCGGGAAACCGCCGGTGACCAGCCCGCCGGCGAACAGGTCCGGACGCTTGGCGAACGCCTCCCAGAGCAGTTGGGAGCCGTAGGACACCGTGCTCGCGTACACCCGGCGGGTGTCCACCGCGAACTGGCCGACGAACTGGTCGAGCAGCTTGACCAGCAGGTCCGCCTCGGCGGCCCCACCGACCCGTTGGTGCTGCGGCGCCAACACGATGACGTCCTCGGAGGTGCCGGTCCACGTCGGCTGGAGCCATCCGGTCGCCGGAATGTCGGCGGCGAGTTGGACACCGAGGTTGTCACCGTCCCAGCCCATCCCGTGACCGGGCAGGACGACCATCAGCGGGTACCTGCGGCCGGGCTGGTAGTTCTTCGGCAGGTGGTAGTGGTACGGCAGCACCATCCCGCCGCTGAGGAACGAGCCGTAGCTGAACTCGTCGACCAGTTGGTTGACCGGCTTCTCGGTGACCGGTCGGGACTGGCCCGGGGTGGCCCGGGCGAGCACCGGTCCCTTGCCTGCGCCGCGGCCGGGCTGCGCATGCACGTCCTTGCGTTGCACGACCCGGGTCGGCAGCGCGGTATTGACCTTCACCGTGCAGAGGAACGTCGGGCACTTGGAGACGATGACCGTCGAGCCGCCGGTGTCGGCGGGGTCGAGCTCGACGATGACGTACCTGCCCGGTGCCGATCGGTGGTCGGCTCGGGTGTCCGGCTCCCCGTTGGTGTAGATGTGGGTGACGGTCCGGTCGGCGAGCTTCGGCAGGTCCTCGATGGGGTTGAAGCGGAAGTTGTAGATGGTGTCGCTCACCGAGAACGTGGCGGTGTCGAGAGTGCGGGGATTGACCGCCGCCCCGTACTCGATCGCCACCGCCGAGACCTTCTGACCGTACGTGTAGACGGTGGTGATCGGGGTGATGCCGCGGATGCCGTCCGTGGTGCCCGGGCCGCCACTCGCGCTGCCGTACGCCGTGCCGGAGGCGCCGGCCAGCACGAGGGTGGTGGCGAGCGGGATCAGTAATTTTCGCAGTCTCATGCGGATCCTTTCGCAACGGTGGTGCGCTCAGCCGGCGGTCTCGCCGGAGCGGGACGGTTGGAGCGAGATGCCGCTAAACTGATTTAGCAGAGCATCAATGGCGGCTCCCGCCGTGTCAATACCGGGCGGAGGGCGGGACGGAATCCCGGGCGCATCCGGGCCCTGGCCCGCTGCGCCGAACCCTCCGGTACGCACTGCAACAAACCTGCAAGCGCCAACCCTTGCCTTCAGGGAAACCGCTTTCCTACGATTGCGTTACATCGATGTTTCTTTTACTGGTCCGGCGGGCGATGTCACCAACGGCGTCCCCTCCGCGCGGAGAATCCCTGCCCTGACCAGGGGTGTCGTTCGCATCGACGAAAGCCAAGCGATTCACTATGGCCAATTCCTTAATGGACCGTGTCGGTGGGTCGGGCAGGGGCGGCCGTCGAGGAATTGCCAACATCAGGCGAATGGAAGGTGAGGCGACATGAGACGACCAGTCGCGGTGCGATTGTCGGCGGCGCTGGCCACGGCGGCCGTGGGGATCGCGGTCGGGGCGGCCCTGCCGACCCCGCAGGCGTCGGCGGCGGTGGGCAGCGCCACCGGCTACGCCACCCAGAACGGCGGGACCACCGGCGGCGCGGGTGGGCAGACGGTGCGGGCCACCACGGGCACCGCGATCCACGCGGCGCTGTGCGGTCGGGCCAGCAGCAGCACCCCGATCACCATCGAGGTCACCGGGACCATCAACCACGGCAACACCAGCAAGGTGTCCGGGTCGAGCTGCAACACCGCAGCCGGCGTGATCGAGCTCAAGCAGATCAGCAACGTCACCATCATCGGGGTCGGCAGCGCCGTCTTCGACCAGCTCGGCATCCACATCCGCGACTCCAGCAACATCATCATCCAGAACGTGACCGTGCGGAACGTCAAGAAGTCCGGGTCACCCACCTCCAACGGTGGGGACGCCATCGGCATGGAGAGCACGGTCCGCAACGTCTGGGTCGATCACGTCACCCTGGAAGCCTCGGGTGGGGAGTCCGAAGGGTACGACGGTCTCTTCGACATGAAGGACAACACCCAGTACGTGACGCTGTCCTACAGCGTCCTGCGCAACTCCGGTCGCGGCGGCCTGGTCGGGTCCAGTGAGAGCGACCTCTCGAACGGCTTCATCACGTACCACCACAACCTCTACGAGAACATCGACTCCCGGACGCCGCTGCTGCGCGGCGGTGTCGCCCACATCTACAACAACCACTACGTGAGCCTGCACGAGTCGGGCATCAACTCCCGGGCCGGGGCCAGGGCCAAGGTGGAGAACAACTACTTCCGCGACTCCAAGGACGTCCTGGGCACCTTCTACACCAACGAGCGGGGCTACTGGCAGGTCGCCGGCAACGTCTTCGACAACGTGACCTGGTCCAGCGCGGGCAGCGAGAACTACCCCGCCGGCCCCAACCCGATCTCCAACACCACTGTCAGCATCCCGTACCCGTACAGCCTGGACGGGGCGAGCTGCGTGCCGGACATCGTCCGTCAGACGGTCGGCGCCAACACGGGCCTGAAGGTGTCGAACGGCAGTTGCTCGCCGCAGACGCCGCCGCCCACCACCCCGCCTCCGACCACCCCGCCGCCCACCACCCCGCCGCCCACGACTCCGCCGCCCTCCGGCGGGACCAACCTCAGCCTCGGTGGCGGCGCCGACGGTTCCAGCAAGGCCAGCGGGACCAGCTACGGCAACGTGCGTGACGGCGACCTGGGCACGTACTGGTCGCCGGCCGGGTCGACCGGCACGATCTCGATCAAGTGGGGCTCCGCCACCCAGGTGTCCCGAGTGGTGATCCGCGAGCCGTCCGGCACCCAGGGCTCCATCGGGTCCTGGCAGCTGATCAACAACGACAACGGGGCCGTTCTGGCCTCCGGCAGTGGGGCCGGTTCGATCACCTTCGCCACCACGGCGACGAGCAAGATCAACTTCAGGATCACCAGCTCCAGCGGTACGCCACGGGTCGGTGAGTTCGAGACCTACGCCAGCTAGACGGGTACGGCCTGGCGGGCCGGCGGGGTGTGGCTCGGTCGATCACCGTCGGTCACCGTCGTCGGGGCGGACTTGGGTCCAAGCGATATACCTCAGAGGCATGAATATGCCTCTGAGGTATATCGCCTCTCGGCGGATCGACCTGGGCGGGCCAGCCGATCCGGTCCGTCACGAATCGGTGGACGGCAGGGTGTCCATGAAGGAGCTGACCGAGAAGACCGCCCGCCCGGGCCCGGCAGGGCCGTAGCCGGGCGGGCTGGACAGCCCGTGAGCCTCCATGGTCGCCCGGTAGACCTCCAGCAGGCGGACGTGGTATTCCAGCGGCGCGCCCTGCGGGTTCGTCCGACCGAGTGGCGTGGTGGGCTCCGGGCACCAGGTGGTGAACCGGGGTGTGATCCCCCGGGACATGAAGTAGTCGAGCCCTTCGGCCGTGGAGGCGATCGCCTCATCGACGCTCGTGAAACCGTGCGGGGCGGCCATCTCGACGCCCGCCACGAAGTTGGGGATCACGTTGCGCGGGCCGAACACCTCAGCGGAGTCGAGGATGCGCCGGTGCCACTCCTCCCGGCCGACGTAGCGCTCCTTGCCGGGGCAGTACAACTCGAACAAGCGCTTGTCCCACACCTCGTAGTTGGGGTGGTAGATGCGGATCCCGTAGTCGTGGAACCGCTGCACGTCGGCTCGGGGCAGCGCCTGGGCGACGACCTTGCCGATCCACCGGCCCGGGAACCGCTCCTCGATCGCCTGCGCGTACCGGCCGTAGAAGTCGGCCTCGGCCAGCCCGCCGACCTGCGAGGTGATGCTGCCGCCGGTCAGCGTGTACGCCTGCGACGCGCGGTCGGTGTCGTGCCGGTCGATGATCTCCAGGGCCTCGAGGACCTCGTCGACGGGCTTGACGCCGGTGTAGGGCCGGCCGGCCTTCTTGTGCTGGCGCCAGTTGTGGTTGATGTCGCAGTACTGGCACTCCTCCTTGGCGCCGAAGTACTGGCAGACCCGGAACGCGGTGAGGTAGATCAGGTAGCCCCACTGGATCGTCGGGGCGACCTCCATCACCGACTTGCCGTTAGCGAGGGTGTGGCGGTAGTACGCCGGCATGGGGGGCAGCCCGACATCGGCGATCGGGCGTCCGTCCAGGAACAGCCGCAGGCGACCGTCGCCGTCGGTGCCGACGCGGTACGGCGAGCTGGGATTGGTGCGGACCGAGACGACGGTACGACGTAGCTCGTACGGCCCCCCGGTGAGGACGATCTCCTCCGGTGGCCGGCGCAGCGCAGCCGTCCCCAACTCCGGCAGGGTCCGGTGGTCGAAGGAGAAGATGAAGTACGACTTCGGCTTGACGTCGCCGTGCTCGTTGTCGGTCAGTGCCGCGTCGTCGAAGGCGAGCCCGCCCCGCAGCAGGTCCTCCTTGAGGACCGCCTCCCGTGGCACGTGCGGGAAACGGCTCATCAACTCTTCGATGAGGTCGGTGCGCGACGCCATGCGGTTCCTCCCGAACGTGGAACGCCGAGCCGGGTGGCCGGCGCCACCCGGTACCGGCTGATCAACCCTGCTTGGTCTCCCAGAAGATCTTCGAGATCTCCTCGATCTTGACGAGGAGCTGCTCGGCGACCACCGGGTCCGCGGCGCCCTTCGCGCCGCCGGCACCCGCCAGCTTGGTCGCCTCGTTGAAGAGGCCGTGCAGCTGGGGGTACCTCTCGAAGTGGGGCGCCTTGAAGTAGTCGGTCCAGAGGACCCAGAGGTGGTGCTTGACCAGCTCGGCCCGCTGCTCCTTGATGACCAACGCCCGGGTGCGGAACTCCGGATCGTCGCTGGCCTGGTACTTCTGCGAGATCGCCCTGATCGATTCGGCCTCGATCCGAGCCTGGGCCGGGTCGTAGACGCCGCAGGGCAGGTCGCAGTGGGCGCTCGCGACGGTACGCGGGCGGAGCAGGCGGGACAGGAACATCAGAACCCCTTCGACGGTGGCGCTCGGGTGACGTACGTCCGGACGCGACGGCCCTGACGTGATCATCCAGGGACGCTAGAACCTCAACCGCACTTCATGTCAAGGCTCACGCCGTTCCGCTGCGCGACCGGCGGCGACCCACGCCACGGCCGACGGGACAAGTCGCTCGTCCGTGCCGGCGGAGCGGACGTACGCGGCACGGCCGTCGGTCCAGAACACCTCACCGCTGAACGGGTCCGCCGAGGCGACCACGGCGCTGACCGTCCCGGTGTGCAGCCGCGGCTACCGGGGCGGTTGATCAGGAAACCGCCGCCTGCACCAGCGCGGTGATCTTCTTCTCCACCGCAGGGCTCCACTGCCGCAGCGCGTACGCCACCGGCCACAGGTCTCCGTCGTCGAGGTTGGCCGCATCCTGGAAGCCCAGCGTCGAGTAGCGGTAGTTGAACTTCCCGGAGTCCTGGAAGAAGACAACGATCTTGCCGTCGGCGTTCGCGTAGGCGGGCATCCCGTACCAGGTCTTCGGCGACAGGTCCGGGGCGGCGGCGGTCACCGTCACGTGTACGCGCTCGGCGAGCGCCCGGTCCTCCGGCTCCATCTGCGCGATCCGGTCGAGGACCGCCTGCAGCCCGTCCGCCTTCTTGGCGCCCTTCTTGCCCTCGGCCCGCAGTTCGGCGGCGCGCTCCTTCATCGCGGCGCGCTCCTCGGCGCTGAAGCCGTCGGGTGCGGTGGCGGTGGTCTTCGCGGACATGTTCGGTCTCCCTCTCGTCAGGCTGGGCGTACTGCCGGCTGCCTGGGAAAGGCTAGGCCGGACGCCGGTCCGAGGCTTCTTGATTCCTGATCGGTGCGGAGGGGCCGTCGACTGCCCGAATCGTCACGTTTGCTCACGTACTTGGTCGCTGGCTAGGTTGGCGGTCTTGGCAGGACCACGCAGAGAAGCCCGATGGGCCGGCCGCTGTACGAGTCGATGGGTTTCGTGCTCGTGGAGACCTGGACCATGTTCGTGGCGGGCTGAGGCGCGCCCGGACTATTCGTGATGGGGGAGACGGCCATGAGCTTCAGTGCGAGCGTGCGTTCGGCCTTCCGGCGGGGCGAGACCGACGCCGTGGTGCGGATGAGCGAGGCCGAGATCGAACGGGCGCAGGCGGCCGGCGACCCGGCCGGTGAGGTGGAGGCCCGGTACAGCCTCGCGCGGGTCGCCATTCGCGGCGGTGATCTGCCGGGCGGGGAGGCCCGGGCGCGGGAGGCCCTGGAGGTGGCGCTGCGCTCCGGCGACCGCAGCCTCGAGGAACGGCCGAGGCACGTGCTGGCTGGCGTGGCGCGGATGTCCGGCGACCTGCTGCGTGCTCGGGACCTGTACCGGGAGAGCGTCGCGCTCAACGAGACGCTCGGCCAACCCAAGACGGTCAACTCCGAGTACCACAACCTGGCGTTCTGCGAGCTGGGGCTGGGCAACCTCGACATGGCACGAACGCTGTTCGCCGAGAACCGCGAGCGGGTGTTCCAGCACGGTTGGGCCGACTTCGTGCCGTACGTCTGCGTTGCCGGCGCGGCGCTCGCCTCGGCCGACGGCGACCACTCGCGGGCGGCCCGGATGATCGGTGTCGCGGACGCCGCGTTCGCGGCGCTTGGTCAGGTGCCGGACCCGGACGACGCGGCCGACCTCGCCAGGATGCGGGCCGCCGCGGTCGAGGCGCTCGGCGTCGCCGCCTTCGACGCGGAGTACGCCGTGGGCCAGCTCCTCGAACCGCAGGCGGCCTTCGCGCCCGACCAGCGCTGACCGCGGGCGACCCACCGGTCGGTCAGGGGCCGGCCGCCTTCCGGTACGCCCAGGGCGCGCGACAGACGACCAGCGACGCCACGAGGATCAGGCTGAGCACCGCCGCGCCGCCGTCGGTCATCCACGACGGCAGCAGGCCCGGCACCCCGAAGCGTTCCCGGGTCACCTCGAACACCTCCGGCGGTACCGCCACCACGCCCGCTGCCTGCGTCACGTTCACCAGCAGGACCACCCAGAACAGCCATGCACGCCCGCTGCGGGCCAGGAGCCCGAGGGCGTTGCCGACGATGTAGGCGCAACCCACCAGACGGAAGCCGAGCAGGAACGCGGGCGCGTCGGCCGTCGCCCGCTCGGCTGACGCACCCGCGCGCCGCATCATGTCCACCACGGCCTGTTCGTCGATGATCACGAAGGTCTGCAGGGTGGTGCCGATGACGAAGACGATCGAACAGGCGACGACCAGTGTCTGCAGCGGCACCGTGAACCGAGTAGGGACGCGACGCGGGCTGGCAGTCATGACTGTGACGCTAGGCCGACGGCCGGGCGGGGACATCAGTGAAGAGCCGTACCTGCTCCCGTAAGGGCCGGGCTACGCCGGCGGGTGATGACCAAACACCTCGCGGTGGACGCCACCGTCGCGGCAGCTCCGCCCTTGTTCCGTACAGGTCCGTACGGGTCCGCACATCCTGATGCCTTTTTCGAGATTTGTGGAAGTGATTGGCTCGTCTCATGTCAGTCAAGAGAGCAAGACGCCCAGCTTTTGTCGTGGCACTGGTGGCCCTCTTCGTCATGATTACCGGAGCTCCGGCAGCGGCGACCATCGCGACTCCCTCCGCAGGGGGGCCGCCCGACGTGGTGGACTGCGTGAACGCTCCGCCTGCCTCCGCCGGCGGGACGTCACCAGCCCAAGCCTGCTTCCGCGCCTACGGCGACCAGATCTGGGTCTACGACCGCGACACGCCCTACGCGGCCATCGCGCAGTGGGAGAACCAGCTCTACTACGGCGGGACGTGGCACAACTACCGCAGTGACGACTGTCAGAACCTTGAGGGCGAGGGCGAATGGGGAGTGTGCAACTACGACTTCTACGAGGACAGCACGACTCACCGTTTCGGTGACGAAGGCAGCCGGGTGCGGTTCCGGGCGTGCGGCGCGTGGGGCTGCTCGGGATGGTCATCGTGGTGGCGTAACAACAACTAGTCCCGCCAATAGGCGAACAAGCTATCGGGAAGGAAAATGAACCATGGCGCGTACATCGTGGCAACGGGGGGTCGTGGCGGCGGGGGCTTGCGTTCTGGGAGCCGGAGCGTCGCTCATGGCCGTCCAGCCCGCCCAGGCGGCCTGTAGTTGGACCATCTCGACGCCGGTGAAGAGCTCTGGAAGCGCGGTCACCACGGCCACCACGGCGGGTTGCGGTAGCTCCTCCACCTGGGAGACGCAGCTCTTCGTCTGGAACGGCGCGAGCTGGCAGCTGCTGAACTACGCCATCTTCGGCGGCAACAGGAGCCGCTCCACCAGTCACTCCTGCTCGGGTACGGCCAGCAACACGTTCAAGGGCGCGATCTACAACGCCGCCACCGGTACGTCCAAGACGTCGACGACCACGTTGGCCTGCGGCGTCTGATCCCGTCGCCGAGACAACCGGCACCGCGGGGGTGGCTACGGCGCATCGGACGATGATCGGCAGAGGTGCCTACCGACCTGACTCCAAACGCGCCAAGGCCGCGTAATCGAGCCAGTTACACTTCTCGCTGTGCCAGATCGAGCACCCGTACCCAGCAAGGCGACCACCCCAGAGGAATATGTGGCAGCGCTCCGCCAGCTGAAAGCCTGGTCGGGGCGCTCCTTCCGTGATCTGGCCCGGACGGCCCGGGGCAAAGGGCGCGTCCTGCCCGCGAGCACCCTGTGTTCGGCGCTCGCCCGACCGACACTGCCGTCGATGGACATCGTGATCGCTATCGCGGAGGCGTGTGAGCTGCCGCCGGACGAGGTGGCCGAGTGGGTACGACTGCGTCGGCAGTTGGCTCAGTTGGAGACCGCCGCTGACGGCGGAGCTGTCGCCAGGGCGGACCTGGTCACACCGTATCTACTGCCGAGCGGGCCCATCTCGTTCGTCGGGCGCAAGGCGGAGCTGACCAGAGCCGGCCACATCCTCAGGGCCGAGGGGCAGCACGCCCGTACGGTGTTGATCACCGGCCCGGCCGGGGTGGGAAAGACCACCCTCGCGGTCCGGCTGGCACAACTGGCCGTCGAGCATTTCCCGGACGGACAGTTGTTCGCCGATCTGCGTGGCCCGCACCCCCAGTCGGGCGTCACCTGGCACGTCCTCGGTGTCTTCCTCCGCACCCTCGGCGTCAGCAGCCACTCGGTGCCCGCCGCGCTCGAAGAGCGCATCAACCTCTACCGCAGTCTGCTCGCGCAGCGAAGCGTCCTCGTCGTTCTCGACAATGCCGCCGCCGGGCGGGACGTCGAGGGGCTCATCGCCTCGGGGCCGCGGACCGCCACCATCGTCACCAGCCGGAGCGTCCTACCCGGGCTGGACGGCTTTCGGGTGCCGCTGAAGCTGCTCAGCGAGCCGGAAGCGTTGGAGATGGTCAAACGCATGATTGGTGCGGAGCGGGTCGTTCGGGAACAACCCTCGGCGTTTCAGATCGTCAACCGGTGCGACCGGCTTCCGCTGGCCGTGTGGATTGCCGGAGCGCGCCTGGCCGCTCGGCCGGACATGCCGCTGGGCGCTCTGGCCAGGGCCCTTGCCGACGAGCATCGGAAGCTCGACGAGCTGACGGTGGGCGATGTGGCGGTCCGTGCCAGCATCGAGCTGACCTATGGGGCTCTGTCCAGAAACCAGCAGGAGGCGCTGTCCTATCTGGCACAGATCAACGCGGTCGACTTCGCCCCGTGGGCGCTCGCGGCGCTGATGGACACCTCGCCCGCGGACGCGACGAAGCTTCTCGACGACCTGGTGGAGTTGCACCTGCTGTGGGTGCGGTACACGGCCAACGCCGCACCGCGTTACCAGATGCACGACCTGGTCGCGGCGTTCTCGCGGGACAAGGCCGCGCAGATCCTCACGCCGACGCAGACCGAGCGGGCGCGGCTGCGGATGCTCGGCGGGGCGTTGGGTCTCGCGTGCGCCGCCGGCGTCCGTATCAACACGGACTTCGACGAGGTGCCGTTCGCTGCCCCGCCCTGGTCGTTCAGCGTTCACACGCGTGACGCGGTCCTGGACGAGCCGCTTGCCTGGTTCAAGGACGAGTACGGGTTTCTCAAGACGCTCGCCGATGACATGCTCTCCTCCGTACCGCTTCCCGCGGCTGGCCTGATCGTGGCCCTCGCGCCGTTCATGCAACTGTCGGGTTACTTCGACGACTGGCTGCACCTGCACACCCGCGCGATGGGTTCGGTGGCCAGCGGCCCCGTCGGGGCCAGCCTGCGACGCAACCTGGGTGAGCTGTCGACGATCCTGGACGACTACCCGGCGGCGGAGCACCACTACCGCGCGGCGATCGCGATGCTCGATCCCGCCGACGAGGCGCGCGTCGCCAGCACCTCGGCCGGGCTGGCCTACCTCTACCGCTTGCAGAGCAGGTACGCCGAGGCGGAGGCGCTTTTCGGCAGGGCCATCGACCTCGCGGACGCCGCCGGCAACGACAACTGCCTGATCTACGCGACGACCGGTCTCGGTGTGACGCTGATGGAGCAGGGCCGCCGCGATGAAGCGGCGACGGTGTTCGACGAGAGCCTGCGGCGCAGCGAGACGATCGGCTACCTGCCGGGGCAGGCGCAGGCCTGGCGCTGCCTCGGGCAGATCAGCCGGCTGGGCGGAGATTACGCCGCGGCCGAGCGGCACTACCGCACCGCCGAGCGGATCAGCCTGTCGCTGGGCGACCAGTTGACCGCGACGCACGCCCGGTGCTGGCTCGGTGACGTTCTCGTCAAGCAGGGCAAGGCGGTCGAGGGCCGGCGCGTTCTGGCCGAGTGTCTCTGGGTCTACCGTGCCGCGGCGAACCGCTGGGGAGAGGCGGCCGCGTTGCACTGCCTGGCCGAAGCCCAGTTGTCGGCCGGAAGACCGGACCTCGCCCAACGCCGGGCCGAGGTGGCGGTCGCCATCTGGACCGAGGTGCACTCGCCCTACTGGCTGGCCACGGCCACGGCCACCCTCAGCCGGGCACGGCACCGCCTGAACCAGGCCGACCTGGTGAGCGGTTGAGACCACGACGTCCTAGGCGGCCTCGGGTGAGGTCGAGGCCCGGGCAGCGGTGATGGTCCGTCCACGCTCCGACTCCGGAAAGCGGTCGAGCATGACGCGTACCTCGTCGGCGCTCACGTTGGCGCCGAACAATTCGCTGCCCGGTTCGAGCCGTACCCCCTCGGCCAGCGGGCCGGCGACGACCGGGTCGAAGCCGAGCGCGTCCACGAGGGCCGCGACCTCGGTGAGGTCGGCGGTGTCGTCGCCGGCGATCGCGATGGCCCTGCGGCCGGTCGTTTCCGCCGGCCGCGCCTCGTCCTCCAGATCGTGATATCCCATGTGGTTGAACGCCTTGACGACGCGCGAGCCGGGCAGGAAAGCCCGGACGATCTCGCTCGACGAGGTACGCGGGTCGGTGAGGTCCTCGCGGATGCCGTCGATCTCCCACCAGTAGTTCATGGCGTCGACGACGAGCTTGCCGCGTAGGGCCTCGACGGGGATGCTGCGGTACTTGCCCAGCGGCAGGGCGAGGATGACGATGTCGGCGTCGGCTGCCGCGTCGGCCGCGGTGGTGGCCACCGCTCCCGGCGCGAGGACCTCGACGGTGAGGGCGATCTTCGCCGGGTCGTCGGACCCGGCGACCAGCACCCGGTAGCCGGCGGCGACGGCGAGCCGGGCGAGCACCGTGCCCACCTTGCCGGCCCCGAGGACACCGAGGGTCTGCGGCCGGCTCCGGTCGTTGTCGTTCATGTCGTCCTCTCGCAGCGGGGTGCTGATCAGGCCAGCAGTTCGCGGACCATGGGGATCACCTTCGAGCCGTACAGTTCCACGGCGCGCATCCGGGCGCTCGCCGGTTGCGCTCCGGCCGAGTAGATGAGGTCGAACCGGCCGACGCCGAGGCTGCGGATCGCCCGGGCCATCCGACGGGCCACCGTCTCCGGTGATCCGATGTAGAGGGAGCCGTGCTCCACCTCGGAGTCGAACTCCTGACGGCGGATCGGCGGCCAGCCCCGCAGCTTGCCGATCCGGTCGCGCATGATCCGGTAGTGCGGCCAGTACACCTCCTTGGCCTCCTCGTCGGTGTCGGCGATGAAGCCGGGTGAGTGCATCCCGACCGGGTGCGCGGTCGTACCGAGTTGGTCGGCGGCCCGGCGGTAGAGGTCGATGTACGGTGCGAAGCGCTCGGGGGCGCCGCCGATGATGGCGAGCATGAGCGGAAGACCGTACTGGGCGGTGCGGACGACCGACTGCGGAGAGCCACCGACGCCGACCCAGGTGCTCAGGTGACCCGATTCGGTCTTCGGAAAGACATCGGCCTGCTCCAGCGGTGCACGCAGGGTGCCGCTCCAGGTGACCGGCCGCTCGTCGAGCAACTTCACGAACAGGTCGATCTTCTCCTCGAACAACTTGTCGTAGTCGCGCAGGTCGTAGCCGAAGAGCGGGAACGACTCGGTGAACGAGCCGCGACCGAGGATGACCTCGGCCCGGCCGTTTGACAACGCGTCTACCGTGGCGAAGCGCTGGAACACCCGGACCGGGTCGTCCGAACTCAGCACGGTCACGCCGGAGGCCAGTCGGATCCGGGAGGTGCGGGTGGCGATGCCGGCCAGCACCGTCTCCGGCGTCGACACGGAGTACTCCGGCCGGTGGTGCTCGCCCAGGGCGATGACGTCGACGCCGAGTTGGTCGGCGAGCACCGCCTCGTCAACGACCTGTCGGATCGCCGCCGCATGGGAGACGAGCTTGCCGGCGTCGTCCTGCGGTACGTCGCCGAACGTGTCCAGGCCGAACATGAGATCAGACATGGGTGGGCTCCTTCGCCAGCAGCTCCCGGACTCGCGGCGCGACCGCACTACCCAGCAGTTCGATGGTGCGCGCGCGTGCCTCGCGGGGCAGGTGCATGATGTCGTACTTCAGGTCGAAGCGGTTCAGCCGCAGGTCGCGGGCGACTGTGGCGATCTTCTGCGCCACGGTCTCGGGTGACCCGACGAAGAGCGCCCCGTGGTCGATTTCGGCCTCGTAGCGTGCCCGGTCCGGTTTGTAGAAGCCGCGTTCCGCGGCAAGCGCCGCCGCCACCGGCTGCCAGTACCGCCACCACGTCTCCACCGCCTCCTCATCGGTGTCTGCGACAAGGCCGAGGGAGTGCTGCCCGATTGGCTGCGGGGTATGCCCGAATTGTTCGAGCGCCCTGGTGTAGAGGTCGACGTGGCCGGCGAAGCGCTGGGGTCGACCGCCGATTATCGCGAGCATGAGTGGCAGGCCGTGTCGGGCGGCCCGGATGACCGAGTTCGGGCTTCCTCCGACACCGATCCAGGTCGGGATTCCGCCCGGCTGCATCCGTGGGTGCAGGCGCTGCTCGGTCAGTGGGCTTCGTACGGTGCCGGACCAGGTGACCGTTTCGTCGTGTTGAAGCCGTAGGAAGAGGTCCAGTTTCTCCTCGAACAGCCGCTCGTAGTCGGCCAGGTCGTACCCGAACAGCGGAAACGACTCGGTCGCCGATGCGCGTCCCAGGACCAGTTGGGCGCGGCCGTTGGAGACGGCGTCGAGGGTGGAGAACTCGTGGTAGAGCCGGACCGGATCGTTGGTGCTGAGCACGGTGACGGAGGTGCCGAGGCGAATCCGCGTGGTCGCGGTCGCGGCCGCCGCGAGCAGCACGGGTGTCGCCGAGTCGTTGTGGCCCGCGCGGTAGTGCTCACCGACGCTGAACACGTCGAGTCCGACCGACTCGGCGAGCCGCGCCTCGTCCACCAGTAGCCGTACGGTCTCGGCGTCGCTCAGGACCCGGTCGCCGTCGGTGGCCACCTCCCCGAACGAGTTGAGCCCGAGCTCGAAGTCTGCGGCTGCCATGGTCTCCTCCTCGGTGCAATCCGCCGGTGACCCACGAGGGCGGGCTACCGGTTGACGTGTCAATAATGCTAACTTGGCGATTGACACGTCAATTCCCAGGAGTGTGAGATGACGGAGGCCACACCCGTCCGGCGGGGAGGGCGTCAACTCCCGACCGCGGACGAGCTACGGATCTGGCGCGACTTCATCGAGACGACGTCCGCGCTCGGCTCCCGGCTCGAGTCCCGCCTACAGACCGACTCCTCGCTCTCGACCGGGGACTACGCCGTGCTCCTCGCCCTCAGCGAGGCGCAGGGCCAGGCGATGCGGTCGTCCGAGCT
The DNA here is from genome assembly GCF_040675155.1 of Micromonospora sp. NPDC049645. Taxonomy (NCBI): domain Bacteria; kingdom Bacillati; phylum Actinomycetota; class Actinomycetes; order Micromonosporales; family Micromonosporaceae; genus Micromonospora; species Micromonospora sp. NPDC049645. The sequence goes on from NZ_JBFAOI010000004.1 coordinate 292,168, forward strand.
GGCGTCGCACATCGGCTGGGAGCGGAGTCGGCTCTCCCACCATCTGGGGCGGATGGAGCGCCGCGGCCTCATCCGCCGCCAGGAGTGCGCGACGGTTCCCCGCGGGGCCGAGGTGCTGCTCACGACGGCCGGAGCCGAGGCGTTCGGAAGAGCCACCTTTCCGCACCTGCGCGCCATTCGTGAACTCTTCGTCGACGCGCTCACCCCGGACCAGATCGTCGCGGCGGGCGAGATCGCCACGGCGCTGAGAGCGCACCTCGACGTGCTGCGCGCGGAGTGACACGGCGGGACGACTCCCCGGCACTGTCGCATCCATAACCATGAGTGTGCGGACGATTGCCGACAGCTACGTCCGGGTGGTCCAATCCTCCAGAAAGCCGTCACCCCGCCAGCCCGGCCAGGGATGGCCACGGCCGCGCCGCCCGGGAGGTACGTCCATGAGCGAGACCGCCACCGCAGAGGCCCGCGTCACCCCGGGCAGGTCTGAACCCGGGCGCACGGAGTCGGTGCTGCCCGAACTGCGGGAGATGTGGTGGGAGACGGGGGTGCGGGCACGGGCGGAAGCCGGTGTCTTCGCCGTGTTCGCGGAGCTACCCAGGCTCGTCTGGACAGCGCTGGGGATCAGCTGGCGCGCGGACCGACTCCGCACCGGCGTGGTGGCCGTGGCGACGGTCGGCGCGGGGGTGATGGCGGCCTTCGGCCTGTTGGCCACCCAGCGGGTGCTGGTGGAGCTGTTCGCCGGTGGGCCGACCGCGGACAAGGTGCGGGCCGCGCTGCCCGCCCTGGCCGTGCTGGCGGCGACGGTCGCGCTCCGCGCGGGGATGGGCATCGCCACCGGGTACGCGCAGAACGGGTTGACGCCTCGGGTCAGCCGCGAGGTGGAGCGGGGCCTGTTCGAGGTGTCGACCGCGGTCCGGTTGGAGGCGTTCGACGCCGACGCGTTCGCCGATGACATGGAACGCGCCTCCCGAGGCACCGAGTCGACGATCGGGCTGGTGCAGGCGTCGATGAACCTGCTCGCCGGGCTGGCCGGACTGCTCGCCGTGGCGGCCGCCGTCATCATCATCCACCCGCTGCTCCTGCTGGCGCTGCTGGTCGCCACGGTCCCCAACGCGTGGGCGTCGTTGCGGGCCGGGCATCTGCGCTACCAGACGTACACCGCCGGATCGGTGCGCCGGCGTCGACTGTGGCTGCTGCACAAGCTGATGGCCGAGCGCGCCTCCGCCCCGGAGTTGCGCTCGTACGGGCTGCGCCGGTTCCTGCTCGACCAGTACGACCGGGTGATGCAGGTCGAGACCGACATCCAGCTCGCCCTGGCCAGGAGGGTCACCACGACCACCACGGTCGGGGCGATCATCGGGGGCATCGCCACCGGCACCGTGTACGCCCTGCTCGGGTTACTGCTCCTCGACGGGCAGATCCCGCTCGCCGCCGCGGCGACCTGCGTCATCGCGGTGCAGTCCGCGCAACGCTCCCTGGCCATCGCCACCTTCCAGGTCGACCACGTCTACACCGAGGGGCAGCACTTCGGTGACTACACCGGCTTCATGACCCGGGCCCGTGCCTACCTCCCCGACGACACCGGACCCCCGGCGGCGGCCGAACCCGAACGGCTGCGGGAGTTGGCCGTCGACGAGGTCAGTCTGCGCTACCCCGATCGGGACACCCCGGCCGTCGACGGCGTCACGTTGACGATCACCGCCGGGCAGACGGTCGCGTTCGTCGGGGAGAACGGCTCGGGCAAGACGACCCTCGCCGCGATGATCGCCGGCCTCCGCGCCCCCACCGAGGGCGGCATCGAGTGGAACGGTCGACCGTTGTCGCACTGGGACGTGCACGGGCTGCGGGCCCGGATCGCGGTGGTGACGCAGGAGTACCACAAATGGCCGTTCACCGCGGCCACGAACATCGCCATCGGCGACGTCGACAGCGAGCCCCGGCAGGACCGCATCGAGGCCGCGGCCGGCCGCGCGGTCGCCCACGACATGATCAACGAGCTGCCCCACGGGTACGAGACGCTGCTCGACCGGACCTTCGCGCGAGGCCAGGACATCTCCGGCGGGCAGTGGCAGCGCATCACGGCGGCCCGCGGGTTCCTGCGCGACGCCGAGCTGCTGATCATGGACGAGCCGTCCTCCGCGCTCGACCCCCGCGCCGAGGACGCTCTGTTCCAGACCATTCGCGACCGGCGGGGCCGGGCCACCACGATCCTCATCACGCACCGGCTCGCGAACGTCCGGCACGCCGACCGGATCTTCGTGCTGCACCACGGCCGACTGGTCGAGGCCGGCACGCACGCCGACCTCGTCGCCGCCGGTGGCCGGTACGCCGAACTGTTCGCCCTCCAGGCCGCCGGCTACGACGCGAACCTGAAGGAGGGCCACCGCCCCGCGCCGACCTCCCGTTGATCAGGTGGCAGGGGAGTCGTCATCCGATCTGGGCTCCAGCACCACCACCGTGGTCTCGGACAGCCGCCGCGAGGCGTGGGCCTCGAAGTTCTTGTCGGACGCGCGCCAGCGGGGCCACAGTCGCGACCGTTCGTCGCCGGTGGCGGCGCGAGCGCGGACCAGCCGCCGTCCGTCGGCCAGGTCGACAGCCGCGTCCGGGCGGGCCTGCAGGTTGAGCCACCAGGCGGGTGCGCCCTCGCCCCACCCGTTCATCGCCACCGTCACCAGGTTCGGGCCATCCTCGAAGTACGCGACGATGACGCTGCGCTGCTGACCGGTCCGACGCCCGATTGTCGTCAGCCGCAGCGTGCCCCAGCGGTTCTCGCGTGGTCGCCACAGGCCGACCCGGCTCCCGGTGACCCGGTACAGGCCCCGGTGCACCGACCAGGCCAGCCGGATGAACCACCGCGGCGGAAGCCACGGCGCCTTCGTTACCTGACCGTCCGACATGACGAACCTCCCCTGACGACGAATGTTGCCGGGCTGGCATCACCCGATACGTGCGGCGTACGACGCGAAGTGGTCGGCCCAGCGCCGGGTCACGTCCTCGGCGGGTTCGAGCCACTGGGTTGGCTGGGCGGGCAGTGGTAGGTCGACCGACTCCAGGTAGCACTCGACCGGGATCATCGAGCGGCTCCGCGACGGCAGCAGGCTGAGCTCGTCCCGTAGGCGCTCCAGCCGGTCGCGAGCACCCACGCGCAACGCGTCGCAGCATTCGGCGAGCGCGTAGCGGTAGCCGATGTCGTCCATCGACGCCTCGTCCAGGGTCCGTAGTCGGTCGATGGCCAATGCGATCTCGGTCGGGTCCGAACGCCCCAGCAGGACCGTGGTCAGCAGCGCGGAGCGGGTCGCCACCAGGTGGCCGGAGAGGTCGGCCTGATCGACGAAGTCGAGCAACTCGTCGACGCCCACGTCGCCGCGGAAGAACGCCCGCCGCATCAGCAGCGTGCCGACGTCTTCCAGATACTCCCGCTGGCGGCCGGCGCCGCGCAGCTTCGCCAACTTGTCGGCGATCTCGGCGAAGTAGCGCTCCGGTCGACCGTGCGCGTACTGCGCCACCCTCGTGATGTAGTTGTGCACGGGGAGCCCCTGCGCCGCCTGGTCGGCATCCAGGAAACGCCGGGCCAGACTCAGGACCTGTGGACGCTGCCCCCGGTGCAGCGCCGTGGGTTTACGGGCGACCAGCTCGTCGAAGACGGCGAGCGCCTCGTCCCAGCGCTGGCGCAGCCGCAGCGTGTAGCCGAGGTGCCGGCCCGCCGGAGCCCGGAGGGGATGATCGGAGTCGAAGATTTCGCGGAGCAGGCTCAGCCGCTCGTCGATCGGGGTCTCGATGGACTTGGCCGCGATGAAGTTCAGGACCAGGCGGCCGTACTCGGTGCGGCTCGAAGCGGGCACCCGGGACCGTAGGCCCTGCACCGAGGGGCTGAACACGATGGCGCGTGACAGCCAGTCCGCGTAGTTCTCGCTCGGAGCCGGCTCAAGCGTCGTGGTCTGCTCGCACACCAGCACGACGGCCACCCCGATCAGGTCCAGGACCTCGCGGTTCTCCTCCCGCTCCTTGGCGACGTCGTGCAGACGCCGGACTGCCGCGGCGGCCCGGCCGGCGGCCAGCTCCCAGTCGCGCTCGGACCAGCCGCCGGCGATCTGGTGGTCGGTTCGGCGGATCGCCTCCCGGACGGCGTCGTGGATCCGGTACGGGAAGCGGTCGCCGGGGTGGTGGTCGATCATCGGGCGCCGAACGGCCCGCTCGGCGCACCCGTGGTCGACCTCCGCCGCGGCGGCCATCAGGGCGGTGTCGAAGACCCGGAACAGGCACGCGGCCCGGATGGCCCGTTGCTCGTCGGTCGGAACGTCGTCGAGGATGCGCATCACCAGCGAACCGAGGGAGCCCGTGACGTCCGGGGCCTCCACCTGGCGGCCAACCCCGGCATCCTTGATCGAGATGGCGACCTGCCGGGCCAGTTCCAGGTACTGCGGCAGCCCGGCCGACGATCGGACCAGGTGCTCGACGACGTCATCACTCATCGGCAGGTCGAGCTGGGTACGTCCGCGCAGGATCAGCGCCCGGGTGTCCGATGGGGAGAGGTTGCCCACGAGATGCTGCCGGGGATTGTCCGGAGCGCCCGGCACGAGCCCCGGCCAGGTCCACGGGCCGCGGTACGGGAGGCCGACGCGGCTCTCGTCGTACCAGTCCAGCAGGTCGCGCCCGGTCAGTACGAACATCACGTTCGGCATGCCGTGGATCAGGCGGTTGAGGTGCCCCTCCGAGACCCGTCGCGGGTCCAGGGCGAGCCGCTCGGTCGTGTCGACGAACACCGCCACCAGGGGCGACGGAGCGATCTGGGCCAGCTCCCAGGACAGCGCCGCGGCGAGCTCGCAGGCCAGGGCCGGTCGAGGCTCGGTGGGGCTGGGTTCGTCGGCGCAACGGAGCAGGAAATCCTCGAAACCCGGGAACGCGTCAACGGCGAGTCGCAGGTCTCGCCGACGCCGCAGTTCGCCGACCACCTTCCGGACACCACGCACCCCGAGCGAGGCGGCCGTGCCAGCGGCGAGGTCCGCCAGCGAGCCGAGATCCTTGAGCACCTCGCCCACCGTCTCCGCCACGGAGTTCTCCAGCTCGTCGCGTCCCCGGAAGCGGGGCAGCGACTCGCCGGGGCGTAGGGCCGACCAGTAGGCCGCGAACGCCAGGTCGAAGACCGGCCAACGGCGACGGATGCCGGCCACGCCGGCCCGCAACGCGAGCAGTGCGGCCGGAAGGTCCATCCGACCGACCGAGCCGTGCAGGTCGATGCGGGCCGTCGCGTCGACGTGGGTGGCCGGGGCCGGCCCCCAGCCGTTGACCAGCGGGAGGTCGTGACGGACCCAGGCCTCCAACCGTTCGGAGAGAGCGGTCTTGCCGATGCCACCCAGGCCGTAGAAGGTCAGCACGTTGTGGCGGGCGACTCCGACCTCGTCGTCGCCGTCGAGCAGTTGGCGGAAGCGGGTCAGCGTCGACTTGAACGCCTGGGACTCGGTCTCCCGGTCGGTGAACAGCTCGCCGGCATGCGGCGGGCCGTCGCGGCGGGTGCCGCTGCCGGGGGGAGAAACCTTCATCAGCTGCCACATCCAGGTCGTCGCACCACTGTGGATCGTGAACCCAGTCTCCGGGTGCGATCGCGGAACGCATCCCGTTGTCCATGATCCGACCCAGGAGCGGACCGTTCGACTGACCTATCGTTGCCAGGCGTCGAGGGCGCGTACGCCGTCACGGACCACCCGGTCCAGGATCGCCGGGTTGCCGCTGGTGCCCTCCCACCCCTGGTCGTCGAAGACCGTCACGGCGGTGTCGACGCGGGCCACGGCGATCTGGCTGGACGCGGTGCCGCCGGTGCGTTCTCCGTTCAGGCTCGTCTCGGGCCACGTCCGGGTCAGCAGCAGCGCCTCGTCGCCGACCCCGGGCAGCGCCTGGCTCTTGACGGTGACGGGGTCTCCCGACCGGTCGTACGACGGGCACGCCTGCACGGCGGCGCGCAGACGGGTCAGGTAACCGGGGGCGCCGTCGCCGTCGAAGGTGAAGATGGTCTGGTGGATCATCCCCTGCGGCACATTGCTGGACGGCTCGCCGGCCTTCTGGTAGGTGACGGTCATCGCGGCGCTCGCGGTGACCTGCCGGCCGCCGGTGCCGAACTCGTTGGCACAGAGCTTCGGCAGGGCGTCCTGCACGGGCGTGCTCCGTCGGGGCGACTTCCGCAGCTCGGCGGGCAGCTCCACGAAAGCCGAGGTCGGGATGGTCACCGGGGTGCTCGCGCTCGGCGATGGTGGGTCCGTCGGGGTCGCTGACGACGCTCCGGTCGTCGGTGCGGCGGTCGCCGGGGCAGAGGCGGGCGGATCCTCGCCGGTGGTGCAGGCGGCGGCCAGTGCGACGGCGCCCAGCAGCGGGATCAGCGCGAACACGTGTCGGGTACGGGCTGCTGGCGGTGCGGTGTTTCGGCGCATGGTCACCCCTCGTCTCTCTCAGGGCAGTTCCCTGCGTCGAGTGGACCGAAACGGCCACGCGCGCCGGCGGCCTCGCCGTCGACGGCGAGTGAGGTCGGCGCGGTCGCGTCAGCTCCCGCCGGTCAGCGGGCCCGCTTCGTCGCCCGTTTCCGGGGCGGCGTCAACAGGTCGGCGATCTGCCCGATCGCGGCGGGCACCAGGCGGTAGTACGCCCACACCCCGCGCTTGTCGCGTTCGAGCAGGCCGGCCTCGGTGAGGATCCGAAGGTGATGACTCACGGTCGGCTGGGAGAGATTGAGCGCCGAGGTGAGGTCACTCACCGACGCCTCACCTTCCGGCGCGGACTGGATCAGGCTGAGCAGTCGCAGTCGCGCTGGGTCGGCGAAGGCCTTCAGCACCCCCGCTAGCCGCTCGGCATCGGCCCGCTTGATGGGATCGCCGGTCAGCGGCGAGATCGCAGGCATGGCAGTTTTCGCAGTTCCCACGCCTGCCATAGTGACACCAACACCATCAATAAACCGGCAGAACCGGCACCAGTCCTCCGATGGCGTCCGGATGGCTGACCGGAACGACCGAACGTGAGTGGAAACGTCGACGTCCGTACCGGTGCTCGGGCCGTGTGGAGCTTCCGCGAAGCTCCACACGGCCCTATGGCGTCGTGCGGGTCAGCGGCGGGGCTTGGGTGCGATGCGGGGGAGGACGTATGGCGGCCCAGCGAAGATCAGGTCGGACTTCAGCTCCTGGTACGCCCGCTTGGGCTGGTAGTTCTCGTCGTAGATGGTGGCCAGGCCCTCCGGCGGGTCGTCGAACCAGCCCGGCACCCACGAATGCTTGTCACTGAAACCCCAGACCGTGTACGACAGGCAGCTCCGCACGGCGAGGCACGCCTTCATCAGCACGCTGAAGTTGGCGGCCGACGCCTGTAGCCGGGGGTTGATCTCCTCCGAGTTGCCCGCCTGGACGGCCTCCGTCATCTGGCTGCGGACGTCGACCTCGGTGAACGCGGTCGCGACGCCGAGCCCGCTGAACTTCTTCAGCGCGGCGGTCACCTGGAGGGTGTCGAAGTTGCCGTACTGGGTGCCCAGGTGGCCCTGCGAGCCGACGCCGTCGATCGGGACACCCTGGGCGCGTAGGCCCTTGGTCATGTCGTAGACGAACTGGGTCTTGTCGTCCGCCGGGTTGCCGGAGCCGAACGCCTCGATGTTGTAGTCGTTGTAGAACAGCAGGGCCTTGGGGTCGGCGGCCCGCGCCCAGCGGAACGCGTCGGCGACGTAGCCGGGACCGAGGTTCTCCGCCCAGAAGCCCTTGTAGTGCAGGGTCGACGGGGTGTCCCACGGGTCGCTGACCGCCTCGTTGACCACGTCCCACTGCCAGATCTTGCCCTTGTAGCGGTTGACCACGGTGGTGATGTGCTTGCGCAGCAGGTCGCGCAACTCCTGCTTGCTGATGGAGCCGTCGGCGACGCCACTGGTCAGCCAGGCGGGCAGCTGGTTGTGCCACACCAGCACGTGGCCGCGCACGCTCTGCCGGTTGCGCTTGGCGAAGTCGACGAACTGGTCGGCCGGCGCCCAGTTGTAGGTGCCGCGGGTGGGCTCGAGGCTCTCCCACTTCATCACGTTCTCGGCGGTGACCGAGGAGAACTCGGAGGAGGCCAGCTTGCGGTACTGCGGATCGGCGGCGTCGTTGAGGGCATCCATGCTCACCGCGGTGCCGACGTGCAGGCCGTGGCGCATGCCGAGGGTGGCGAGGCTCTGCGCCGTGGGGTCGTACGGCCGGCTCGCGGTGGCCGGCACCGAATTCAGCGCGGCGACGGTCGCGACGGCGACCAGGCCGACTGTCGACCACTGTCGTAACGTCATGTGCCTTCCTCTCCGAACGATCAATAGATAGATGTCGATCTAGAAGGTCAGGATCCGGTGCTGCTGACGGACGTGGGCCGGGTGACGCGGTAGTTCCGGCGGAAAACCGGAAACCCGCTCGAAACGTTAGGCCGGTCGATGTCTAAGCGTCAACGCTGAAAACTTCCGGAAATTGGTCAGATGAGCTGCGCAGCCCTCGGCGACCTGCGGCCGAAACTTTCGGTGGCCGGTGGCCGGTGGCCGGTGGCCGGTGGCGTAGGCGTAGGCGTAGGCGCGGGTCACCGGGGCGGGACGCGCCAGCCCGGTGGCGTCGCGGCCGGACACGCGGCAGCGGGCGTCGACGCGGTGACCGACGACGCCCGGTGCGGCTACGGGACCTGCTTCGGGCCGATCAGCGCAGGCCGGCGAAGAGGTCGTCCTCGGGGGTCGGCGCGCCGGTCCGGTCCCGGACCCGCAGGAAGGTCTCCACGCCCATCAGCTCGGTGAACCGTTCCTGGCCCAGTTGCAGGAAGAAGATGTTCTCGGTCTGGCTGGCGTGCGTGGCCAGCGCGCCGAACTTCTGTGCGCCGTACTTGCTCGTGTCGACCCAGGTGGTGATCTCGTCATCGGGCAGGCCGAGCTGCGGCCCCGGCCCGGCCGCCGCATCCGGCTCGGCCCACTCGACGCCGAGTTCCTTCATGATCCGACCGAACTCGGCGAACGCCGTGCGTGGCACCGTCGTCCAGTAGACCTTCGCCGGTACGTCCGTCTGCTCGACGGCGGCCATGGTGATCCGGTGGGCCTGGATGTGGTCCGGGTGGCCGTAGAAACCGTTCTCGTCGTAGGTGACGATCACGTCTGGCTGGTACTGCCGGATCAGCTCCGCGAGCCGGCCCGCCGCCTCCGCCACCGGCGTCGTCCAGAACGCGCCGGGTAGATCGTTTGTGGGCCAGCCCATCATCCCGGAGTCGGCGTAGCCGAGAGTCTCCAGGTGAGTGACGTTCAGCGTCGCGCAGCTGGCCTCCAACTCGGCCTGGCGCATCGCCACGACGGCGGCGGGATCGTGCCCCTCCTCGCCCGGCTTGACCCCACCGGGACCATCCCCGCAGCGCCCGTCGGTGCAGGTCACGAGCACGGTGGTGACCCCCTCCGCGGCATAGCGGGCAAGGACGCCGCCGGTGCTCGTCGCCTCGTCGTCAGGGTGGGCGTGCACCGCCATCAGGGTCAGAGGTCGCTCAGCCATGCCAACACCCTACGGTCATCCGGCTACCGCCCCACGGCCTCCACCGGGAAGGTGGCGATCCTCATCACCAACGGTCTGCTCGCCACCGGCCATCCGCCGCCGCCCCTCAGCTCGCAGGACGGGCATCCTACCCAGCTCGGCATGCGTCGAGCCGTTCTTGATCGAACGGCGATCAGGCCGACGTCGGGTCACTAGATTCAGCCGTGGTCAGCACAACCGCGCGGGTATGGACGCAGGGAGAAGTCGATGGCGATGGCCGCTGCCGGGTTCACCGACGTGCGGCAGGTCGAAGCCGGGCTGCTGAACGTCGGATACGTGGACGCCGGGCCGCCCGACGGGGACGCGGTGATCCTCCTGCACGGGTGGCCGTACGACATCCACAGTTTCGTCGATGTCGTGCCACTGCTCACCGCCGCCGGTCACCGCGTCGTCGTCCCCTACCTGCGCGGCTACGGCACCACCCGGTTCCGCTCCGAAGACACCATGCGCAACGGCGAACCGGCTGCCATGGCGCTCGACCTCATCGCCCTGATGGACGCACTGAAGATCGACACCGCGAAGCTCGCCGGGTTCGACTGGGGCGCGCGGACCGCCGACGTGGTCGCCGCGCTGTGGCCCGAACGCTGCCGAGGACTGGTCTCGGTGAGCGGCTACCTGATCGACGGTCAGCAGTCGGGCACGGTGCCGCTGCCGCCGAAGGCGGAATTCGCGTGGTGGTACCAGTACTACTTCGCCACCGAGCGAGGCCGGCAGGGGTACGACAAGAACCGGCGCGACTTCGCCAAGCTGATCTGGCACACCGCCTCCCCGAAGTGGACGTTCGACGACGCGACGTTCGACCGCAGCGCGGCGGCGTTCGACAACCCCGACCACGTCGACATCGTCATCCACAACTACCGCTGGCGGCTGGCCCTCGCCGACGGTGAGCCGCAGTACGACGAAATCGAGCAACGGCTGGCCGGGAAGCCGAAGATCACGGTGCCCAGCATCTCCCTGGAGGGGGACGCCAACGGCGCGCCGCACCTGGAGCCCACCGTCTACGGCAAGCAGTTCGCCGGCCAGTACGAGCACCGGACCGTCGGCGGCGGTGTCGGGCACAACCTGCCGCAGGAGGCGCCGCAGGCCTTCGCGGAGGCGGTGCTGGAGGTCTGAGTCGCTAGCTAGCCGCCCGGTCGCCGGGGCGCCGGACGTTCCACCCGCACCGGATCGCCGCGAACCAGCCCGTCGTGGATGCGCCACCGGGCGGTGGTGACGGCTCGCCGGGCCGCTTCGTTGCCCTCCTCCACCCGTTGACGCAGCAGGTCCAGGGCGATCCGGCGGTTGAGACCGAACTGCCGCTCCTCGTCCACCACGACTCCCAAGCCCGAGGGACGGTGCGTCGCGCGTACTGCGGTGCTGGCCTTGTTCCGGTGCTGACCACCTGGACCGCCGGTACGACAGCCGACGATGTCGACGTCCGCGCTGCCGCTTTGCTGCCCGACGTACGCTGCCGCGATGAGCGCACCGCGCCGCATCCTGGTCTACGGGGTGTACGGCTCCGGCAAGTCCACCCTCGCCGCGCGGCTGGCCGACCATCTCGGGCTGCCCTGGTATCCGGTGGACGACCTGCTCTGGCAGCCGGGCTGGGTCGAGGTGCCGGTCACCCAGCAGCGCAGCCGGATCGAGGAGGTCTGTCGACGGGACCGCTGGATCGTCGACGGGGCGTACCACGGCTGGCGGGACGTCCCGATGGCCCGCGCCGACCTGGTCGTCGGCCTGGACTATCCGCGGTGGTGTTCGTTCGGGCGGTTGCTCCGCCGCACCGTCCGCCGGGTGGCTACCGGCGAGGTGATCTGCAACGGCAACCGCGAGTCGCTGAGCAGCGTGTTGTCCCGGGACTCGATCCTGGTGTGGCACGTGACCGCGTTCGGCCGGGCTCGACGGCGGATGCGGGCCTGGCAGGCGGACCCGTCCGGGCCGCCCGTGGTGTTGCTGCGATCCCCGGCGGAGCTGGATGTCTGGCTGACCGGGCTGCCCCGCAGGTGAGGCCGCGCGGACAGCCTGTGCGAACCGGGGCTCACCGGCTGGCCCGGCCCGGTGTCTCGGGCTGGGCGGCCGGCCTGACCGCGCGGCCCAGGACGCAGGGGGACGACGGGCTGTTGCTGGTGGCCGGGAAACGGAACCGGCGCAGCTCTGCCACCTGGAAACCGGCCGCTCCGACGGCGGCGACGGTGTCCCGGCTGGTGTGGCAGCCGGCGAACAGCCTCGGCCACAGGGTGGCGTCGAGGACTCGTTGGGCGCGGTGCAGGCCGGTGGCCTCCTCGGCGGCCACGTGCTCGAAGAACCGTACCTGGCCTCCGGGGCGTAGCACCCGGCTGACCTCGGCCAACGCGCACGCCTGGTCGGGCACGGTGCACAACACCAACGCGACCACCGCCGCGTCGAACTCGCCGTCCCCGGCGGGTAGCGCCTCGGCCAGACCGTCGACGACAGTGACCGGAACCGGCGCGTCCGACGCGGCGCGCTCGGCGGCGGCCCGGAGCCGCCGCTCCGGTTCGACCGCGAGGACGTGGGTCACCGCCGGCGGATAGTGGGAGAACATCCGCCCGTTGCCCGCACCGATCTCGATCACCCGGCCGGAGAGGCCGGCGACCAGATCCCGTCGGAACGCCGCCGTGCCGGCGCGGTCCATGGCGACGCTGAGTCGCTCGTACACCCGGGCGAACACGGGGTGGGACACCGTGGCCACGTCGACCTCCACAGCTGGCGTGATCTCCGTAGAACTGTTCTCGGGCGATTGTCCTGCATCCGCGCACGCTTTCCGTCCTACTGGTTGACAGCACGATTCAACCCACCGCAGACAGGACGTGGTACGACTATGAAGATCGTCGTCATCGGGGGCAGCGGGCTCATCGGTTCCAAGCTGGTGGACCGCCTCGGCGCCCAGGGTCACGAGGCGGTGCCGGCCTCGCCGAAGACCGGAGTGAACACCCTGACCGGCGAGGGCGTGGCCGATGTACTCACCGGCGCCGAGGTCGTCGTCGACGTGTCGAACTCGCCGTCGTTCGAGGACGCCGCCGTGCTGGAGTTCTTCGAGACGTCCACCCGGACACTCCTCGCCGCCGCGTCGGACGCCGGGGTGAACCACTACGTGGTGCTCTCCATCGTCGGATGCGACCGGGCCCCGGACAGCGGGTACCTGCGCGCGAAGGTCGCGCAGGAGAAGCTCGTCGTCGCCTCCGGGATGCCGTACTCGGTGGTGCACGCCACCCAGTTCTTCGAGTTCCTACAGGGCATCATCGACGCCGCCACGGACGGCGACACCGTGCACCTCGCGCCCGTGCTCATCCAGCCGATGGCCGCGGACGACGTCGCGGCCGCGGTGGCCGAGGTCGCGGTCGGCGCGCCGACGAACTCCGTGGTCGAGGTCGCCGGCCCGGAGCAGTTCCGCCTCGACGAACTCGGCCGATCCGTCCTCGCCCACCAGCAGGACCGCCGTACGGTGGTGGCCGACCCCGACGCCCGGTACTTCGGCGCCAAGCTGGGCGAACGCTCGCTCGTTCCGGCCGACGGCGCTCGCATCGCCGGCACCGGCCTGGACGAGTGGCGCGCGCGGGCGAGCCGGGGGCACTGAGCCGGCCCGCTACCCCGGCGTCCCGGGTGGGCCGGCGCGTCCACCGAGGCGCCGCACCAGCTCCCGCACCGCGTCGGTGAACGGCTCGTCGGACTCGCCCGGCCAGTGCCCCTGGATGGGTGGGGCGACGCTGTCCCCGGGGGCCGTCACCACGTCGCGGGGATCACGCTGTCGGCGATCGACGGTGGCGGCCGGGTCGCCGGTGGTGGCCGGCGCGGGTGACGGGTGCGGAGAGAAGATCCCGCCACCGATGGGGTCGGTGTCGCGCCACAGGTTCACCCAGCGCCAGCCGACCCGCCGGCCGAGCTCGTGCAGTGCCTCGTCGTCGACGTACGCGGGGAAGAGCCGCGCGTAGAGGCGGCGCAGCGGTGATCCGTGGGTGAGCAGGGCGACCCGGTCGCAGACCCGCGGCGGCAACTGGAGCACCGTGGCGGCGAGCAGGACCGAGCCGTGGCTGTGCCCGGTGAGCAGCACCCCGTTGCCGCGTTCGACGAGGTGGGTGATCCGGCGGGCCAGTTCCGGCACCGCCCGCTCGGAGTAGCAGGGCGGCGCGAACGGGTGGGCGGCCCGGGGCCAGAAGGTGCCGAGGTCCCACAGCACACCGATGTGCCGGCGGTACGACTCCGTCCGGTACGCGAAGATGCCGCTGATGATCAGGACGATGATGGCCGCCGCGATCACCCAGCTACCGAACGCGATGCCGAAGGTGAACACGTCCGCCGGCAGCCCCACGTTCCGCTCGATGACGTCGCCCGGGAACTGCCCCAGCAGGCCGATGGTGGTGGTGGCCGTGGCGAGTCCGGTGAGACAGCCGTAGAGCACGGCCAGCGGCACCAGCCTCTCGGTGAAACGCGCCCGGGCTATCGCGTCGCGGACCTGCCGCAGTCGGGGCCGTGCCTCGGCGGGCGGGTTCGGAAAGTCGCGCGCGACGATCACCGCCGCGGCCCGGCGCCGACCTGGCCGGGTGATCAGGACGACGACACCGGCCACGATCGCCGTGACCAGCAGGGCGCGGAAGAGGCCGTAGATCGCCCAGGTGTAGGCGCGCGGCGGACCGGAGGCGATGCCCTCCCCGGTCGGCACGTCGCGGTCCAGGAAGTCCGCCACCCGGTAGACAATCTCGGCGGAGTACGCCACCGCCGTGCTGACCCCGGTGGCCGCGACGACGAGCGCGCCCAGTCCGAACAGCGGGGTGCCACCGTGCACCCCACGCCGGTGCCCGAACAGCACCAGGCCCAGGGCGGCCAACAGTGCCGTCTGGGCGACGAACAGGCCAGCCAGGGTCGCCTCGTAGCCGGGGAGCCCGTGCCTCTCCTGCCAGGGCTGCGGGCTGGTCAGCACGTGCGCCACCACGCCGACGGTCAGGATGATGGCAACGCTCCGGAGGGCGCGGGTGACCCCGTCGAGCCGCTTGTCGCCGACGGCCCGGTCGATCAGCGGCGGCGTGCAGAGCAGCCCTCCGCAGCAGGTCAGGACCGCCACCGTGACCGCCGTCAGCACGGTCGTGGCCGCCGAGGCGCCACTCGCGGCTCGGGCCAGGAGCAGGGCGAGGTCCAGCGTCGCGAAGGCCGCGGCGACGTGGATGGAGCGCAGCCGGCCCACCAGCGGCTCGGCGTCCCACCGACCGATGGTGCCGAGCCCCGATCCGGAGGTGCCCTGTTCGGGCGCGCGGAACGCCTCGAACGTTCGCCCCGGGCGGCAGCTGACCCACCAGACCAGGCCGATCGCCGCGGCCGGGACCAGCGCGAGCACCGCCAGCCGTAGCCCGACGGGTCGTCCACCCAGCCAGGACAACCAACTGCGGCCGGTCAGGCAGTCCGGCGAGGCCAGGCACTTCCAGCCGATCAGATCCAGCGCGACGCCGGCGATGGCGAGCACGTACAGCACGGTGAGCGTCAGTGCCAGCAGCCGGCACAGGGACTTGACCGTGGCCGCGGAGCCAGGATTCGCCGGACGCATCCAGATCGCGACGTTGACCAGCATGAAGGGGAGCAGAAAGGCCACCGCCAGGGTCCGGGCCACGGTCCCGGAGGGCAGATCACCCCAGCGGTACGCCTCCACCGTCACCCCGGGCACGTCGGTGGTGTCCGAGCACCGCGAGCGCGCCCGGTAGAACCCGCCGTTGCGGTCACCGGCCACCTGCCCGGTCTGTTGCAGGTCCAGCACCTGCGCGGCGCTCGCGCCGGAGACTCCGTGCACCCGTAGCTCCACGACGTCACCGGAGTTGTCCGGCCCGCTCAACCGCGCTGATCCATCCGACGTCCCCCCGAGGCGTTCCACCGCCATCGTCCCGCGACCCAGCCCGCCAACCCGATGGCAGCAGAGCGCGGTCTACCCGAACCGGGCGCGCTCAATCGCGGCGGCATGGGCCCCACCGCCGGCCCCACCGCCCGGGGCAGGGCCCACCCTGCGTGCCGCAGATTCAGCGCGCCCTGACGGGTGTCAGATCGTGCCTCGCCCGCCCGGTGTGCGGGTCGAAGGGGAACGCTGTTGACCGCCGTCGCGGACGTGCCCAGCAGATCGGCGACCTCGGCGGCCGGGTAGCCGAGCACGTCGCGCCCCCGGTGTCAGGTTGGTCGGCAGTTCCCGCCGGCGACCCCGGCGTTCGATCATGGTGAGGCACCGGTTGGTGGCGATCCGGTAGAGCCAGGCACGTTCGACGCCGCGATCCTCGTACCGGTGGCGGCTCTGCCAGGCTCGCGTGAAGGTCTCCTGCACGGTGTCCTCGGCGTCGTGGAACGAGCCGAGCATCCGGTAGCAGTGGGCCGTCAGCTCGTCACGGTGTTCATCGATCAGCCGAGCGATCGTCACGCTGGCGGAGCCTACCGCCGGCACGGCACGGCCGGCGTCTGGTCGTCAGCCGACCCGGGGTCGTGTCGACCCGGCGGCGATGGGGAGGATTGATCCGGTCGTGGCGGGGTAGGTGCCGCCATGGTCGCTGCCGGTCGGCGCGGAGCGGACGCGGGCCCTTCGACCGTTGCCCGGCTCTGGGACCGCATGGTGGCCGGATGGCGCGAGCGGATCCGTCGGGTACGGGCCATCGGCGGCCTCGCCCTGCAAGCCGGCCTGGCCGCGGGGCTCTCCTGGTTCGTGGCGCACTCGCTGTTGCAGGTGTCGCAGCCGGTCTTCGCGCCGATCTCCGCCGTGTCGACCCTCGCCGCGTCCGTCGGTCAACGGTTGCGACGCACCATCGAGCTGATCATCGGGGTCACCGTCGGGGTGCTGATCGGCGACGCGCTGCTCCTGGTGATCGGCACCGGCTGGTGGCAGCTCGCCCTGATCGTCGTGCTGGCGATCGTCGTGGCGCTGCTTCTCGCCGGCAGCGCGGCGGTGGTGGTCCAGGCCGGCGCGACGGCGGTGCTCATCGCCACGCTCAGTCCGACCGTCCGTGATCTGGAGATCCCCCGGTTCGTGGACGCGTTGATCGGGGGAGGGGTGGCGCTGTTGGTCACCGCCGTGCTGTTGCCGCTCAACCCGCTGCGGGTGCTCAACCGGGCCGCCCGGCCGGCGTTCGATCTCCTGATCGCCCAGCTCGACGCCACCGCCGGGGCGCTGACCGAGCGGGACGCGGCTCGGGCCCGTACCGCCCGGGATGAGCTGCGGCAGAGCGCGGGCCGGTTGAAGGGGTTCGTCGAGGCGACCCAGGGCGCCCGGGAGGCCAGCACCCTCTCACCGGTGTACTGGCGCCAGCGGCACGGCCCGGTGGGCCGCTACGCACAGGCGGCGGAGCCGATCGACCGGGCGATGCGCAACAGCGGCACCCTGATCCGGCGGTCGGTGACGCTGATCGAGGACGACGAACCGGTGCCGGAGTCGCTCCCGACGGCGGTCGCCGATCTCGCGGAGGCCGTCCGCCTGCTCAAGCGGCAGTTCGCCGCCGGCGCGGAGCCGACTCGGGCGCGGGAGCAGGCGCTGCGGGCGGTCCGGATGGCCGGGCACGCCTACCGGGACGGTGTCGGTTTCTCCGGTGCGGTCGTGGTGGCACAGGTCCGGACGACTGTCAGTGACCTCCTGCTGGCCACCGGATTGCGTCAGGAGGAGGCGAATCGCCAGGTCCGGAGGGTTTTCGGCGACCTGTGAGCGACGGCTGACCGCAACGGGGGTCGCCTCGTGGGCGTCGACCCCGGGTGGCCGGGCCATCGGCATGATCGACCCGGGTTTCGTGGTCTCGGCCGGTCGTGGCGGCGCGGGAGTCCAGGACGCCAGGACACCCGAGTGGATCGTGCGCTCTCGGCACCCGTCGACAGCCGGGCTCACCGGGCGGCGCCGGCCCGCCCAAGACGTTGAATGTTATCGATAACACGGCCCCGATGGCCGGTTCTCCGCCGGGTGGATCATCCACCCGGCGCGCTCAGTCATGAGCCCGCGCCGTCGTCGGCGGCCGGCTCGCGGATCTGTGCACCCCGGCGTGACGCCTCGGCGATGTTATCGCTGCCATCTTCGCCGCGCGACGGGTGGGTGGAGTGGTGTCGCCACGGGGCGGTCGTTGCGTGGGGTGCCACCAGTTGGACCTGTCTGCGCGTGCCGGCGGGTGGGGTCCGTCGGCAGCCGGACCTTGCGTCGTCCTCCTTCCGGCACCTGCACACCGGGGCTGGTGTCGGAATAGCGCGGTTTGCACCGGTCCGCTATTGACCCTCCCGAGTCGGTCTGCCTTCTGCGTTCCGTTACGGAGCTGTTGCGGCTAGATGTCTTGACGAGGCTGGATGTGAGCGTTAACACTATCCCCGTTAACGGTGGAGGTGAACATGAACCGTGTGGATGGAGCTGGCGACCGGTACGTCGTCGGTGTCGACTACGGCACCCTGTCCGGGCGAGCTCTGGTGGTCCGTGTCGGCGATGGTGCCGAATTGGGGACCGCGGTGCACGAGTACGGCGATGGCGTGATCAGCACGGCGCTTCCGGGAGGCCGAGCGCTACCCCCGGACTGGGCCCTGCAGAACCCGCAGGACTACCGCGACGTGCTGCGGTACGCCGTCCCGGCGGCGGTGTCCGCCGCGGGGGTGGACCCGGCGGCGGTGGTCGGTATCGGCATCGACTTCACCGCCTGCACGGTGCTACCGACGCTCGCCGACGGCACCCCGCTGTGCGAGACCCCCGAGTTGCGCGACCGACCGCACGCCTGGGTCAAGCTGTGGAAGCACCACGCCGCGCAGCCGCACGCCGACCGGATCAACGCGCTGGCGCACGAGCGGGCCGAGCCGTGGATCGGCCGGTACGGCGGCAAGATCTCCGCCGAGTGGCAGTACGCCAAGGGCCTGCAGATCCTGGAGGAGGACCCGGAGGTCTACGACCGGGCCGAGCGCTTCATCGAGGCGGCCGACTGGATCGTCTGGCAGCTCTGCGGCGCCGAGACCCGCAATGTCTGCACGGCCGGTTACAAGGGCATCCTGCAGGACGGCCACTACCCGTCCGAGGGTTTCCTGACCGCGCTCAACCCCGACTTCGGCGACTTCGTGACCAAGCTGGACGGTCCGCTGCTGCCCCTCGGCGCCCGCGCCGGCGCGCTCACCGCCCAGGCCGCCGCGTGGACCGGTCTGCCGGAGGGGATCGCGGTGGCCGTCGGCAACGTCGACGCGCACGTCACCGCGGCGTCCGCCCAGGCGGTGGAGCCCGGCCGGCTCGTCGCGATCATGGGCACCTCGACCTGCCACGTCGTCAACGGCGCGGAGGTCGCCGAGGTGGCCGGCATGTGCGGTGTGGTGGACGGTGGCATCAGCCCCGGCGCCTGGGGCTACGAGGCTGGCCAGAGCGGCGTCGGTGACATCTTCGGCTGGTTCGTCAAGCACGCCGCCCCGGCCGGCATCGACTCGCACGAACGCCTCACCGAGCTGGCCGCGAGCCAGCCCGTCGGCGCGCACGGTCTGATCGCCCTGGACTGGTGGAACGGCAACCGTTCCCTGCTGGTCAACCACGACCTCAGCGGGATGATCGTCGGAATGACCCTGGCCACCCGGCCGCAGGACATCTACCGGGCGCTGCTGGAGTCCACCGCGTACGGCACCCGGATGATCATCGAGGCGTTCGTCGACGCCGGAGTGCCGGTGAACGACCTGGTGATCGCCGGTGGCCTCACCTCCAACGAGCTGCTGATGCAGATCTACGCCGACGTGACCAGGCGACCGTTGAACATCATCGCCTCGGCGCAGGGGCCGGCGCTGGGCTCGGCGATCCACGCCGCCGTCGCCGCCGGTGAGTTCCCCTCGATCCACGAAGCCTCACAGGCGATGGGTCGGGTGCACGAGGCCGTCTACCGACCCGACCCCGAGCGGGCGCGCGCCTACGACGCCCTCTACGCCGAGTACCGGGCGCTGCACGACCACTTCGGCCGCGGCGGCAACGACGTCATGCTCCGCCTGCGGGCGATCCGCAACGCGGCGGTCGAGGCCGCCGCGACCGCGCACGAGGCCCCGCTGGAGGTGGTGGCGTGAACGCCGAGGTGACCCGAAAGATCGGCGAGCTGCGTGAGACCGTCGCCCGCCTGCACGCCGAGCTGACCCGCTACAACCTGGTCGCCTGGACGTCCGGCAACGTCTCGGCGCGGGTTCCCGGGCAGGACCTCATGGTGATCAAGCCGAGTGGGGTGAGCTACGACGACCTCACCGCGGCGACGATGGTGGTGTGCGACCTCGACGGCGTTCTCGTCGAGGGTGACTTCGCCCCGTCCAGCGACACCGCCGCCCACGCCTATGTCTACCGGACGATGCCCGAGGTCGGCGGGGTCGTGCACACGCACAGCTCGTACGCCACCGCCTGGGCCGCGTGCGGCGAGTCGATCCCCTGCCACCTCACCGCGCAGGCCGACGAGTTCGGTGGGGAGATCCCGATCGGCCCGTTCGCGCTGATCGGGGGCGACGACATCGGCAAGGGCATCGTCGCCACGCTCGCCGGGCACCGCTCGCCGGCGGTGTTGATGCGCAACCACGGCGTGTTCACCATCGGCCGGGACGCCCGCGCGGCGGTCAAGGCCGCCGTCATGTGCGAGGACGTGGCGCGTACCGCGCACCTGGCGCGCACCCTCGGGCAGCCGGTTCCGATGGCGCAGGCCGACATCGACGCCCTCTACGACCGCTACCAGAACGTCTACGGTCAAAAACCAGTCGCACCGGCGGGTTCCTGACTCTTCCCCGATCAACGGGACCCGCCGGTCTGCACCACGACGCACCAGCACGCACCACCCGCGTACACCGCTCTTTCGCACCTCGGCGGTCGGCGCGGTTACCCACCACATCCAGCCAAGGAGATTCGATGGGAAAGATGCGAACGCAGTCTGCTCCGTGGCGCGCTGCCGCGGTCCTCGCCAGCGTGCTGCTCGTCGGCGGCGTGGCGGCCTGCGGTAACAGCGACACGGGCGGCGGTGCCAAGGACGACGGCAAGATCACGATGGGCTTCTCCCAGGTCGGCGCGGAGAGCGGGTGGCGTACCGCGAACACCACCTCGATCAAGGAGTCCGCCGCCGCGGCCGGGATCGAGCTGAAGTTCGACGACGCTCAGCAGAAGCAGGAAAACCAGATCAAGGCGATCCGCAACTACATCCAGCAGAAGGTCGACGTCATCGCCTTCTCGCCGGTGGTGGAGTCCGGGTGGGACACCGTGCTCAAGGAGGCCAAGGACGCCGACATCCCGGTCATCCTGACCGACCGCTCGGTGGACTCGGCCGACAAGTCGCTGTACAAGACCTTCCTCGGCTCGGACTTCGTCAAGGAGGGCCGGCTCGCCGGTGAGTGGCTGGTCGAGCAGAAGAAGAGCGCCACGGGCCCGGTGAACATCGTCGAGCTGCAGGGCAACACCGGCGCGGCGCCGGCGAACGATCGGAAGAAGGGCTTCGGCGAGGCGATCGCCGTCAACCCGAACCTGAAGATCATCGCCTCGCAGCCGGGTGACTTCACCCGGGCCGGCGGCAAGCAGGTCATGGAGCAGTTCCTCAAGGCCAACAAGCAGATCGACGTGTTGTTCGCGCACAACGACGACATGGGCCTGGGCGCGCTCGAGGCGATCACCGCCGCCGGCAAGGTGCCCGGCAAGGACATCACCATCATCACGGTCGACGCCGTCAAGGACGGCATGCAGGCTCTCGCCGACGGGAAGTTCAACTTCATCGCGGAGTGCAGCCCGCTGCTCGGCCCGCAGCTGATGGACCTGGCCAAGAAGGTCCACGCGGGCGAGGAGGTGCCTGCTCGGATCGAGACCGAGGAGACCACCTTCACGACCGAGCAGGCCAAGGAAGCTCTGCCCAACCGTAAGTACTGATCGACGACGGGGTCGCCGCGCTCGCGTGGCGGCCCCGCCGCGTCGCTTCCCTAACCGAAACGGACCGGGCTTGGCCCGCGACGACCTCCGCACAACGCCCGCCCGAGCGACCCCCAGGGGCGACCGGGCGGGCGTCGCGGGAGCCTAGCGGCCCTTCCGTGTCGACAACCCAGAAGAGGTCTGATGGGATGACGGATAGCCGTCCGGTCCTGACGATGACCGGGATCAGCAAGTCCTTCCCCGGGGTGCGCGCACTCCACGACGTCAACTTCCGGCTCTTCCCCGGCGAGGTGCACGCCCTGATGGGCGAGAACGGCGCCGGCAAGTCGACCCTCATCAAGGTGCTCACCGGTGTCTACGACACCGACGGGGGCGCGATCTCCCTCGATGACGAGCCCGTGTCGTTCACCGGGCCGATGCAGGCGACCGCCGCCGGTGTGAGCACCGTTTTCCAGGAAGTCAACCTCTGCACCAATCTCTCGGTGGCGGAGAACATCTTCATCGGCCGTGAGCCCCGGCTCCTCGGCGCCGTCCGCTGGGGGGAGGTTCGCCGCCGCGCCCGAGCCCTGCTGGCCCGCCTCGACCTCGACCTCGACGTCAGCGCGCCACTCGGCTCGTACTCCCTGGCCATCCAGCAGATGGTGGCCATCGCCCGCGCGATCGACATCCAGGCCCGGGTGCTGATCCTGGACGAGCCGACGTCCAGCCTCGACGCGGGCGAGGTGGCGCAGCTGTTCCGCATCATGCGGCAGCTGCGCGACGAGGGCATCGCCATCCTGTTCGTGACCCACTTCCTCGACCAGGTCTACGAGATCGCCGACCGGATCACCGTGCTGCGCAACGGCGGGCTCGTCGGCGAGTACCTCACCGCCGAGCTGCCGCAGCTCTCCCTGGTGGAGAAGATGATCGGCAAGGAGCTCGACGTCCTGGAGGGCATCGAGGAGCACTCCCGGCGGGACCTGGCCGCGTTGGAGGAGGGCACCCCGCTGGTGGCGGTGTCGGACTTCGGTCGGGCCGGCGCGGTCGAGCCGTTCAGTCTCACCATCCACGCCGGTGAGGTGGTGGGCCTGGCTGGCCTGCTGGGCTCGGGGCGTACCGAGGTGGCGCGGTTGTTGTTCGGCGCCGACCGGTCCGACGGTGGTCAGGTCGCGGTAGACGGCACGGCGAGCAGCCTGCGCACCCCGGCCCAGGCCATCGACCAGGGCGTCGGCTTCTGCTCGGAGAACCGCCGGGCGGAGGGCATCGTCGCCGACCTGTCGGTCCGCGAGAACATGATCCTGGCCATGCAGGCGGCCCGCGGCTGGCTGCGGCCCATTCCGCGTCGCCGTCAGGACGAGCTGGTCGACAAGTACGTCAAGGCCCTCAACATCCGGCCCGCCGACCCGGAGGTGCCGGTACGCAACCTCTCCGGCGGCAACCAGCAGAAGGTGCTGCTGGCCCGGTGGCTGATCACCGAGCCACGGCTGTTGATCCTCGACGAGCCGACCCGGGGCATCGACATCGGCGCGAAGACCGAGATCCAGAAGCTGGTGACCCAGCTGTCCGACGGCGGGATGGCGGTGCTGTTCATCTCCGCCGAGCTGGAGGAGGTGCTGCGCCTCAGCCACAAGGTGGCCGTGATGCGGGACCGGCAGATGGTCGCGCAGCTCGCCAACGACGACAGCCTCGACGCCGACCGCATCATGCAGACCATCGCCAGCGGATCCCACCGGGAGGAGGCAGACCGATGAACGACACCACGAACCGCTACCGGACGATGATCGGTCACCGGCTGTTCTGGCCCGCCGCCGTGCTGTTCGTCATGCTCGCCGCGAACACGATCTACCGGCCCGGGTTCCTGTCCATCGAGCTCAAGGACGGGCACCTGTACGGCACGCCGATCGACATCCTGCGGCTGAGCGCGCCGCTGATCCTGGTCGCACTGGGCATGACCCTGGTCATCTCGACCGGCGGCATCGACCTGTCGGTCGGCTCGCTCTGCGCGATCAGTGGCGCGATCGCCTGCATGTACATCAGCAAGCAGCCTGACCAGAACAGCCTCGGCGTGGTGGTGACCGCCCTCGCCATGGCGATGGGGGTCTCGCTGGTGCTCGGCGCCTGGAACGGGGTGCTGGTGGCCGTGATCGGCATCCAACCGATCATCGCCACCCTGATCCTGATGGTCGCCGGCCGGGGTCTCGCCCAGCTGATCACCGAGGGTCAGATCATCACCATCAACTCCGAGCCGTACCGGGCGATCGGCCTGGGGCACGCGCTGACCCTGCCGCTCGCCATCTTCATCGCCCTCGCCGCGGCCCTGCTCGTCGCCGCGTTCACCCGGCGCACCGCGCTCGGCATGATCATCGAGTCGGTGGGCGGCAACGCCATGGCCAGCCGGCTCGCCGGCATCCGGTCCGGCCGGGTCATCTTCCTCACGTACGTGATCAGCGCCGCGTGCGCCGCGGTCGCCGGTTTCATGATGACGGCCAACGTCTCCAGCGCCGACGGTAACGCCGCCGGTCTCTGGGTCGAGTTGGACGCGATCCTCGCGGTCGTCATCGGCGGGACGTCCCTCGCTGGCGGCCGGTTCTTCCTCAGTGGCACCATCATCGGTGCGCTGATCATCCAGACCCTGACCACCACGGTGTACGCCATGGACATCTCACCGCAGACCTCGCTGCTGTTCAAGGCGGTGGTCGTCATCGCCGTCTGCCTCATCCAGGCGCCGGCCTTCCGGGCCCGGTTCAGCCGACGTAGGCGCAACGCCCCGCCGCCCGCCACCATCGCCGACAAGCCGAAGGAGCAGGTGCCGGCATGACCACTGGAACGCTTACCGCCGGTCGTACCCGGTTCCGGCTGCCGAGGAAGCAGATACCGGTGCTGGCGACGCTCGCCCTGCTGCTGGTGATGTACGGCATCGGCGTCTCGCAGTACACGGCGTTCTCCAACGTCCAGGTCATCTTCAACGTCTTCATCGACAACGGCTTCCTGCTCGTCGTAGCGGTGGGCATGACCTTCGTGATCCTCACCGGTGGCATCGACCTGTCGGTCGGGTCGGTGGTCGCCATGACGGCGATGGTGTCTGCCGCGCTGCTCCAGGACGGTATGCCGGCGGCGCTGGTGCTGGTCATCGCCCTGCTCATCGGGCCGACGCTCGGCCTGTTGATGGGTTGCGTCATCCACTTCTTCGAGATCCAGCCGTTCATCGTCACGCTCGCCGGGATGTTCTTCGCCCGGGGCATGTGCACGTTCATCTCCGGCGCGTCGATCCCGATCACCGACGGGTTCTGGACCTCGATGTCGCAGGAGCGGATCGGGGACCCCCGGGGCAACTTCGTGTCGATCAGCGTGCTGATCGCCTTCGTGGTGGTCTGCATCGCCGCGTACACGCTGGCCTACACCCGGCTGGGCCGCAACGTGTACGCCATCGGCGGCAACCCGCAGTCGGCGCTGCTGATGGGCCTGCCGGTCGGGCGGACCCGGATCGCCGTCTACACGATCAGTGGTCTGTGCTCGGCCATCGGCGGGATCCTGCTGTCCTTCTACACCCTCTCCGGCGCGCCGCTGATCGCCGTGGGGATGGAGCTGGACGTCATCGCCGCCGTCGTCATCGGTGGCACGGTGCTCACCGGCGGCGCGGGTTACGTCTTCGGCACGGTGCTCGGCGTGCTGGTCCTGGGCGTGATCCAGACCCTCATCACCTTCGATGGGAGCCTCAACTCCTGGTGGACCAAGATCGTGATTGGCGGCCTGCTCTTCGCGTTCATCCTCCTCCAGCGTCTCATCGGAATCCGTTACAAGTGACCGCCCCTCTCGCGGAAGGCAACCCCATGGCACCACACACAGAACCCGAGATCTGGTTCCTTACCGGCAGCCAAGGCATGTACGGCGAGGAGACGCTCCGCCAGGTGGCCGAGCAGTCCCGCCAGATCGCGGCCGCGCTCGACGACTCGCCGCAGATTCCCGCCCGCGTGGTCTGGAAGCCCGTTCTGACCAACAGCGGCGAGATCCTGCAGGTCTGTCGGGACGCCGCCGCTCAGGGTGCCGTCGGGGTGATCGCCTGGATGCACACGTTCTCGCCGGCCAAGATGTGGATCTCCGGTCTGGACGCGTTGCAGACGCCGCTGCTGCACCTGCACACCCAGGCCAACGTTCTGCTGCCGTGGAACGACATCGACATGGACTTCATGAACCTGAACCAGGCCGCCCACGGCGACCGCGAGTTCGGGTACATCCAGACGCGTCTCGGGGTGGCCCGCAAGACGGTGGCCGGGCACGTCAGCGACCCGCGGGTGACCACGCGGGTCGGCGCCTGGGTCCGCGCCGCGCTGGGTTGGTCGGCGATGCGGTCGCTGCGCCTGGCCCGCTTCGGCGACAACATGCGCGACGTCGCGGTGACCGAGGGCGACAAGGTCGAGGCCGAGCTGCGGTTCGGGGTCTCGGTCAACACCTACGGCGTCAACGACCTGGTCGAGGTGGTCGGCGAGGTCACCGACGCGCAGGTGGACGACCTGGTCAAGGAGTACGAGGACACCTACCGCATCGTCGGCGAGCTGCTGCCCGGCGGCGAGCAGCACGACTCGCTGCGCTACGCCGCGCGCCTGGAACTCGGTATGCGCGCCTTCCTGGACGCGGGCGGCTTCCGGGCCTTCACCACGAACTTCGAGGATCTCGGCGGGCTGCGTCAGTTGCCGGGTATCGCCGTGCAGCGGCTGATGGCCGACGGCTACGGCTTCGGTGGCGAGGGCGACTGGAAGACCTCGGTCCTGGTCCGCACCCTCAAGGCGATGTCGGTGGGCGTGAGCGGCGGCACGTCGTTCATGGAGGACTACACCTACGACCTCACCCCGGGCAACGAGCTGGTGCTCGGCGCCCACATGCTGGAGGTCTGCCCGACCATCGCGTCCGACGTGCCCAACGTGGAGATCCACCCGTTGAGCATCGGCGGCCGGGAGGACCCGGTCCGGCTGGTGTTCGACGCCGCGCCCGGCCCGGCGGTGGTGCTCGGGCTGGCCGACATGGGGGAGCGCTTCCGGCTGGTGGCCAACGAGATCGACGTGGTGTCCCCACCGCAACCGCTGCGCCGGCTGCCGGTGGCCCGTGCCGTGTGGCGTCCCCGGCCCGACCTGCCGGTCTCGGCCGAGGCGTGGATCACCGCGGGCGCGCCGCACCACACGGTGCTGTCGCAGGCGGTGGGCGTGGAGGAGCTGCACGACCTGGCGGAGATGAGCCGGACCGAACTCGTCGTCATCGACGCCGAGACCGAGCCGCGTCGCTTCGCCGACGAGATCCGCTGGAACCAGGCCTACTACCGGTTGGCCCGCGGCTTCTGATTCGCGCGGCCCGGCCGCGTCCAGGACGGGTGGTCCGTCCCTGCCCGAGATCCGTCGGGCGAGGGCTGGCCACCCGTCTGCGTTCCCGCGCTAGCACGGCCGCGAGCCGATTGGGTTACGTCTTGACTAAGGGCGTGTTATCGCTCACAGTCTATAACCAAGACGGTCGATGTCTGTGGCTGGCCCGGCCGCGATCACTCTTCTTCCCCGTTTGCGGCAGTTCAACGCAGCGAACCACGATGTGTGATGTTAACGATCACATTCTGCGATCGGGCCAGCTCGGCACACCGCCCGGTGCCGCGGATGCCGACCCAGACCGTTCGGTTTCGCATCGTCAAAGGAGGATCATGGTTGCCATCGGTCGGGTTTCCTGGACAGCACCAGCGCGGGGGCGTGGTCGGCTGTCGCGGCTGGCCGCCGCCGCGATAGCGGTGGTGGTCGGCGGCGCGCTGGCTGCCGTCGCGCCGACCGCCGCGTCAGCGGCGACGGTCGACACCAACGCCTACTACGTGTTGGTGAACCGCAACAGCGGTAAGGCGCTGGACGTCTACAACCAGGCGACGAACGACGGTGCGCGCATCACCCAGTGGGCGCGTAACGACGGCGCCTGGCAGCAGTGGCAGTTCGTGGACTCCGGTGGTGGCTACTACCGGCTGAAGTCGCGGCACTCGGGCAAGGTGCTCGACGTCTCCAACTTCTCCACCGCCAACGGCGCGTCGATCGTGCAGTGGTCTGACGGCAACGGCACCAACCAGCAGTTCCGCCTGGCGGACTCGTCCGGTGGTTACGTCCGACTGATCAACCGCAACAGCAACAAGGTGATGGAGGTGCAGGGCGCCTCGACCGCCGACGGTGGCAACATCGTCCAGTACGACGACTGGGGCGGCAACAACCAGCAGTGGCAGCTCGTCCAGGTCGGGGGAAGCAACCCGCCGCCGTCCGGCAGCACGTACTCGAACCCGGTGCTCTGGCAGGACTTCGCCGACGTCGACATCATCCGGGTGGACAACGCCTACTACATGTCGGCGTCCACCATGCACTACTCGCCGGGCGCACCGGTGCTGCGCTCCTACGACCTGGTCAACTGGGAGTTCGCCGGTCACTCCGTGCCCCGGCTCGACTTCGGCTCGAAGTACGACATGAGCGGTGGTAACGCGTACGTCGACGGGATCTGGGCGTCGACGTTGAACTACCGGCCGAGCAACCGGACGTACTACTGGGCCGGGTGCATCGACTTCGCGCAGACCCACATCTACACCGCGTCCGCCGTCGACGGCGCCTGGACCAAGCACACCACCATCCCCAACTGCTACTACGACGCCGGGATGCTGATCGACGACAACGACACCATGTACGTGGCCTACGGCAACGGCACCATCAGCGTGGCGCAGCTGTCCGCCGACGGGAAGTCCCAGGTCCGCGCCCAGCAGGTCTACCAGACGCCGTCGAGCATCGGAACGCTGGAGGGGGCCCGGTTCTACAAGCGCAACGGCGCCTACTACATCTGGCTCACCCGCCCCGCGAACGGCCAGTACGTGCTGAAGTCGACCAACGGACCGTTCGGCCCGTACGAGCAGCGTCAGGTGCTGCTCAACCTGCCCGGTCCGATCTCCGGCGGCGGTGTGCCGCACCAGGGTGGGCTGGTGCAGACCCAGAACGGCGACTGGTACTACATGTCCTTCGTTGACGCGTACCCCGGTGGTCGGATGCCGGCCATGGCCCCGATCACCTGGACCAGCGACGGCTGGCCCGTGTTGCAGACGGTCAACGGCACGTGGGGCAGCTCCTACCCGAAGCCCAACCTGCCCGCGCCGCCCCGGGCGGTCAAGCCGCTCACCGGCACCGACACCTTCGCCGGCACCACCCTCGGCCCGCAGTGGGAGTGGAACCACAACCCGGACAACAGCAGGTGGTCCGTCAACAACGGGCTGAACCTGCAGACCGCCACCGTCACCGGCGACCTGTACAAGGCACGCAACACGCTGACCCACCGCATCCAGGGCCCCACCTCGACCGCGACCATCGAGTTGGACTACTCCACCATGCGCGACGGTGACCGTACCGGCCTGGCGGTGCTGCGCAACTCGTCGGCCTGGATCGGAATCCGACGGGACAACGGGTCCACCCGGCTGGTCATGCAGAACGGCCTGACGATGGACGGCAGCTGGAACACCACCAGCACCGGCAGCGAGGTGGCGAGCACCGCCGTCTCCGGTGGCCGGATCTGGTTGCGGGCAAACGCCGACATCAGACCCGGGTCCGGCCGGCAGGCGCGCTTCTCGTACAGCACCGACGGGGTCAACTTCACCTCGTTCGGCAACGCCCTGACGCTGGCGAACAACTGGCAGTTCTTCATGGGCTACCGATTCGCCATCTTCAACCACGCGACCCAGGCGCTCGGTGGCGCGGTCACCGTACGTCGGTTCGATCTGACGACCCCGTGACACCAGTCACACGACCGTCCGCCTGACCGGCGGCGCTGGCCGCACGAGCCGTCCGGCACGTCGGGTCCGCGCCACCGGGTCAGGTCCTCGCCGGCCTGCTCCACGCTCTGTCCGCGAGCGTAGGGCGGGCCGGCGTCGCGTCGCGAAACGGTGTCCCACACCGCGGGTCGGTGTCCTCCGGGTTGCGCCACTTCGGCACGTCGCACAGACCCCACCCCCGGCGTGCCGTGTTCCGGGCTGTCGCTGGCGTAGACTGTCGGCGATCCAGCGCTGGTCACCTGGGATTCAGCACCGGCGTGGTGACTGAGCGAGGGGGATCGGGCCGGGCCGCTCCAGTCGACGTCGACGGGCCGCGGGCCGGAGACGTAGCGGGGGGAGTGAAATGGCCGTCCACGGTCCCGCGATGACGGATGTTGCTCGTCTCGCCGGTGTCTCCCATCAGACGGTGTCGCGGGTGCTCAACGGGCACCCCAACGTCCGTGAGCAGACCCGGCTCCGGGTGCGCGCGGCGATCGCCGAACTCGGCTACCGCCCCAACGGCGCGGCCCGCGCGCTGGTGACCGGCCGTTCGCAGGTCATCGGTGTGGTCGCGCAGAACACCACGCTCTACGGGCCGGCGTCGTTGCTGGCGGCGTTGGAGCAGACCGCCGCCGAGGAGGGTTTCGCGGTCAGCGTCGGCAGCGTCCGAAACCTGGACCACCGTTCCATCTCGGCGGCCGTCGAGCGGCACCTGTCGCACCGGGTTGCCGGCATCGTGGTCATCGCCCCGGTCGAGTCGGCCGGTGAGGCGCTGGAACGCCTGCCCAAGGACGTCCCACTGGTCACCGTCGACGGCGACCCGAACCGGCCGGTGCCGTTGGTGACGGTGGACCAGGTGGCGGGCGCCCGGGCGGCGACGCAGCATCTGCTCGACGCCGGGCACCGCACCGTCTGGCACGTCTCCGGGCCGTCCGACTGGTTCGACAGCGTCGGTCGGATCGACGGCTGGCGTCAGGCGCTGCTGGCCGCCGGGCTGGTGCCGCCGCCGCCGATGCCGGGGGACTGGTCCGCGGCTTCGGGTTACCGGTGTGGGCAGATGCTGGCGCGGATGCCCGAGGTCACCGCGGTCTTCACCGCCAACGACCATCTCGCGCTGGGTGTGCTGCGGGCGCTGCACGAGTTCGGCCGGCGGGTGCCGGACGACATCAGCGTGGTCGGTTTCGACGACGTGCCCGAGGCGGCGTACTTCATTCCGCCACTGACCACCGTCCGACCGGACTTCGACGCGGTGGCGCGGGCGAGCCTGCAGATGTTGCTGTCCCAGATCGAGTCGGGCACCGGTGGCGCGCTGCGGCAGACCATCGCCCCGGCCCTGGTCGCCCGCGAGAGCGTCGCTCCACCGCGTCGCTGACGACCGGGCGCCGCCCCGGCAGGGCACGGGACCGGCTCTACTGCCGCTGCGGGGGTAGCGGCCGACAGCGGATGCGGCAGGCATCGCATGTGTCAATTTCCCCGCCAGGGATCGATAAGACGCGCCTCGATGGGAGCCCGATACGGGTTATCGATGTCGGACGATGTTGCGCCGGGAAGGTATTGAACCTCGTGAAATGTCGCCGTAACATGATGGACGTTTCTGTTAACGCTAACAAAAATTGGCGTCCAACTATCGGCCCACCGATCGAAGATCGGAGTCACGGGCGGGCGCCACCGACAAGGAGGCTCGATGAACCGCAGCACCCGAGGTCGTCGCTGGGGGAGCGTACTGGCGGCCGGCCTACTGCTCGCCGGCGCCCTGGTCGGCCTTCGCGCCCCGGCGGCGCAGGCACTCGACAACGGGGTGGCGCGCACTCCCCCCATGGGTTGGAATTCCTGGAACTCGTTCGGCTGCAACATCAACGAGGCGTTGATCCGGCAGACAGCCGATGCGATCGTCAGCAGCGGCATGCGCGACCTGGGTTACCAGTACGTGGTGGTCGACGACTGCTGGTTCAACCCCAACCGGGACAGCTCCGGCAACATCCAGGGCGACCCGAGCCGGTTCCCCAGCGGCATGAAGGCGCTCGGTGACTACCTGCACGCCCGGGGCCTGAAGTTCGGCCTCTACCAGGTGCCGGTCGACAAGACCTGCGCGCAGTACTTCGGCTCCTACCCGGGGGCCACCGGCAGCCGGGGCCACGAGGTGCAGGACGCCCGCCAGTTCGCCGCCTGGGGCGTCGACTTCCTCAAGTACGACTGGTGCTCGCCGGAGGGCAGCATCAACGACCAGGTGACCACCTTCGCCAAGATGCGTGACGCGCTGGCCGCCACCGGCCGACCGATCGTCTACAGCATCAACCCCAACAGCATCCACGCCAAGACCGGCCCGCAGCGCAACTGGGGCGACGTGGCGAACATGTGGCGTACCACCGAGGACATCACCAACGCGTGGGACACCGGGCAGACCAACGGCTACCCGATGGGCATCCAGAACATCATCAACGTGACCGTTCCGCTGGCGTCCTACGCGAGGCCGGGTGGCTTCAACGACCCGGACATGATGGAGGTCGGCCGCGGTGGCATGAACGACACGGAGATGCGCAGCCACTTCGCGATGTGGGCGATCATGGCATCTCCGCTGATCGCCGGTAACGACGTGCGGAACATGAACTCCGCGACGCAGACCATCCTCAAGAACGCCAACCTGATCGCGATCAACCAGGACTCGCTCGGGTTGCAGGGGACGCAGGTGTCGTTCGACGGCACGCGTCGGGTGCTGGCCAAGCGGCTCGCCAACGGCGACGTCGCGGTCGCCCTGTTCAACCAGGGCGGTTCGACCACGACGATCTCGACCACGGCCGCCGCCGTGGGCAAGTCCGGCTCGTCGTTCACGCTTGTCGACGCGTGGACCGGTGGCACCAGCTCCAGCAGCGGGACCATCAGCGCCAGCGTTCCGGCGCACGGCACGGTGGTGTACCGGGTCAGCGGCGGCGGCACGACGCCGCCGCCGCCGAGCACCTCGAGCGCGTACGTCAGCGCCGCCTCCGGCCGCTGCCTGGACGTGCCGAACAGCAGCACCACCAACGGCACCCAGCCGGTCATCTGGGACTGCAACGGCGCCGCCAACCAGCGCTGGACCAGCAACGGTCAGACCCTGCAGTCGCTCGGCAAGTGCCTGGACGCGCCGCTCAACGCCACGGCCGGCGCCAAGGTGCAGATCTGGGACTGCAACGGCGGGGTCAACCAGCAGTGGGTCGTCAACGCCAACGGCACGATCAGCGGCGTCCAGTCGGGGCTCTGCCTGGACGTCAACAACAACGGCACGGCCAACGGCACCACGGTGCTCCTCTGGACCTGCACCGCGGCGGCGAACCAGCGGTGGTCGCAGCGGTAGCCGGTCGGTCCCGACCGCCCGGGTGGCGGCGACCCGCCTGATCCGGTAGTACTGGTGCCCGCGGACGACAGCTGTCGTCCGCGGGCACCAGTCCGTTCGACGCCCCGTGTCCTGCTCTTTCGGCGGATCGTCCGGATGACTACGCTCGCCTGGATGCGCTCGTTACGAGACCGTGACACCGGTATTTCGGATCAGGTGTTGACGCAATCTATGTGAGCGCTAACACTACCCGAAAGATGACAGTTGGCCCCGGCAGTCGACGGGGGATCCGGAGAGGAGAAGCCCGTGGGCAGGAAATTCCTGGTTGCTCTCGGCGGCGCGGCATTGGCGCTGAGTATGGCGGCGTGCAGTGGCGGGGGTGCGGGCAGCGGTGACAAGACCGGCGACGAGAAGCCCAGCGATTTGACCATCGGTGTGTCGATGCCGACCCAGACCTCGGAGCGGTGGATCGCCGACGGCAACGCGGTCAAGTCGAAGCTGGAGGCGAAGGGCTACAAGGTCGACCTCCAGTACGCCGGCGACGACATCCCCACCCAGTCGCAGCAGGTCGACCAGATGATCACTCAGGGCGCGGATGTCCTGGTCATCGCGGCGATCGACGGCACGGCGCTGAACAGCCAGCTGCAGGCGGCCGCGGCCGCGAAGATCCCGGTCATCTCCTACGACCGGCTGATCCGCGGCAGCAAGGACGTCGACTTCTACGTCAGCTT
This sequence comes from Micromonospora sp. NPDC049645, assembly GCF_040675155.1. Taxonomy (NCBI): domain Bacteria; kingdom Bacillati; phylum Actinomycetota; class Actinomycetes; order Micromonosporales; family Micromonosporaceae; genus Micromonospora; species Micromonospora sp. NPDC049645. Next base: position 325,346 of record NZ_JBFAOI010000004.1, read on the forward strand.
CGACAACTACAAGGTCGGCGTCGCCCAGGGCACCGCACTGCTCGTCGGCCTCGGCCTGCTGGACAAGGACGGCTCGAAGGGCACGGCCAAGGGGCCGTTCAACGTCGAGCTGTTCGCCGGGTCGCTGGATGACAACAACACCCAGTACTTCTTCGGCGGTGCGATGGACACCCTGAAGCCGTTCATCGACAACGGCACGCTGAAGGTCAAGTCCAAGCAGACCACCCCCGAGCAGGTCGCCATCCTGCGCTGGCAGCAGGAGACCGCGCAGAAGCGGATGGAGAACCTGCTCACCTCGGCCTACAACGACGGCTCGAAGGTCGACGGGGTGCTGTCGCCGTACGACGGCATCTCCCGCGGCATCATCACCGCCCTCCAGAACGCCGGCTACGGCAGCGGCGCGAAGAAGCTCCCGGTGGTCACCGGCCAGGACGCGGAGATCGCCTCGATCAAGCTGATCAACGACGGCGTGCAGAACTCCACGGTCTTCAAGGACACCCGACTGCTCGCCGAGCAGGCCGTCAACGCCTCCGAGGCATTCCTGCAGAAGAAGCAGCCGCAGGCCAACGACACCCAGACGTACAACAACGGTGTCAAGGTCGTCCCGGCGTACCTGCTGCCGATCGCGACCGTCTACAAGGACGACATCAAGGCGACGCTGATCGACTCCGGCTACTGGACGGCGGAAGAGGTCGCCGCCGGTCAGGCCAAGAAGTAACCCACTCGTCGGGCCCGGCGGTCACCCCGCCGGGCCCGACGCCTGGGCGTACCGCGTCCAGACCTGACGGAGGACAGTGACCATGGACGACACCATCCTCGAGATGCGTCGCATCACCAAGACCTTCCCCGGCGTGACCGCGCTGGAGGACGTCACCCTCGCAGTGCGCCGCGGGGAGATCCACGCCATCTGTGGTGAGAACGGCGCCGGCAAGTCAACCCTGATGAAGGTGCTGTCCGGCGTCCACCCGTCCGGCTCGTACGACGGTGAGATCCTCTTCGACGGCAAGCCGATGCAGTTCCGCGGCATCCGCGACAGCGAGGCCAACGGCATCGTCATCATCCACCAGGAGCTCGCGCTGGTGCCGTACCTCTCGATCGCGGAGAACATCTTCCTCGGCAACGAGCGGCGTGGCCGCAGCGGGCTCATCGACTGGAACCTCGCCAACGCCGAAGCGGCGAAGCTGCTGGCGTCCGTCGGGCTGCACGAGAACCCGGTCACCCCGGTCATCCAGCTCGGCGTCGGCAAGCAGCAGCTCGTGGAGATCGCCAAGGCGCTGTCGAAGAAGGTACGCCTGCTCATCCTGGACGAGCCGACGGCCGCGCTCAACGACATCGACTCGGCGCACCTGCTCGACCTGTTGCGGGCCCTCAAGGAGCAGGGCATCACCTGCATCATGATCTCGCACAAGCTCAACGAGATCACCGCCATCGCCGACTCGACCACCGTCATCCGCGACGGGCGCGCGGTGGAGACCCTCGACATGAAGTCCGACGACGTCAACCAGCAGCGGATCATCCGGGGCATGGTCGGACGTGACCTGGACAGCTTCTACCCCGACCGCGAGTCGTCCCCCGGCGACGAGGTCCTGCGCATCGAGGACTGGACGGTGCGCCACCCGGTCCAGGACCGGATGGTCGTCGAGGGCGTCGGCCTGAACGTCCGCGCCGGCGAGGTCGTCGGCATCGCGGGCCTGATGGGCGCCGGTCGGACCGAGCTGGCCATGAGCGTGTTCGGCCGGTCCTACGGGCGCGACATCCGGGGCCGACTCTTCGTCCACGGCCGGGAGGTGCAGGCGCGCACCGTCGCCGAGGCGATCGACAACGGCATCGCCTACGTCACCGAGGACCGCAAGCGCTACGGCCTCAACCTCATCGACGACGTGCGGCGCAACGTCTCCGCCGCCGCGCTGGAGCGGCTGTCCCGCCTGGGCTGGGTGAACGGCAACGAGGAGATCAAGGTTGCCGAAACCAGCCGCAAGGAGATGAACATCCGCACGCCCAGCGTCATGGCCGTGGTCGGCAAGCTCTCCGGTGGCAACCAGCAGAAGGTCGTGCTGTCGAAGTGGCTGTTCACCGACCCGGACGTGCTGATCCTCGACGAGCCCACCCGGGGCATCGACGTCGGCGCCAAGTACGAGATCTACACGATCATCAACCGGCTAGTGGCCGCCGGTAAGGCGGTGATCGTCATCTCCTCCGAGCTGCCGGAGCTGCTCGGAATGTGCGACCGCATCTACACCCTCGCCGCCGGCCGGATCACCGGCGAGATGCCGGTGGCCGAGGCGACTCAGGAGAGCCTCATGGAGCTGATGACCAAGGACAAGGAGCTCGTCGGATGACCAGCATCAAGACCCCTTCGACGGAGCGCCCGACGCCGCCGGACAGCACACCCGCCGCGGCTCTGCACAGTGGGACGAACGACCTGCGGGCGCTGGTGTTGAACAACCTGCGGCAGAGCGGGATCTACGTCGCCCTGGTCGTCATCGTCGCGCTCTTCGCGGTCCTGACCGACGGGGTGTTGCTGAGCCCGGGCAACATCACCAACATCGTCCTCCAGTACTCGTACATCCTGGTCCTCGCGATCGGCATGGTCATCCTGATCATCGGCGGCCACATCGACCTGTCGGTCGGCTCGGTGGTCGCGCTGACCGGAGCGGTCTCGGCCGTCCTGGTGATCCAGCAGGGGCATCCCTGGTGGATCGGCGTCGTGGCCGCGCTCGTCGTCGGTGTCGCGGTCGGCGCGTGGCATGGGTTCTGGGTGGCGTACGCCGGCATTCCGGCCTTCATCGTGACCCTGGCCGGCATGCTGCTGTTCCGGGGTCTCACCCTGCGGGTGCTCGACAACATCTCGCTGTCGCCGTTCCCGTCCGAGTACCAGCAGGTAGCGGCGGGCTTCCTCAACGGCCTGCTCGGCGGGCAGGGTTTCGACGCCTTCACGCTGCTGATCGGCGCCATCGCCGTGGCCGGGTACGCGGTCAGCGGCTTCCGCACCCGGGTGGCGCGCATTCGCTACCAGCAGCCGGTCGAGTCGTTCCCGCTGTTCGTCGCCCGGGTCGTGCTGGTCGGCGCGGTGCTCATGTACTTCGCCTGGCAGTTGGCGCACGCCCGAGGGCTGCCGATCGTGCTGATCATCCTGGCGGTCCTGGTGCTGGTCTACGGCCTGCTCACCCGGCGTACCGTCTTCGGTCGCCAGGTCTACGCGATCGGCGGCAACCTGTCGGCGGCGGCGCTGTCCGGCGTGAAGGTCCGCACGGTCAACTTCTGGATGTTCGTCAACATGGGCTTCCTGGCGGCGGTGGCCGGCGTCATCTACTCGTCACGGTCGAACGGCGCCCAGCCGGCCGCCGGCAACATGTTCGAGCTGGACGCGATCGCCGCGGCCTTCATCGGCGGCGCGGCGGTCACCGGCGGTGTGGGCACCGTGGTGGGCGCGATGGTCGGCGGTCTGATCATGGCGGTGATGAGCAACGGCATGCAGCTGATGGGCATCGACCAGTCGACCCAGTCGGTGGTGAAGGGCCTCGTCCTGCTCGTCGCGGTCGCCTTCGACGTCTACAACAAGCGCCGGGCCGGCACTGCCCGCTGACGCCTGAGACGACACGTGCGTGTGCCCCTGCCCGTCCGACGGGCAGGGGCACATGTCGTCTGTCGGTGCCGATCGTCCCGCGCAGGCACGAACTCAGTCCGGGGCCCCGCGTCGCCCGACGGACGCCCGCCCCGTAGCGAAAACCGCTGCGACTCCGTGCCGGCCCGGTCGTGCTGGCCCGGTCGTGCTGGCCCGGTCGTGCTGGCCCGGTCGTGCTGGCCCGGTCGTGCCGGCTCGCCGTGCCGGAGTTGGACTTATCTGTTCGCGGCACTGTAGAGCTGCCCCAGATATGGACCGCCACCTGCACGGCGGAAGGGGCGCAGGTGGCAGGGCCTGGGCAATCGTGCGTCTTCGGGCCGATCAACAGTCGCGGCGGCCGCCGTAGCGCGGTCTCATGGTCGCCGTCGTGGTCGGGGTCGCGGTTGCGGTCGCGGTCGCCGTGGGGGTTGCCGTCGTGGTCGTGGTCGTGGTCGTGGTCGCGGTCGGGGTCGCGGTTACGGTCGGGGTCGCCGTCGTGGTCGGGGTTGCGGTCGCCGTCGCGGTCGCCGTCGCGGTCGGGTCGCAGTCCGCGTCGGCGTCGCGTCGGAGGACGAAGCGCCCCCGGTTGTGCAAGGTAGCGGACCGCGTCGTCAGGCTGGTTTAACACAGATCTTGGACAGTTTTCGTTCACGCCGAACGGAAACTGCCCAAGATCTGCAATCGCGAGGTAATGAATCGAGGTGCGGGGCGCGGAAGCGGCGCTGCCTCTGGCGGGCGCGTGCGGCGTCTGCCTGTGGTGTGGGGTCCGCGTGGCGGGCGGCCGGTCCGCGCTGCCCCGTAGCTGGGGCAGCTCTACAGCGAGCGGCAACCCCAACGCCCACTCCGCCGCAGCGCCGTGCGGCCGGCGGCCTCGCAGCGCTGCGGCGGGGAGGGACGATCCCGCTGCGCCGCGAACGGCGCAGCGGGATCCCATGCGGTCAGTGGCAGTTGCCGGTGCCGCTGTCGGTGTAGCTCTGACCGGCGACCGGCACGAACTGCCAGTCGTAGCTGCCGGAGTGCAGGGTGAACTTCAGCACGCCCCACGCCGAGCTGTTGCGTGCCTCGCTGTTGGGCTGGATGGTGCCGAAGCCGTAGTGACCGGCGCCGCCCATCCCGGCGACGAAGCTGCGCAGACCCCGGCTGGAGTCGGCGCCGCCGGACGGGTTCATCGGCCCGAACCGCTCGTACACGTGGTTGTGCCCCCACACCACGACGTCGGCGTTGTAGTCGTAGAGCGCCTGGTAGAGCGGACGCGTCGACGTCGACGGCGCGTGGTTGGAGCTGGACGTGAAGAGCGGGTGGTGCCAGTACGCGATCGTGCACGGCTTGCTGCTGGCGGCCAGGTCCGCGCGCAGCCACTGCTCCTGCGTCGAGCCGGCCGACATGCTGATGTTGGAGTTCAGCGACACGACGTGCCAGTTGCCGAGGTCGTACGAGTAGTAGCCGCGACCGCTCGGGCCGGCGGACGTACCGAAGTAGTTGTAGTAGCCGGTCGCGCCCGACGTGTTGTAGTCGTGGTTGCCCGGCGACGGGCGGGTACGGGACTTGTGTCGACCCCAGGTGGGCTCGTAGTAGCTGTTGAACTGCGACGCCGTGCCACTGTCGTAGACGTTGTCGCCGGTGGTGAAGACCGTCCCCGCGATGTTGTCGAGCAGCGTCGCGGTGGCGCTGTCGCCGGAGCCCGAGTCCGCGATGTCGCCGGCGCCGACGAGCACCGGGTCCCCGGACGGGGGCGGCGTGGTGGTGCCGGCGGTGACGACCAGCTGCGGGGCGTCGGCGCCACTCTCACGCGTGTCGTAGTAGGCGCCGTCGCCGCTGCTCGAGGTCGCCCCGAAGCTGTACGTGCCGTTGCCGGTGACCGCGGCAGTGACGTCCAGCTCGTACCAGGCGTTGCCGCTGACCGCGCCGATCGAGCCAAGCGTCGCCCCGTCGATGGCCGGCTGGTTGTTCCAGGTGGTGCCGGTCTCCGACCACGTCGTGTTGGACATCCGGCGGAACGTGCCACCGGCGTCGCTGCCGTCGTTGCCGCTGATCGTGCGCAGTCGCAGCTTGGCGCTGGTCACCGTGCCGCTGACACCGCTCACGGTGAAACGCAGGAACGAGCGGCGCACGGGCGAGTTGTCGACCACGACCTGAGTGGACGTGCCGTAGTTGGTGGAGGCCGCGTCGCTCTGGACGTAGGTGTCGGCGGTCGGCGTGAACGTCACGCTCGCCGCCGACGCCGCGCCAGCGCCGGTCACGACGACGGCGGCGGTCGCGGCGACGATCACCGTGACCACCCCCAACGTCACCGACGGACGGGGGAATCGAATGTCCATCCAGGACTCCTTACCTCGTGGGAAGAGCGCAAGGAATGTAGGAAGGTCGATGAGCCGGCGGACGACGGGCGGATGAACACTTCGTCCCGGCAGGCGAACACCTCGGTGTTGGGGGCCCGTTCACCCGCATCTCGCCCGGATGCCACCGGTGGTCCGTTGTGTCCGCTCCACTGGGTACGGACGATGGCTGCCCGTCCGCCGTCGATCCGAGGAGATGCGCGTGTACCTGTCGACCGTCTCCCGGCCGGCCGCCGACCCACCCGCGTCGGGGCCCCGACGCCGACGTTTCGCGCTGGTCAGCGGCAACGTCGTAGCGCTCGGCACGGTCAGTCTGATCACCGACGTCTCGGCCGAGATGGTGGCCGCGGTCCTGCCGCTCTATCTGGTGCTGGGCCTGCACCTCAGCCCGCTGGCCTTCGGCGTGCTCGACGGCGTCCACACCGGCGCCACCGCGCTGCTGCGCGTCGTCGGCGGTTTCGCCGCCGACCGGTTCCGCCGACGCAAGCTGATCGCCGGTATCGGGTACGCGCTCTCGGCGGTCGCGAAACTCGGTCTGCTGCTGGCCGGCCGGTCGATACCGGCGATCGGCGCGGTCATCGCCGTCGACCGGCTCGGCAAGGGCGTGCGGAGCGCGCCGCGCGACGCGCTGATCACCCTCTCCACGCCACCCGGGGCGCTGGGTCGTGCGTTCGGGGTGCACCGGGCGATGGACAGCGTCGGCGCGTTCCTCGGGCCCCTCGTCGCGTTCGCGGTCCTGCTGGTCGTCGGGCAGTCGTACGACGCGGTCTTCGTCACCAGCTTCTGCATCGCGGCCCTGGCCGTCGTGGTGCTCGTGCTCTTCGTCCGGGAGCGGTCGCCCGGCGACGGCGTGAGCGACCCGAACGACCCGAAGGTCTCCGTCGTCGAGGCGTTCGGCCTGTTCCGCAGCGGGCCCGCCCGTCGGCTGGTGCTGGCCGCCGCGCTGCTCGGCCTGGCCACCATCGGCGACGGATTCGTCTACCTGCTGCTGCAACACCGGATGGACCTCGGGCTGCGCTGGTTCCCGCTGCTCGCGGTGGGAACCAGCCTGGCCTACCTGGTGCTCGCCGCCCCGCTCGGCGTACTCGCCGACCGGATTGGCCGGCTGCCCGTGGTGATCGGTGGATACACCGCCCTCGGGGTGACGTATCTGCTGCTGGCCGGGCCGGTCGACGGGTGGCCGCTGATCGCCCTGACGCTGACCCTGTACGGCGGCTTCTACGCGGCCACCGATGGCGTGCTCATCGCGCTCGCCGGCCCGGTGCTGCCGGCGCGGCTGCGCACCACCGGGATCGCGTTGGTGCAGACCGGGCAGGCCCTCGCGTACCTGGTCTCGTCGGTGCTGTTCGGTCTCGCCTGGCAGGCGTGGGGGCCGGAGGCCGCGATCCGCGCGGCGGCCGTCGCCGTCGCCGCCGTCCTGGTCGGCACGCTGTGGCTGCTGGCCTCCCCGTCCCGACTTTCCCCCCGGAGGGTGCCCCGATGACCGCGATGTCGACGCGAGCGAAGCTCGCCGTGGTGGTCGCCTCGGCCGTGCTGCTGGGCGCCGTGGCGGCCGGCTACGCCGCCACGGCCGCGCAGGCACCCGGGACGCCGCCGCCGGCCAGCGATGGCGAGCAGCCGGTCACTCTGGCACCCGGGCCGCGCCTGCTGGCGATCACCGACCGGCACGTCTCCACGGTCGCCGCGACCGACCCCGCCGGGCCGCGCACCGTCGCCGGCCTGGAATGCCTCCGGGTGTACGCCGCGGCCGGCACGGGGATCTGCCTGAAACCGGAGACCGCGTGGTCGTACCAAATGGTCGTGCTGGACGCCGCGCTGCGGCAGACCCGGGCGGTCAGCGTGCCGGGCCTGCCGAACCGGGCCCGGGTCTCCGCCTCCGGCCGGATGGTCTCCTGGACGACGTTCGTCGGTGGCGACTCGTACACCTCGAGTGGCTTCTCCACCCGTACCGGGATTCTGGACACCCACACCGGCGCCACGGTGGCGTCGCTCGAAGGGTTCACGATCACCCGGGACGGCCGCGGCTACCGCAACCCGGACGTCAACTACTGGGGCGTCACCTTCACCGCCGACGACAACCGCTTCTACGCGACCATGGCGACCGGGGGTCGGAGATACCTCGTCCGGGGCGACCTCGCCGCCCGGACGGTGGAGACCCTGAAGGAGAACGTCGAGTGCCCGTCGCTGTCACCGGACGGCACCCGGCTCGCGTTCAAGGAGGCGGTCGACGCCGACCCGGCGAAGGGTTGGCGCTTGTCGGTCCTCGACCTGGGCACCATGCGGGTCACCGCGACCGCCGAGACCCGTAGCGTCGATGACCAGGCCGCGTGGCTGGACGGCGGGACGTTGGCCTACACGCTGCGCGGGGACGACGGCCAGCCCGACGTCTGGACCGTGCCGGCGGACGGGTCCGGCTCGTCGACCCTGGCGATCCCCGGCGCCGAGTCGCCGTCGCCGCTCACCTGACGATCCAGGTCGAGGCCCCGGCCCGGCGGTCAGGACACCTGAACGCCTTGGTGCGGACAGCATTCCGTCATGTCGGATTCCGCCCCGCACCCATCGCCGTTCATCGACGTTCCCGAGGCTGTTGACCATGACAAGGCTGAGCCGTCGCATCTTCGTCCTCAGTGGACTCGTGACCGCCGGGGTCGCGGTGACACCCCGCCAGGGTGCCCGCGCCGCGGTGCCGTACCCCTTCAAACTCGGTGTGGCGTCCGGTGATCCGGCACCCGACAGCGTGGTCCTCTGGACCCGGTTGGCACCGTCCCCGCTCAACGCCGACGGGCAGGGCGGCATGGCCAACGCGGACGTGACCGTGGAGTGGCAGGTGTCCACCACCGACCGCTTCACCTCGCTGGTCGCCTCCGGCTCGGTGGTCGCCCGCTACGCCGACGCGCACTCCGTGCACGCCATCGCGGGCGGGCTCGCGGCCGACTCCGACTACTACTACCGGTTCCGGGCCCAGGGCCAGATCTCGCCGGTCGGGCGGACGCGGACCGCTCCGGCGCCCAGTTCCTTCGGCCGCGACCTGGTGATGGCCTTCGCCTCCTGTGCCCACTACGAGGCCGGCTACTACACCGCGTACCGGCGGATGGCCGAGGACAACCCCGGCCTGATCCTGCACCTGGGCGACTACATCTACGAGGGTGGCGTCGGCAGCTCCACGGTGCGCCAGCACGTCGGCGCGGAGATCGTGTCCCTGGCCGACTACCGCCGCCGCTACGCGCTCTACAAGTCGGACCCGGACCTGCAGGCGGCCCACGCGGCGGCGCCCTGGCTGGTGGTGCCGGACGACCACGAGGTGGAGAACAACTACGCCAACATGGTCCGTAACGACAGCAGCCCGACGTTGACCGCCGCGCAGTGGACCGCCCGGCGGACCGCCGCGTACCGGGCCTACTACGAGAACATGCCGCTGCGGCCGGCCTCCGCCGCCAACGGCAACAGCATCCCGCTGTACCGCCGGGTCCGGTGGGGACAGCTCGCCACCTTCCACATGCTCGACACCCGGCAGTTCCGCGACGACCAGGCGTGCGGGGACGGCTGGAAGGTCTGCGCCGACGCGGATCTGGCCTCCCGGTCGCTGACCGGCGCGGCCCAGGAGACGTGGCTGCTCGACGGGCTGGCCCAGCGCTACGGCACCTGGGACATCCTCGGCCAGCAGGTCTTCTTCGCCCAGCAGCTGGACGCGAACGGGGCGGCGAGCATGGACGCCTGGGACGGCTACCGGGCCTCCCGCAGCCGGATCCAGACCGGCTGGCAGCAGCGCGGGGTGCGCAACCCGTTGGTGCTCACCGGCGACGTGCACCGGTCGTGGGCGAACGACCTCAAGGCCGACTACGCCAACCCCTCCTCGGCGACCATCGGCACCGAACTGGTCTGCACCTCGATCAGCTCGACCGGCAACGGCAGCGGCAGCACCACGGTCCCGAACGCGGCGGCCAACCCGCACCTGAAGTTCTACTCGGACCGTCGCGGCTACGTCCGTACCACGATCAGCCGTAGCCAGGTCCGCGCGGACTTCCGCGCGGTGAACTCGGTGACCGAGCACGGCGCGGCGGCCTCCACCGTGCGCTCGTTCGTCATCCTCGACGGCCAGCCCGGCCTGCAGGCCGGGTAAGGGAGAGCCACCATGAGCGCGATCACCGCACTGCTCACCGCGTCCCTGCTGGTGCCGAACATGGCGCTGGCGCCGACCGCGATGACCGCCGAGGCGGTCACCTGGACCACCGCGAACAGCGTCGCCACCGGCGACCAGGACCTGCCCTCCATCGCCATGAACCGCAACGGTCATGTCGCCGTGGTGTGGGAGGACGACCGGGACAGCACCGCACCGGAGGACGACACCCACAGCGAGATCTACCTGCGGCTGTTCCGCGACGGCACCCCCGCGTACGAGCTGAAGCTGTCCACCGGGGGCACCAGCGGAGCCGCGTGGCGGCACATCAGCCCCGACGTGGGCCTCGACGACCGGGGCAACGCCGTGGTGGTCTGGGCCGCCGACGGCGACGGCAACGGCGTCTACAACATCCAGTACCGGGTGGTGTCGCCGGCCGGCGCGGTGCTCGGCTCGGGGCAGGCCAACGCGAGCGACGCCGGGCAGCAGATTTGGCCGAAGGTCGCCGTCGACCCGGACGGCGCGCCCAGCAACGCCACCGCCGTCGGCTTCACCGTGGTCTGGGAGGATGTGCAGGGGACGGCTCCCGCCACCGTCAAGGCCGCCGCCTTCACCGCGGCCACCACCAAGGCGTACGAGGTGACCGCCTCGCAGACGACGGGTACGCACCACCGCCCCGACGTGGCGGTGTCCGCCTCCGGCGACGCGCTGGTGGTCTGGGACGAGGACGCCGACGCGAACGGCTCGTACAACATCGGGTTGACCCGGCTGGCCCGCGCCAACGGTGCCGTGGTGCTGTCGCGGCGGACGGCCAACGCGCAGAGCGGCGGGCAGCAGCAGCGCGCCTCGGTGTCGGCGAACTTCGCCGGTGACTTCACCGTCGGCTGGGAATCCGACCACACCGGCACCCGGGGTGTCTGGGCCCGATCGTTCACCGCCACGGGCACGGCCCGGCACGACGAGGTCCAGGTCTCCACCGGGGCCGGCGCCGGCACGCCCAGCGTGGGCATCGACGACCAGGACAACGCGGTGGTGGGTTGGACGGTCTCCGGCACCAACCCGGATGTCTGGGCGCGTGGCCTCAACCCGGACGGCACGTTCACCGGACGGCTGGCGGCCCAGGCGTTGAGCCAGACCACGACGGGTCGTCAGGAGCACTTCGCCCTGGCCGCGTCGCCGTGGGGCGAGGTGAGCGTCTGCTACACCGACGACAACGACGGCAACAGCTTCGACCAGGTGCTCCTCGGTCTGGGCACGACGAACTCCACCTGGCTGATGTCCGCCGACGAGTTGCGCCAGATGAAGGCGCGGGCGAGGGCGACCACCCACTGAGCCGACCGGCCTGTTCCCCACCGCGTGAGGTGAAGTCGCGGTGTCCCGCTACCGGGGACACCGCGACTTCGGTGTGACCGGCTCGATCGGTCCGCGCGGGCCGACGCCAGCGCCGGTGAGATCAGCCGAAGAGCAGGTCGAGGTGGGCGTCCAGCGCGTCCAGCGCCTGCTCGGCGGTGTACTGCCCGCCCAGCAGGTAGACACCGAGCCCTTCCATCAGCGCCAGCAGACCGGCCGCGGCGGCGGCGCCGTGGTTGTCCGGCAGGACGCTGGCGATGAACCCGGTGAACTGCGCGGTGTCCTCGTGCAGGCCGGGCGCGGCCGACGGTCGCACCGCCGTGTAGGCGAGGAACGCGAGCGCCACCCGCCCGTCGTCGCGGGTGCGTTCGTCGAGCGGCAGCAGCGCGGCGAGCATCGTCCGCAGCAGCAGCCGAGGCGGAGGGTTCTCGCCCAGCCGCGCCACCGCCTCGGTGACCCGGATCTGGCTGCGTTCACGCACCACGCTCAACGCGAACGCCATCATCTCGTCCTTGGTCCGGAAGTAGTGCTGGACCATCCCGGCGGACACACCGGCCTCGGTCGCCACGTGTCGGAGGCTGACCGCCTCCAGGCCCTGGTCCGCGGCGACCCGCATCAGCGCGTCCGCGATGAGGGTGCGGCGCTCCTGGTGATCGACCTTCTTGGGCATGGCCTCGATCGTTTCACAGTGGGTGACCCGGGCACCTCCGCCAGCGGCGTCGGATCACCGGCTGACGGTGTGGCTCGCGGGGGTTCCCCGCGCGCTGCGCAGCAGGCCGTCCGGGTCGTCGGCGTACAGGCGCAGCTCGTGCATGGGCGTGTCCCCGGTCTTCGACAGATCGAAGATCAGCGGTCGGCGTAGCAGGACGTCGATGCTCGTCTGGCTGCCGACCGCGATGGACACCACCCGCCGTTCGCCCTCCTGCTCGACCTGCACCGACCTGCTCGACGGCAGCGAGCGGTAGCGCTTGCGCAGGGCCTCGACGTCGGTCCACGGGATCCAGAGGTCGATGCCGGAGCTGAGCCGCACCCGCAGGCCCCGGTCGCCGACGACGTGGGGATGGATGGTCATGCTGGCGAACAGGCCGATCATCCAGAGCAGACCCCACACGCCGAGGCCCAGCACGATCCAGCGGGCGGGCCGCCACGGCACCACGTGGGTGACCACGACATCGAAGATCGGGATCTCCACGACCGACAGGCCGATGAAGATGCCGAGGATCGGCTTCACCACGCCGAGGTAGCCGAACGGCTCGTCGCCGGGCCCCAGCGGCAGCGGGCGGCGTCGCGCCCACAGGTACAGGCTGCGCCACATCGCGGCCTCGGTGTCGGCCGCACGACGCAGCAGTGGGCCCACCCGCGTCCTGGTCGGCGTCTTCGTGTCGGTCATGGTCGTCCTTCTCGGGGGGAGGTGACGGTCAGTGCAGGGTGATGGTTCCGGCGCCGCCGTCCACGGTGACGAGCTGCCCGGTGGAGATGATCCGAGTGGCGTCCGGCACGCAGATGACGGCGGGAATGCCGTACTCACGGGCCACCGTGGGGCCGTGCGCCATGATCGCGCCGGTCTCGGTCACCAGCGCCGACGCGGTGAGGAACAGCGGGGTCCACCCGGGGTCCGTGGTCGCGGCGACCAGGACCTCGCCCGGCTCGACGTGCGCGGTGTCCGGCTCGTGGACGACCCGGGCAGGGCCGGTCACCCGGCCCGCCGACGCGCCCACGCCCGCGAGCGTCCCGTCGGCGGCCGGCGTCGGCGGCAGAACGGTCTCGACATCCGTGCCGTCGGAGAGCAGCGCCACCGGGACCGTCCGACGCCGCAGCTCCCGGCGGTGCACCGCCCGTCGGGAGGTGACCGTCCCGCGCAGGTCGACACCCTGGTGTACGACGGTGTGCACCTCGTCGAGGGTCAGGAACATGATGTCGTCGGGCTGCTCCAGTAACCCGGCGTCACGCAGGTCGGCGCCGATGAGCAGCAGTTGGCGGCGCGTCTCGCGCAGCGGGTACAGCCCGGCGAACTTGCCGGCCTCGCGCAGGCCGGCCAGCGACCGCGCCCGGCGCAGCAGGAAACCGGCGAGAATGCCCCGCACCGGCCGACGACGGCGGGCCCGGGTGACCAGCTCCCGCAGCGCGTTCTCCGCTGCCGCGGCGGCCCGCGCGAAGCGTTGGTCGGGGCCCTGCCCCGGATCGGTGACGCGCAGGTAGTTGGCGACCGCGGCGAAGACCGGTGTCGGGTCCTCCGCCCAGCGGGGCACCCCGAGGTCGACTTCGGCGGCGCCCCGGTGACCGTAGGCGTCCAGGAAGGCCGCCATGCCGATGTCGGGCAGCGCCCCTCGCAGGTGGCGCGCGGCCAGTTCGGCCGGCGGGGTGTCGAGGAGAAGCTGGCGGTGATCACCCGCGCCCTGGGCGAGCCGCCACAGGGCCAGGTCCATCTCGATGGTGACGTTGTACGGCATGCCGCCCAGCACGGCGTGGATCTCGTCCGGGCCGGCGATCCCCTTGAGCAGGGCGGTCGGCAGCGCGGCGGCGAGCATCCCGGCGACGATCGGCCACATGATCGCGTCGGCGCTGTCGTCGGCGTCGTGCGCCTGGAGGAAACACAGCCGGTCGGCGGTGGTGCGCAGGTCGGCGGGAGCGGCTGAGCGTACTTTGATCTGCTCGATCGCCTCGAACATCCGGACCCGTGCGGTCTCGGGACGAGCCAGCGCCCGCGAGATCCCCACCACCGCGCGGCCGGCCGTGCGCAGCGACGCGGCCCCCGGCGCCCCGCCGCGCCCGGTGCCGCCGCTGGTCGGGGCGAACCGGGGATCGGCAAGCACGTGCTTCATCACCGCCTGGGCGCGTGGGCCGAAGTCGACGGCGAGGAGTTTCACCAGTCGCTTGCGGGACGACCGGTCCCGCGCCAGGTCGGTCAGGTCGCCGTAGAGGCGGCCACCGATGTCGACGATCTCGACCCGTACGCCGAGCGCGGCGAGCATCGCGGCGATCTGCGTCCGCAGGGTCGACATGCCCATCGGGGTGACCGGTTGCAGCATGCCCTGGACGTGCCCGAACTCCAGGTAGACGCGGGGGAGGGGCTTGTCGGTCTCCGGTGGGAGGGGAAACAGGCCGGTGATCGGCCGGGACTGGAGCAGCCACAGCACGTCGTTCGCGTCGATGGCCCACTCGACGTCCTGTGGGCGACCGAAGTGGGCCTGCAACCGCTCGCCGGTGGCGCGCAGCCGGGCCAGCTGCCCGGAGGTCAGGCAGCCGGCGTCGTCGCGCGGGACCTCGTCGAGGACGTAGTGGTCGACCGCCGCCGTGCCGTCCACCACGGTCGTGCCGAGGCCCGCCGCGGCGTCGACCGCCATCTCGTCGCGGCGCCCGGTCAGCGGGTTGGCGGTGAACAGCACCCCGGCCACCGCGGGGCTGACCATGCGCTGCACGACGACGGCCATGCGCACCGTCTGGTGATCGATCTGGTGGGCGTCCCGGTAGGCGGTCGCGCGGTCGCCGTGCAGCGAATCCCAGCACTTCTCGATGGCGGCGATCAGCTCGTCGGTGCCCGTGACGTTGAGAACGGTGTCCTGTTGCCCGGCGAAGCTCGCGTCCGGCAGGTCCTCGGCGGTGGCGCTGGAGCGTACCGCCACCGGGCCGGCCCCGAGCCGTTCGTACGCGTCGACGACCTCGGCCGTGGGGATGACGCCGAGCCGGTGCGCCTCGGTGGTGACGCAGAAGCCGTCGGGCACCTGCTCGCCGCGCCGGATCAGCTCGCCCAGCCCGGCCGCCTTGCCGCCGACCAGATCGGTCATGGCGGCGGTCACCTCGGACAACGCGATCACGTGCATGGCAGCCCACTCTCTTTGCAATACAACTGTATTGCATTCGACCGTAGCCCGTTTCCGATGCGACTGCAATGTCTCCCTGCTCGGGTGTGTGGCCCCGCGCCGGGCTGTTGCCGGCATCTGCCATGCTCGGGCCGGTGACGACCGGCCGCCCCACCAGAGCCCGTTCCCACCGCCGCCCGCGAAGCCGGGCCCTCCGCCTCGTCCTCGCGCTCGTCGCCGTGGCGGCCCTGCTGGGCATCGCGATCGTCGCGGTACCGATGCTGCGTCCGGCCGGACCACGCCCGCTCTTCCAAATGCCGGTGGCCTGCGGCGAGACGTGGCAGCTCAGCACCTACCCCGGCCACGACGACTACGACGTCGACTTCTTCCCAATCGAGGGTGAGACGTGGGGACGGCCGGTGCTCGCGTCGTACGCCGGCACGGTCACGGTGGCGGGCATCAACGGCTCGCTGGGCGGGCGCAACCCGGAGAACCCGGACGGACCCCGGGGGCGTGGCGGCGGCTACTGGGTGAAGATCGACCACGGCGGCAAGTGGGAGACGCAGTACCTGCACATGCTCGAACCGCCACTGGTCACGGTCGGTCAGAAGGTTGCCCAGGGTGATCAGATCGGGCGGCTCGGCAGCACCGGGAACTCCGGCGCGCCGCACCTGCACTACGAGCAGCGCCGAGGCTGGGACAAGGTCGAGACCCACTTCGACGGTGTGCCGTCGGGCATCACCACCGACGAACGCGAGCAGATCCTCCGGCGGGTGAGCAAGAACTGTCCGGCCGTCTCCTGAGGACCACGGTTTGCCCGGCGTGCCTCGGGGCACTGATCGGGGAGACAGTTCAGACGCAGGGAGGAGCCGGCCATGGTCAAGGGTGACGTCGACACGTACCACGAGGACGGGCAGTGGAAGAACAAGCCGGAGGGTCACGAGCGAGCCAGCAGCACGCATGACGTGAAGGCCGACGCGCAGGCCCAGGGCCGGGAGATGGCGGCCGACCGCGGCGTCGAACACGTGATCAAGAAGCAGGACGGCACGATCGGGGAGAAGAACACCTACCCCCGCAGCCGCGACCCCCGCGACATCGAGGGCTGACAACTTTCGTTTCTCCCGGACTGACCTCCCCGGCGACGCCGGGGAGGTCAGTCCTTCTGTCGGGTGGCCGGCCGAGCTTCCAGGTACGGGAATTTTGGGCGTTTTGGGAGATTATAGTCCAGATCGGGGCTGGAGTGAAAGCTGGGAGTGGACATGTCGTTACGGGGCCGGCGTCGTCCGAGCAGCATTGCCGCGCTGGTGGTGGCCGTCATCCTGGGAGTTCTCGCGATCGGGCCACTCCCTGCGTCGGCGGCCGGGTCCGTCCTGTTCGACCAACCGTTCCACAACAACACCGCGAACGGCATCGGCGCGGTGGCGGTGCCGGGCGTGCCCGGCGTCCTGGCGGCCAACGCCGCCTGCCTGAGCGCGGCCGGCAACTCGACAAGCGGGCCACTGCTGAGCTGCACCACCTCCACCGACCCACAGGGGGCCGGCAAGCTGCGCCTCACCCCCGCCAGCACCACCCGGGAGGGTGGGGTGTTCGGGGCGGTGAGTGTGCCCACCTCGCAGGGCCTGCACGTCACCTTCAACACCTACCAGTACGGCGGCAGCAACCCGGGCGCGGACGGCCTCGCCTTCGTGCTGGCCGCCGTCGACCCGGCCAACCCGAGGTCCCCGGCGGCCCTCGGTCAGCCGGGCGGCTCGCTGGGCTACTCGGCCGCGTTCAACGGCGCGTCGGTGGGCCTGTCCAACGGCTACCTGGGCGTCGGCCTGGACGTCTACGGCAACTTCAGTAACAGCACGTACCAGGGCAGCGGCTGCACGAACCCGCCGTACATCTCGACCACCGGCGGGCGCGTCCCCGGCCAGGTCGTGATCCGCGGACCGGGCCGCAACGGGGTCGGCTACTGCGCGATCAACAGCACCGCTACCAGCACCTCCTCGGCGGCGCTGGCATTGCGGGCCGCCACCCGGTCCGCCTCGGTGGTGCCGGTCGAGGTGGTTGCCAACACCACCTCGTCCCCGTTCACCACCGACACCGGCATCACCGTTCCGGCCGGGGAGTACCGGGTCAAGTTCACCCCGGTGGGTGGCGCGGCGCGGACCCTGGCCGGCGCCCTACCCGTCGTGTCGTCGAGTCTGTACCCGTCGCCAAACTGGTTGAACGCCAGCGGCTACCCGCGGCAACTCGCCTTCGGCTGGGTGGGCTCCACCGGCTCGGTCACCGACTTCCACGAGGTCGACAACGCGCGGGCGGTCAGCTTCAACCCGGTGCCGGACCTGAACGTGTCGCAGACCAGCGCGGTCGGGGCCAGCCCGCAGCCCGGTGATCCGGTCACCTACTCGATCACGGCGGGGGTCGATGCCGTGGCCGCCGAGCCTTCGCCGATCTCGGTCACCCAGACCGTGCCCGCCGGCGTCGTCCCGCGCGGCGCGTTCGGCACCGGCTGGGCCTGCGGCGCACCGTCCGGGCAGACCATCACCTGCACCAACAGCAACGGCCCTTTCCCCGGCGGAACCTCGCTACCACCGATCACGGTCGTCGCGACCGTCACCGGCACCGGGGTGACACCGACGCTCATCCAGACCGCCACGGTGGCGACCTCCTCGTCGATCGACGCTAACCCGGGGTTCTCCACCACCACGACGCCCGCCACGCCGGCGACCGCACCTGGCGGCGTCACCGTCACCCCGGCACAGAGTTCGGTCTCCGGGGGCGTCGCCGTCACCGTCGGCGGCAGCAACCTCACCGGGGCGACCGCGATCACCATCGGCACCGCCGCCGAGCAGCAGGCCGGCACCTCGGTGCTGCTGTTGCCGTGTACCTCCGGCCCGGCCGCCGGCTGCTTCACCGTCAACCCGAACGGCACGCTCGCCATCTCCGCCATGCCGGCCCGTTCCAGCCCGGCGACGGTCACCGTCAGCGTCGTCACCCGGGGCTCCGCCGGGTCCGCGAACTTCGTCTACGCGTCCACCCCGGGCACCCCGGCCACGCCCACCGCCGTCGCGGGCGTCACCAGCGCCACGGTGAGCTGGACGGCGCCGGCGAACAACGGCAGCCCGATCACCAGCTACCTGATCACCCCGATCCGGGACGGCGTCACCCAACCGACCCTCACCTTCGACGCCTCCACCACCAGCCGCACCCTGACCGGGCTGACCGCCGGTGCCTCGTACGCCTTCCGGGTGGCGGCGGTGAACGCGTTCGGTACCGGCGCGGAAAGCCCCGCCTCGGCGGCGGTGGTCCCGTACACCCTGCCGGGCGCGCCGACGAACACCTCGGCCACCGCGGGCACGAACGCCGCCACGGTGAGCTGGACGGCCCCGGCCAACGGAGGATCGCCGATCACCGGTTACACCGTCACGCCGTACCTCGGCACCGTGGCACAGACCCCCCGGGTCTTCAGCGACCCCGCCACCACCCAGATCGTCACCGGGCTGACCGCCGGCGCCACGTACACCTTCCGGGTGGCCGCGACGAACGCCGCCGGGACGGGCCCGCAGTCGACCCCCTCCGCGTCGGTGACGGTCAACGCGTCCCCGACGCTGACCTTCGCACCACCGCCGCCCGGGAAGGCCTACGACCCGTACCGGTACCAGCTGACCGTTACCGGTGGCACGGCACCGTTCACCTGGTCGGTCAGCGCCGGCAGGCTGCCCGCCGGGCTGACTCTCGACCCGGCCACCGGACTGCTCTCCGGCACGCCCACCGTGTCCGGGACGTTCCCGTTCACCGTCCGGGTGACCGACGCGTTCAACCAGTCCGCGACCCGACCGGTCGACCTGGTCGTCAGCCCACTCGGTGGGCTCTCGATCAGCGTCCCGGCGATCTCCGCCCTCGGCACCGTCACCTCGGGTACCACGGGCGTCTCGGGTCGACTCGGCCCGGTGACCGTCACCGACGACCGCGGGCCGTTCTCCGGAAACTGGGTCAGCGTCGTTTCCAGCACCAGCTTCACCACGGGGTCCGGCTCGGGTGGACAGACCATCCCGAACAGCAACATCACGTACGCCTCCGGGGCGGCCGTCGCCAGCACCGGGGTCGGAACCTTCATCCCGCAGCCCGGGGCGGTGCTGGACACCCCCCGTACGGCCGCCGGATGGTCCGGTCAAACGGGAGGCCCGAACTCCGCCACCTGGAACCCCAGCCTGTTCGTCACCATCCCGTCCGGTGTGGTGGTCGGTGACTACGTGGCGGTCGTGACGCATTCCGTCATCTAGCGCGGCCAGCCGTTCCGGGTCCCAACCCACCAGCAGAACGTCGCTGCCCGGCCGTTCCGAAGGGAACGGCCGGGCAGTCTCTGGTGCTGCGGGGACGTCAGGCCAGCTGGGTGCGGTGCCGGCGAACGAGGTACCAGCCACCGAGGGTTACCAGCACCAGTAGGGCGATACCGCCGACCGTGTAGACCAGCCAGCTCGGCCCGTTGGACGTCGCGACCGTCATCGGGGCCGCGACGGGCAGGACGATCGTGCCGGTGGCGGTGCGTTCGACGGTGCCGCTGGCGAGCTTCGCGTGCACCTCCCAGGTGCCCGCGGGCAGGGACTGGTTGACCTCGATCCGGACCTGGCCGCTCTGACCGGGCAGGATCGTCACACCGTTGGTCACCTTGAACGGGCCGGCCTGAACCGCCGCCTTGCGTAGCGACGCGGTGCCGGTCATGTCCAGGGCGCGTTGACCGGTGTTGGTGACCTTCGCGGTGACCACGGGGAACTCACCGGTGCCGGGTTCGGCGCCCAGTCCGTCGATCCGGAAGTCCGACGGTGGTTCGCCACCCGGACCGATGTCGAGGTAGACCCGGATGCCCACCCGGTGGATCTGGGTGACGTTGCCGGTGCGCTCCTTCGCGCTGGTGACCTGCGCCCAGATCGCCGCGTACCGCTCGCCCTTGCTCGCCTTCTTCGGGACGGCGATCTCGACCTCGACCGGCCGTCGCTCGCCCGGGTCCAGCTCCATGGCGGCGGTCCTCAACCGGATCCACCCGCTGAGTTCGTTACCCGTACGCGCGTCGGGCACGGTGAAGGCGTTGTTCTCGATCGATGCCGCTCCGGAGTAGAACTCGATCTTCTGCGTCTCGGCGGAGGTGTTCTGCACCTCGACCCGGCGGTGGATCGTCGTGCCGGGCTTCAGGTGATCCACGATGTAGACCTGGGCGCGGGGGTCCTGCACCCGACTTGCGGGGATGTCCAGCATGCGGATGCTGATCGCGGCTTCCTCGGCCGGTTCCTGTCGCTGCTCCCGCACGGCAACGGCTGGTGCCGCCGAAACCCCGAGCGCCACGAGGGCGACCGAGACCAGCAGCACCAGCCGGCCGAGCGGCTCAGAACACCGAATGTGTCACCGTCCCCGTGTAGACACCCTGGACGGTGCCGACGGGCACGTTCACCACCAGGGTCGGGTTCCAGGTGGCGAAGTTGTTGCCGGTGCCGCCGGTGTGGCTCATCGCCGTCCGCGGGACGTTGATGATCACCTGCTGGGCCGCGGTGGGCTGGCCCGGCGTGAAGGTACCGCCACCGGCGGTCGCCGTGGCGGGGCCCGACCAGTACAGGACGTTGATGTTCGGGATCGTCTCCCCGGAGGTGCCGCCGCCGGTGGTGAAGTCGGTGGAGATGACGGTGGCAGTCCAGTTGGGGGTGAGCGAGCCACGCTGGTCCAGCACGGTGACCGGGCCGAGTTGACCGGTGACGGTCGAGCCCTCCACGCCGTGCCCGATGTTCACCGACGCCGGCACCGTGATCGACAGACCACCGGCGGCGTCCACGGTCAGCGTGACGATCGTGTCGCCCGTGGTGTCCGCGGCGGCCGGTCCGGCGAGTGCGACGACGGCGGCAATGCCGGCCACGCCCGCGAGAATTTTTCTACGCATCGAGTCTCCTTTGTCCTCAAAGAACCCATAGGAAGCGTTTAAGAGACTAACTACGCAAAACGCCCATCGCGGGGCGAATAACACCAGGATCACCTGATGGTCGATCGTCGAAGACGGCGCCGGACCTGGTCGGACGGTCGGGGACGGGGGTCGGGCCGGGTCGGGCGGCCTCCCCATGATCGTGCTCGATCCTGGAGGTAGTGGTGTCCTCGGCGCGGGAGGGGCCTCGTTCCTGGATCGAGCACGATCATGAGGCCCTCGTCGCGTTCGGAGCCGGTCGCGGAGGGCGGTCGCGGAGGGCGGTCGCGGAGTGCGGGCATGGAGGCCGGGCACGGCAAGGGCTCGGCGGCACTATGGCCACCGAGCCCCTGCGCGCAGATTCAGGCCGGCACCACGTACGGGAAGGTGGCGGCGCGGGCGGCCTTCGTGACGTCCGGAGTGAGGCCGGACGTGGTGCCGGTGTTGAGGATCAGGGAGAACATCACCTCGGGCGCGTTGTCCGCCATGGTGCGGCCGTTGCGGACCGCGAAGCCGAAGTTGGCGGCCGTGCCGACCTTGTACGACAGCAGGTCCGGGTAGAGCTGCCGGGCGACGTTCCAGCCGTACGCCTGCGGGTCCGGCGCCGTGCCGTTCGCCTTGACGACCCCGGCGACCGCGTTCGCGATCTCCTCGCCGCCCTCGGTGAGGTCGTTGCCGGGGTGGCGGAAGTTGGCCGGGTTCGAGAAGTCGGTGTCGTGCGGCCAGAAGATCGGCCACATCATCGGGTGGCCGGCGCGGTTGATCTGGCGCCATCCGCCGGCGTCGGTGGCCAGCATCGTGCGACACCACACGCCGATCTCGGTGCCGTCGCGCAGCAGTGGCTCGTCATGGGAGACCTCGAGGACGATCGACTCGACGGTCGTGCCGGCGAAGCTGTTCTTGGCTTGGTCGACGCGCCACGCTGAGCGGTCCACCTTCGATCCGTTTCCGACCGCGCCGTTGATGGTGGCGAGTTCGTCGAGGTCGATGTAGAACGGGTCGGTGATCCGCCCGGCCCAGATCCGGACGTTGCCGCCGGTGGTCACCTCGCCGGTGCGCCCCTCGGCGATGGGAGTGCCCATGGCGGCGTCGTCGCGGGCGTCCGCTCCGGTGAGCTCGTACAGCTGGAGGGTCTGCTTGGCGTCGCCATCCGGCTCGCCGAAGGCGAATCGGTAGGTCAGGTCCTCTATCTCCGCGCCGTTGATGTGAATCTTGATCTCGTAGCGCGCCTCGGCGTGGAAGCCGCGCTTGATGTCGGCCTTGGTCACCGAGCTGTTGACGTCCATCACGAACACGGTGGCGCGATCACCGTTGAAGACGTACAGGTCGTCGATGTAGAGCTGACCGCCCTGGGCGGCGAGGGGGGTGTCGAGGTGGTGCGACATGAGCTCACTCCCGGAACTGCCGGATTTTGGACTAATCCGAACATAGTGGGCGTAAGCCTTGGTGCTCTCCGCATCGAGCTAATTCGGGTTCACGGCGGCGGACGGGCGGGCCATGCCCCTCGGTGGTGTCGCCCCGCGTCGCCACAGGCGCGACGGCGGGCCGCCCGAGCTGTTCCCGGACGGCCCACGCGCTCGTGCCGGTGTCGTCAGACGCGGGACCACTTCTGGTTGGCGGCACCGATGCAATCCCACAGGTGCAGCTTTCCGCCGTTGTTGGGGTTGGCTTCCCGTACGTCCACGCACTTGTTGGCGTTGAGGTTGACCAGGTCGCCGGCGGCGTTGAGGGTGAAGCGCTGCGCGGTGTTGCCGTTGCAGCTGACCAGGTTGACCTCGGTGCCGTTGGCGGTGCCGGCCCAGGCCGGGTCCATGCACTTGCCCATCGCGCGGATGGTCCCATCGGAGGCGAAGGTCCAGCTCTGGGCCGCCGTGGTGTTGCAGTCCCAGATCTGGAGCTTCGCGCCCTCGACCGGGTTGGCGCCGGGGATGTCGATGCAGCGACCGCTCTGCGCTCCCCTGATCCGGCTGGTGCCGGGGGCCGGGTCGCCGCCGCCCGAGGTGTAGCTGGACACGCGGACGTAGTCGACGAGCATCTGCTGCGGGAACTGCGTCGAGCCGTCCGGGTAGCCGGGCCAGTTACCGCCGACCGCCACGTTGAGGATCATGAAGAACGGGTGGTCGAACACCCAGCGGTTGCCGCCGAGCCGGGCGGGATCGACCCGGTGGTACTGCACACCGTCGATGTACCACGTGATCACGTTCGGCTCCCAGTCCACCCGGTAGGTGTGGAAGCCGTCGGCGAGGGGCGATCCGAGGGTACGACTGCCGGTGATGCCGCCACCGCCGGAGTAGCCGGGGCCGTGCACGGTGCCGTAGACGGTGTTGGGCTCCCTGCCGATGTTCTCCATGACGTCGATCTCGCCGGCGTCGGGCCACCCGCCGCCGGTGCCGAGCATCCAGAAGGCCGGCCAGATGCCCTGACCGCGCGGGATCTTGATACGCGCCTCGAATCGCCCGTACGTCTGGGTGAAGGTGGCCGCCGTCAGCAGCCGGGCCGAGGTGTACTCGCAGCGCCCGTAGTGGCACTGGTAGTTCGCGGGGTTGTCCCGCCGGGCGGTGATCACCAGGTTGCCCTGGCCGTCGTGGACGGCGTTGCTGGTGCTGTTGGTGTAGTACTGCCGCTCGTTGTTGCCCCAGCCGCCGCCGCCGATGTCGAACCGCCATTTGTTCTGGTCCACGGGTGTGCCGGCCGGGGAGTTGAACTCGTCCTGCCAGCTGATCGGGCCGATGGCGGCCTCGGCCCGGTCGGGATGCACCGGGAGGACGAGCGCCGTGGTGGTCGCGATGAGGGCGACCGCCAGGAGTACGAGCGGGCGAAAGCGGAGGCTGGGGCGGGCTGTGAACACGGGAGGCTCCTCAGCGTGGGTGGTGGCGGAGGTCGGCGTGGGTGGTGTGGCGGGGTCTGTGCAACCGGAGCGGAGAGCGCTCTCTAAAGCGAAGCATGTCGATATGGTGCCCTTTCTGTCAAGACTGTTTCCAATATCACGACCGTCCGTTACCGCCCGATGCTGGCCCGTGAGCGCCGGGGTCGGCGAGCGACATCCAGCGTGACGCATGTCGATGCCTCCGAGGTGGACGGCGCTAACCCGGCAACGACGTGCGGCAACGCGGGGCGTTACTCGATAGCGGTCGAATCGACCTTTCCTATTGCCGTGGGGCGTCCACCCGGGACAGGATGACGAGGCGTGCCGGAAACGTTCCCGTAACCTGCGCGCTGCTGGTCTCTGTCACAAGGAAGTGGGAGTCAGTCATGAGCGAGGCGTCGACGGCGCTGGGTGTGCGCCTCTACCCGGATCTGGTCGAGCGGGGTGGGTTGGCCCCCGCGCTCATCGAAACCGCTACCCGCAACGCGCTCGACGTCGGCCGCGTCACCGCCCCGGAGCAGGGGCGAGCCCGATTCACCTGCGCCGAGCTGCACTCCGACGAGGGCGTGGTCTGCGTCGGGCTGGGCTCGCAGGCTCGATATTTCATGATCGACATTCGGGTGTCGGGAGAGGTCCTCGCCCGTGGCGACGTCATGGACCTGATGCGGGTCGCCCAGGTGGCCGCGGCCTGGCGGGCCGGCCTGACCATCGCCGAGCTGACCGCCCGGTTCCCGTTCATGGAGGAAATCAAGCACCGCCCGGCGCCGGTGGCCCAGCTCAGCTGACCAGGCCGCGGGGCCGCCCGGCCGGCAGATCAGCACCGCAGCCGAGGTGGCAGCGGTGCCACGACACCGACGTCACGGTTGAGATAGGTCGACCGGACGAAGTCGACGAAACGTTCCGCGTCGGTGGCCGTGGAGGCCAGCCCGAACGAGACCCGGACCGCGCCGCCCGTCGGTAGCCCCAGCGCGGCAAGGTACTGGTCGATCGTGTCGACCCCCGCCAACTGCCGCTGCCGCATGGCCGTCCGGCTCATCCCGAACGCGCCCTCAGCCGCGCCCGGGTTACAGAAACAGCCGGTACGTAGGGAGAAACCGGCCGCTGCGGCTTCCCGCGCGACGAGCCGTTCGTCGACCGGCGTGCCGTCCGGGTGGCGCAGGTTGAACGTGACCGTGCCGCCGCGCCCGGTGCCCGAGGTCGGCCCGTACACCTGGACCAGCGGCCCGCCGGTGTCGTGGCGCAGGGTGGTCAGCCGGTCCAGCAGCCATCCGGTGAGCAGACCGACTCGGGCGTGCACGAGATCCACGCCGATCGAGTCGAGCCAGCGCAACCCGAACTCCACGTCCGGGATGCTCAGGAAGTTGAGCGTGCCGTCCTCGAACGCCGACTCGTCGTCCATCGGCCGGTGCCAGTCGCCCTGCACGCTGACCGCCCGGATCGTGCCGCCGGCGAACCACGGTCGACGCAGCCGGGCCAGCGCCTCGCGGCGGGCCAGCAGCGCACCGATCCCGGTCGGGTAGCCGAAGAGCTTGTACCAGCTCAGGCACACGAAGTCCGCCCGGACGACGCTGAGGTCAAGTCGGTTCGTCGGCGCGAAGGCGGCAGCGTCGAGCAGTACGTCGTAGCCCCGCTGGTGGGCCAGCTCCACCCAGCTCAGCGGGTGCTGCACGCCGGAGAAGTTGCTCTGCGCCGGGTAGGCGAACAACCCCCGACGACCGGGCCGACCCCACCGCCGGACGAGGCCGCCCCGGCCGGCGTCGAGCGCCCTGACCAGGTCCGACTCGGCGACCCGCAGCTCCGGCCCACTCAGCGGGACGTAGCGTACGGACGCGCCGGCCGACCGGGCGTACTCGCGGATGCCGTTGACCGAGTTGTGGTTGTCCCAGGTCAGCACCAGCGGCGCGGTGCTACCGAACTCGTACGCCTCGCCGACCAGCCGGCACGCGCCGCTGGCGTTCGGGGTGAAGACGACCGCGTACTCGGCCGGGTCGGCGCGGAAGAAGTCGAGGACCGCGCGTCGTGCCGACTCCACCAGCGAGCCCGCCGCCGCACTCGTCGGGTTCTCCGAGTGCGGGTTGCTGTAGAGGCCGGCGAGCAGCCGATCGTGATGTTCGCGAACCTGCGCCCGGGACGCCACCCCGGCCCCGGTGTAGTCGAGGTACACCTGCCCGTCGGTGTCCAGGTGCCGGTACTCGGTGGCGCGCAGTTCGTCGATCCGCCCGGTGGCGGTGTAACCCGGTAGCGCGGTGGGGGAGGTGTGCGGGGTCGATTCAGGACGCACGGCGGGAGTCCCGTCGGAGCAGCACCGCCCAGGTCGCGCTCAGGAAGAGCAGCACGAAGCCGCCGAGCACCAGCCAGTTGACCCAGACCGGCCGGGAGAAGCTGTCGCCGTACGTGGCCAGCAGTGGCGGGCCGAGCGGGGAGCCACCGTCGCGCCAGAGCCGCTCCACCCCGGCGGTGTGCCCCAGACCCTCGAACGCCCACCGGTTAGACATCGCGTAGCTGAGCCACTGACCGCCGCGCGCCATGGCCGGCACCGGCAGGATCGCGCCGACGAACAGCACCTGCGGGAAGCAGAGCATCGGCAGCATGAGCGTCGCCTGGGCCGCGTCGGACACGGCCGCCGAGCAGAGCAGACCGAGAGCGAGCGCCGCCGCCGAGGAGAGCAGCAGGGTCGCGTACAGGGCGGCGAAGTCGGCGCCGCCGACCGGTGGCAGCCGGTCCATGCCGCGCAGCACCCCGAGCAGGGCCAGGTCGACCAGGGCCAGCAGCGGCAGCAGCACCGCCACCTTCGCCGACAAGTACGGCACCAGCCGGACGCCCGCCAGCCGTTCCCGACGCAGGATCGGCAGCTCGGTGCAGATCTGCAGGAGCCCGTAGGTCAGCCCGAAGAAGAAGCCGCCGAACGCGATCCAGAACAGGATCATCACGGTCACCGTCGGGCTGGGTCTGGTCGGCTCGAACGCCCCCGGACGGAACAGCAGCGCGAACATGCCCAGCACCATCAGCGGCGAGCCGAGCAGGATCGCCAGGGTTAGCCGGTTGCGGACGACGATCTCCGCGTTGCGCGCGGTGAGGACGGCCCACTGGCGCAGCCGGCCGACCCGTCGGGGCACCGGGGCAGCGGTGGCACCGGCATGGGTCGCCGGGGCCGGGGGACTGGCGTCGGGCCGCGCGGCGAAGCGATCGGGCCACTCGGCGGGATGCGTCGCCTCGTCGAGCCGGAGGTGCACCTCGACGAGGGACCGCAGGCCGAAGAACTCCCGCGCGGCGGCCGGGGTGCCGGTGAACGCCAGACGGCCCTGGCGGGTCAGCACGACGACCCGGTCGCAGTGGTCCACGTCGGTGACCTGGTGGGTGGTCAGCACCACGGTGGCGCCGCTGTCGGCGAGGGCGCGCAGCACCCGGAGCAGCTCCACGGCGATCGCCGGGTCCAACCCGGAGGTGGGCTCGTCCAGGAAGAAGACACCTGGCCGGGTGAGCAGCTCGACGGCGATGCTGGCGCGTTTGCGTTCACCGCCGCTGAGCAGGCCGACGGGTGTGCCGGCCCGGTCGGTGAGGCGCAGCTCGGCGAGCACCTCCGCGACCCGGTCACCGACCTCGGTCGGGCCGGCGGAGGGTAGGCGCAGGCGGGCGGCGTACCGCAGGGTGCGCGCCAGGGGCAGCTCACGGTGGATGATGTCGTCCTGCGGAACGACTCCGATCGCGCCGGCCGCGGCGATGCCGGCGTACGTCACGGTGCCCGTCGTCGGTTCCCGTACCCCGGCCAGTATCTCCAGCAGGGTGGTCTTGCCGGCACCGCTGGCGCCGATGATCGCGACCAGCTCGCCCGGCGCGATGTCCAGCGAGATGCCGTCCAGGATCTGACACCCACCCCGGACGCTCTGGCCGAGCCGATGAGCGGCGATGCCGACACCGGCACGTGGGGGAGACGTGGTCTGCTCGGTCGTCATGTCGGGTGCTCGATCCGGTCGGGAGTGGTCCGCCTGAATATCGTGCCCCGCCGATGCTACTGAGCGGTCGCTCGGTGCGCCCGAAGTGGACGGTCAGCGACTGTCGCCCGTTCAGCCAGTCACCCTGCCGGCGGGTTCGGTCAGGCCACCGGGACCCCGGCGAAGAACCGCCGCAACGCCTGGGCGACCAGGGCGGGTGCCGTCATGGTCACGAAATGCGACTGACCTGGCCAGACGACGTAGCGCGCCGCCGGGATCGTGGTCGCGAGCGCGTTCATCGTGGTGGGCATCGGCTCCCAGGTGTCGGCGCCGGCCAGCAGCAGGGTCGGTACGGCGATGGAGGACCACCGGGTGATGTCCGTGCTGTCCTGCGCGAGGGCCTCAAGGTCGTGCAGCCAGCCGACCGCCGAGCGGCGCGCCTCGACCGGATCGGGCCGCCGGTCGCCGGCACCGGCGGCGATCGCGGCGACGACCTCGGCCGGGACCCGCGTCACGTCGTTCAGGGCCGCCGCCATCGCGGCGGCGTCGTCGCGCTCGAAGGCGGCACGGTACCGGTTGAGCAGCGGCGCGATCTCCGCCCCGGCCGCGAAGAGCGGCGGCTCGAAGACGGCCAGGGAACGCACGTCACGCGGCTCGGCCGACGTGGTGTGCAGCGCCAGGGTGGCGCCGTAGGACGCCCCGACGAGGTGGACCGGTCGGCCCGAGGAGCGGCGGGCCGTCTCGATGACGGCGACCAGGTCGGCCGTCTCGTCCCGGAACGACTTGACGCCGGGTGGAACGTCACTGGGACCGTAGCCGCGCCGGGCCGGCAGCCACACCTCGTGATCGTGGGCGAGGTCATCCGCGACGGCGGCCCACGAGTGCAGCCCGCCACCCGAGCCGTGCACCAGGACGACGGGGTCGCCGACGCCCAGGCGCCGGACCACCAGGCGGGTTCCGTCGGCCGACTCGACCGACTGATCGTGGCTGTTCATCGTTGCTCCCGGGTCGTGGTCGGCCAGTTGCTCAGAGTGGTGTGCACCGCGTCGAGGATCGAGCGCCAGGACGCGTCGACGGCGCGGGGATGCCCGAAACCCTCGACGGTTTCGAGGCTCGCGAAGCCATGGAAGGTGCTGCGGACGAATCGCATCGCGTCGGTCAGGGCCGGTTCGTCCAGCCCGTAGCCGCGCAGCATCGCGTAACTCAGCTCGATCATGCGCAGGTGCCCCGCCGACCTCGTGCCGACCTCGGCCGGCAACTGGAGTTGCGTCGCCGCGTACTGCCCCGGGTGCCCGACGGCGAACGCGCGCCAGGCGTCGGCGTACCCGATCAGGGCCTGGCGACCTGCCCGCCCGGCCACGGCGATCGCGAGCGCGTCGGCGAACGTCGCCGCCGCCCGGACCGCGACGTGCTCGATCAACGCGTCGCGGCTGCGGACGTGCGCGTACAGGGCGGCGTCCGAGACCCCGAAGTGCCGGGCGACGGCCGCGACGGTCAACCGCGACAGGCCGACCGAGTCCGCCAGCTCGGCAGCGGCCGCCGACACCCGCGCGCTTGTCAGACCCTGCCGTGGCATACCAACCTTCGTATCACTAGGAAATATCTTAGGGCTCCTAAGTTAGCACGGGCTCCGGGAGGCATGAACGGCTCAGTCGGGGGAAGACCGGCCGTTCCACCGCGGAACAGGAGAGCCGGGATGAGAGCCGTCGTCTACGCCGACGTCCGGACCGTCGCCGTGCGGGAGGTGCCCGACGCGACGCTGGAGGCGTCGACCGACGCGCTCGTGCGCATCACCTCCACCGCCCTGTGCGGCACCGACCTGCACATGTACGACGGGCGGACCAGCGCCCAGCCCGGCCTGGTGCTCGGTCACGAACCGCTGGGCGTGGTGCAGGAGGTGGGCAGCGCGGTGCAGACCATCCGGCCGGGCGCCCGGGTGGTGATTCCCACCCACCTGTTCTGCGGGACGTGTGTGATGTGCGCCCGTGGGCTCTCGGCGGCCTGCCTGCGGGCTCGGGCCGAGGGGCCGGGTGCGGCCTACGGCTACGCCGGCATGGGTCCGTACCGGGGCGCGCAGGCCGATCTGCTGCGTGTGCCGTGGGCCGACGCCAACTGCGTGCCCGTGCCGGGCGAGCCGGGGGACGGGTACGAGGACGACTTCGTACTGCTCGCCGACGCGTTCGTCACCGGGTGGCACGCCGCCGCCACCCTCGCCGAGGTCGGGCCGGGTGACACCGTGGCGGTGTTCGGCGCCGGCACCATCGGCCTGCTCGGCACGTACTCGGCGCTGCTTCGGGGCGCCCGGGTGGTGTACTGCGTCGACGGCGTCGACGCCCGGCTCGACAAGGCCGGCGAGATCGGCGCCGTACCGATCGACTTCCGCCGGGGCGACCCGGTCGAGCAGATCCGCGCCGACCGGGCCCGGCACGGGCTGCCGCTCGGCGAGGAGAAGCTGGGCGGGGTCGACAAGGTCATCGACGCGGTCGGTTTCCAGGCCCGCGACCGCGAGCATCCCGACCAGGAGTGTCCGAACCAGGTCATCTCCGACGCGTCCCGGTTGGTCAACGCCACCGGAGCGATCGCGGTCGCCGGGGTGTTCCCGGACCAGGATCCCCACCCCGGCCCCGGCGCCGACGGTCACGAGAACCTGGTCGCGCCGTGGGGCGCGCTGTTCAGCAAGGGGGTCACGGTCCGGTTCGGCCGCACCCACGACCGCCGCTACACGGCGATGCTGCGGGACCTGGTCGTCGCGGGCCGGGCGCGACCCAGCAGGATCGTCACCCACCACGGCACCCTCGCCGACGCACCCGATTTCTACCGCCGCTTCGACCGGCGGGAAGACGGCGTGATCAAGGTGGTGCTGCACCCGAGCTGACGGTCGCCCCCGCACGCCGCGACCTGCCGTACACGACGCGACGTAACGGACAGCTGGGCACTGACCCGTCGTCCGACGCCATCGTTCCGGCACGGCGGTGGTCGATGTCTCGGGCCGGTAGAGGCGTGGGTCACATCAGCCGCCCGAGGGTCCTGCCGGCCTCTCGCGCGTGACGCTGCGGCCGATGCCGATCACCGGCGTTCGATGGGGCGGTGGGCGCGGCGCGCCGTTCCGCACCCCGTTCCCGGTGCGTCTTGCCTGGTGGGACGGCGGCCGGTAGCGGCCGGAGTCGATCAGCGCGTTGTCGCAGGTCGCGCGGGTGTCGTGGGGGAAGCCGGGGTCCCGGGAGGGGCTGCGGTGGCGGCTGTGGCGGGCGAACACTGTGCCACATCTATATTGCCGGATTGTTACCTTTTCAACAGTCCCTCGCCTTGCGGATGGCCCTCCGGCCGCAATACGTTGCCGTCAACAACAAAACCGAGTGAAGGTTCAACCTTCCGGAGGCAACCGATGACGTTGGCGAGGTGGTACGAGCGATGAGCGACGTGCCCATCCTCCTTGAGATGCGCTCCATCACCAAGGAGTTTCCCGGAGTCAAGGCCCTCTCCGACGTCAACCTGGTGGTTCGCGCCGGCGAGATCCATGCCATCTGCGGCGAGAACGGCGCGGGCAAGTCCACCCTGATGAAGGTGCTCAGCGGGGTCTACCCGTACGGCACCTACGACGGCAAGATCGTCTACCAGGGGTCGGAGAGCAAGTTCTCCGACATCCGGGCCAGCGAGAACGCCGGCATCGTGATCATCCACCAGGAGCTCGCGCTCATTCCAGGAATGTCGATCGCCGAGAACATCTTCCTCGGCAACGAACCGCGCAAGCGGGGCGCGATCGACTGGAAGGCCGCGAACCGGATGGCGCTGGACCTGATGGCCCGGGTCGGTCTGGAAGAGGACCCGGACACCCTGATCAAGGACATCGGGGTCGGCAAGCAGCAGCTCGTCGAGATCGCCAAGGCGTTCGCCAAGGACGTGAAGCTGCTCATCCTGGACGAGCCCACGGCCGCGCTGAACGAGGCCGACTCGCGGCACCTGCTGGACCTGCTGCGGGGCTTCCGCTCCCGCGGCATCACCTCGATCATGATCTCGCACAAGCTGAACGAGATCGAGGCGATCGCCGACCAGATCACCATCCTGCGCGACGGCCGGACCGTGGAGACCCTCGACGTCAAGGCGGACGGGGTCGACGAGGACCGGATCGTGCGCGGCATGGTCGGTCGCGAGCTGAGCAGCCGGTTCCCGGACCACACGCCGAAGATCGGCGAGGTCTTCTTCGAGGTCCGCAACTGGAACGTCCGGCACCCGATCTCCGCCGAGCGGCAGGTCTGCAAGAACGAGAGCTTCGTGGTGCGCCGCGGCGAGATCGTCGGCTTCGCCGGCCTGATGGGCGCGGGCCGCACCGAACTCGCGATGAGTGTCTTCGGCCGCTCCTACGGGGTGTACGAGTCGGGCACGATCATCAAGGACGGCAAGGAGATCGTCCTGAAGTCGGTCGCCGACGCGATCGACAACGGGCTCGCGTACGTCAGCGAGGACCGCAAGGCGATCGGCCTCAACCTGCTCGACGACATCAAGACGTCGACGGTGGCCGCCAAGCTGTCCAAGATCTCGCACCACGGCGTGCTCGACGAGGTTGAGGAGTACCAGGCGGCCGAGGCGTACCGCAAGGAGTTGCGGACCAAGGCCCCGACGGTCGACGAGAGCGTCTCCAAGCTCTCCGGCGGCAACCAGCAGAAGGTCGTCCTGGCCAAGTGGATGTTCACCGACCCGGACCTGCTGATCCTCGACGAGCCGACGCGCGGCATCGACGTGGGTGCCAAGTACGAGATCTACGGCATCATCCAGCGGCTCGCCGACCAGGGGAAGGGCGTCGTCGTCATCTCCTCGGAGCTGCCTGAGCTGATCGGGCTCTGCGACCGCATCTACACCGTGTTCGAAGGCGCCATCACGGGCGAGATCGCCCGAGCGGACGCCACCCCGGAAAACCTCATGAAGCAGATGACCTCGACGAAGAAGATGCTGACACGATGAGCCGATTGAAGGACCTTCAGAAGAACCTCTTCGGAGGCACCACCTCCAACGCTCGCCAGTTCGGGATGATCTTCACCCTGGTGGCGATCGTCGTCCTGTTCCAGATCCTGACCGATGGCCTCACCCTCCGGTCGGACAACCTGATCGCGCTGTTCCAGCAGAATTCGTACATTCTGATCCTGGCCATCGGCATGCTCATGGTGATCGTGGCCGGGCACATCGACCTGTCGGTCGGCTCGGTCGCCGCCTTCGCCGGCATCCTGGTCGCCAAGTCGATGACCGAGTGGGATCTGCCCTGGCCCGCCGCCATCGTGTTCGGCCTCGCCATCGGCGCGGTGATCGGCGCCTGGCAGGGCTTCTGGGTGGCCTACATCGGGGTGCCGGCGTTCATCGTCACCCTGGCCGGCATGCTGCTCTTCCGCGGCGGCAACCAGTTCATCGGTAACGCGCAGAGCATCCCGGTGCCGGAGGGCTTCCGGGAGATCGGCTCCGGGTTCCTGCCCGAGTTCGGCCCGAACACCGGCTACAACAACGCCACCCTGCTACTCGGCCTGGCCGCGGCGGCGGCGGTGGTGTGGCGCGAGCTCCAGGCGCGCAAGACCCGCCGCGCGATGGACGCCGACCCGGCGCCGATGTGGATCTCGGTTCTGCGGATGGCCATCATGGTCGGGGTCATCGCCTTCGCGGCGCTGCGCTTCGCCAGCGGTCGGGTCGGCACCAGCTTCCCGATCTCCGGCATCATCCTGCTGGTCCTGGTCATCGCGTACTCCTTCTACACCCGCAACACGGCCGGCGGCCGGCACATCTACGCGGTGGGCGGCAACTCCCGGGCGGCAGAGCTGTCCGGTGTGAAGCTCAAGCGGGTCAACTTCTTCGTCATGATGAACATGTCCGTCCTGGCCGCGCTGGCCGGCATGATCTTCGTGGCCCGTTCGGCGGCCTCCGGTCCGCAGGACGGCAACGGCTGGGAGCTGGACGCGATCGCCGCGGTCTTCATCGGTGGCGCGGCCGTCGCCGGCGGTATCGGCACCATCAGCGGCTCGATCGTTGGTGGTCTCGTGATGGCCGTGCTCAACAACGGTCTCCAGCTGATGGGCGTCGGTACCGACCGCGTCCAGATCATCAAGGGCCTGGTCCTGCTGCTGGCCGTCGCGATCGACGTCTACAACAAGAGCCAGGGGCGCTTCTCCATCATCGGGAGCCTGATGCGGCCCTTCCGCCGCGACGACTCCGCCCCACCCGCCTCACCGCCGGACGCGGAGCGCGAGCCCGCCAAGGCAGCGGTGTCCGGCTGACGGCCACCGACCTCTCCACCCGTCTCACATCCAGAAAGGCAAGTCCTCACCATGCGTAAAATCTTCGGCACGTCGGTGGTGGCCATCAGCGCCGCCGCCATGCTGGCCCTCGCCGGCTGCGGCTCCGGCCGCGACGGCGACAGCGGCTCCGGCGGCGAGGCAGCCAAGGGCTTCGCGGCGAACTCGCTGATCGGCGTGGCCCTCCCGGCCAAGACCTCGGAAAACTGGGTCCTCGCCGGTGACCTGTTCACCAACGGTCTCAAGGAGGCCGGTTTCCAGGCTGACGTGCAGTACGCCGGCGCGTCGACCACGGTCGCCGACCAGCAGGCCCAGATCACCGCCATGACCACCAAGGGCGCCAAGGTCATCGTCATCGGCGCGACCGACGCCGCGCAGCTGTCGACCCAGGTCGCCGCCGCGCACGCCGCCGGCGCCAAGGTGATCGCGTACGACCGTCTGATCAAGAACACGCCGGACCTCGACTACTACGTCGCGTTCGACAACTTCAAGGTCGGCCAGCTCCAGGGCCAGGCCCTGCTGGACGGCATGAAGGCCAAGAAGCCGAACGGCCCGTACAACATCGAGCTGTTCTCCGGCTCGCCGGACGACAACAACGCCGGTGTCTTCTTCGACGGCGCGATGAGCGTGCTCAAGCCGGAGATCGACAAGGGCACCGTCGTCGTCGCCTCGGGTCAGAAGGACGTCAAGCAGACCGCCATCCAGGGCTGGAAGGCCGAGGGTGCGCAGGCCCGCATGGACCAGCTGCTGACCTCGACCTACGGCAGCAAGGAGCTGGACGGCGTCCTCTCCCCGAACGACACGCTGGCCCGCGCCATCCTGACCTCGGTCAAGGGTGCCGGCAAGCCGACCCCGGTCGTCACCGGTCAGGACTCCGAGGTCGAGTCGGTCAAGTCGATCGTCGCTGGCGAGCAGTACATGACGATCAACAAGGACACCCGCAACCTGGTGAAGGAGACCATCAACATGGTCAAGGCTCTCCAGGCCGGCAACGCCCCGCAGGTGAACGACACCAAGTCCTACAACAACGGCAGCAAGGTCGTCGACACGTACCTGCTCCCGCCGGTCGCCGTCACCAAGGCGAACGCGGCTGAGGCGTACGCCAACGACCCGAAGCTCGCGCCGCTCACCAAGTAACCACCGCACGGTAGGTAACGCCGATGGGTCCCGGGTCTCCTCTACCGGGACCCATCGTCGTCCCTGCACCCCCGCACCAACCGGCACCGACCCGGAAGGAGGTCTGACCGTGGCGACACCAGTACGGGCCAGGCCAGCCGGCGTCGGCCGCAACACCGAATCCCCGCTGCCGTCGCCCCCGGGCGCCAGCCAGGAGGAGATCCGGCGGCAGAACCTCGGCGCTGTGCTGCGCTACGTCCACCTGCACGGGCCGACGTCCCGGGCCGAGCTGACCAGCCGGCTCGGTCTCAACCGAAGCACCATCGGCGCCCTCGCGGCCGACCTGGTCAGCAGTGGTCTGGTCACCGAGGAGGCACCGACCACCACCCGCCGCGCCGGCCGCCCCTCACTGGTGGTCAGTCCCCGCTCCGACCGGGTCTACGCACACGCGTTGAGCATCGACGCGGACCGGCTGCGCGCCGCCCGGGTCGGCCTCGGCGGACAGATCCTCGATCTGCGGGAGATCCCGCGACCCACCGGCATGTCGGCGCTCGACGCCGTCGGCCCCCTCGCCGGGCTGGTCCGGGACATGGAACGCGCGGTGGGCGCCGACGCGCTGCTGGTCGGCGGCGCCGCCGCGGTCACCGACACCACCCGTGACCCGGACGGCAGGATCCGGATCGCCAGCCTCGACGAGACGCTCGGCGCCGCACTGGAGGCGGAGTTCAGCGCCGGTCCCGGGTTCGTGGCCGGCGACCTGGCCGACATCGCCGGCCTGGCCGAGCACGTCCGGGGCGTCGCGGTGGGCATCGACGACGTCATCTACCTGCATGGCGACCTGGGCATCAGCGCCGGCATCATCGTCGGCGGCCGACTGATGATCGGCCACCGCGGTCACAGCGGCAAGGTCGGCCACATGGTCGTCAACCCCGATGGCCTGCCCTGCGGCTGCGGTTCGCGCGGCTGTTGGGAGACCGAGATCTCCGAAGCCGCGTTGCTGCGGCACGCCGGCCGCGATCCGAGCGACCGCGCGGCGGTGGCCGAGGTACTACGCGCGGCGGCGGACGGCGACCCGACGGCCCGGCAGGCGGTCGAGCGGGTCGCCGACTGGCTCGGCTTCGGCGTGGCGAACCTGGTCAACGTGGTCAACCCGGACGCCGTGGTGTTCGGCGGCTCGCTGCGCGACATCTTCACCGCCGGAGCGGACGTGGTCCGGCACCGGCTCGACACCATGCCCCTGCCCGCCTCCCGCGAGCACCTTCAGTTGCGCGCGGCGGCTCTCGGCCGCGACGCCGTCCTGATCGGCGCCGCCGAGTTGGCGTTCGACAAACTCCTGGCCGATCCGCTGAACGTCGGCGTGGCGGGTCAGGTCGGTGCAGCCGAGCCCGGGTAGCCGCGAGTCGTCACCGAGCCGGCAGCTCCTCCACCAGACTGCTGCCGCTGCCCGGCCGGGACTCCCACGACCAGGTCTCGTGCAGCCGGACCCGGCCATCGGGCAGCACCGACACCTCGGACACACAGTGCCCGGAGGAGGTCTGCCCGTCGATGTTGAGCTGGACGTACCGGAAGTCCAGCCGGTCGCCGTCGCGGGTGCCGACGAGCCGGCCGCGCCGAATGGCCCCTCCGGCGTACTCGGCCCACACCTCACCGGCCGCCTCGTGGTACTCGAAGACGGTCTCGGTGCCCACCTCGCCGGCCACCACATCCGCCACCGCGGCGAACCGCCGCCCATCCAACGAGACCGTCATCTCGCCGAACCTAGTCGATCGACCCGACCCGTACGCCGCCGGCCGCGGGCGCCGACGGGCGCGGCCTCCGACTGGAGCCGGCTCGGCTCGTCCTGGCGGGTGATCGCCGAGCCCCCGTGGCCCCGGCGATCACCCGTTGTCGAGTCACGCGATCCGACGCACCCGCCGGACGGCGAGGTAGAGCAGGAGCAGGGCCAGGGCGACGAAGATGCCCGTCTCGACGCCCTGGAACAGCCAGAACCGGTCCGCTGGCTGGTACAGCTGCCAGTTGTACGCGCCCGGTTCGAGGCCCAACTCGGACCCGCAGACCCGACCGTCCGGCCCCTTTCCGCCCGGCGGGCACTGGATCCGGGTGTCCTCCGCGATCATCGTCCCGTCCGGGTTCCGGACGCCCTGGGTGAGGATCCAGTCCCCCCGGCTGATCTCCGGTGGCCCGTCCCCCTCGATCGGGAAGGTCTGGGTGCGGGCCGGCTGGTAGCGCGGTCGAGCGAGGATCTCCACCGCCGCCCGTACCCCGATGAACCCGGCGAGGGTGATGCCCATGGCGGGCAGCATCCGCTTCCACACGGTGCCGGCGAAAACGCCGAGCGCCACGGCGAACAGGGTGTAGCCGATCGGGACGATGCCCTGGAGGTCGAAGACGATCATGCCGAGCCGGCCCTCGTGCGTGGCCTGGGTGAGCGGCTCGACCCACCACGACATGCCGAGGCCGTAGAGCGACGCGAGAAGGACGACGGCCGCGCCGACCAGCCCGAACTTCACCAGGGCCCAGCGGGTCCGGCCGACGCCCTGGGTCCAGACGAACCGGTGCGTGCCGTGCTCCACCTCGCGGGCGACCAGTGGGGCGCCCCAGAACAGGCCGACCAACGCCGGGAGCGTGATCAGCAGTACGGCAACCAGGTTGAGACTGCCGTACTGGTTGCCGAAGCGGTGGAAGCCCGCCTCGCAGCTGTCCCGGGTCGCCTGCGCCACGTCGGCGCGGGCGAGCTGGCTGACGCACTCCGTCAGCCCGAGGTCGCTGAAGGTGTTGCGCATCGACAGGCCGATCGGCACCAACAGGGCGGCGAGCGCCACGAGCCCCAGCAGGGTGTAGAACGCCTGCTTGCGGTGCTGCCGCCAGGTCAACCAGATCATGCTGCTACCCCCCACTCGCTGTGACTGGTCTGCGTGCTGCCGTCGGCCAGGTAGGCCAGCACGATGTCCTCCAGGCTGACGTCGCGGACCGTCCAGGCCGGATCGGTGACCGGCCCGTCGGTGCGGACCAGCAGCGTGGACTGCCGGTCGGTGTGGCTGGCCCGGACCACCGCGGCGACGCCCCCGATTGCGCCGCCGTCGTGGCGTGGCCCGACGAGCTGCCGGTGCCCGGCGACCAGGTCGTCGACGGCGCCGGTGAGCTGCACCTGGGAGGCGTTGAGCACGATCAGGTAGTCGCAGACCCGTTCCAGGTCGGCCAGCAGGTGTGAGGAGAGCAGGACGGTGGTGCCCGACTCCGCGACACTGCCCATCAGTGACTGGAGGAACTCACGCCGGGCCAGGGGGTCGAGGCTGGCGACCGGCTCGTCGAGCAGCAGCAGCCGGGGTTGCTTGGCCAGCGCCAGGGCGAGTGCCACCTGGGCGCGTTGCCCGCCGGAGAGCTTGCCGACCGGCTTGTCCGGTGGAATGCCGAGCTGCGCCAGCCGGTTGCGGGCCAACGCCGCGTCCCACCGCCTGTTCAGCTTGCCGCCGACGACGACCAGCTCGGCCGCCGTGAAATCCCGGTACAGCGG
This sequence comes from Micromonospora sp. NPDC049645, assembly GCF_040675155.1. Lineage (NCBI taxonomy): Bacteria > Bacillati > Actinomycetota > Actinomycetes > Micromonosporales > Micromonosporaceae > Micromonospora > Micromonospora sp. NPDC049645. The sequence goes on from NZ_JBFAOI010000004.1 coordinate 364,182, forward strand.
GGTGTCCTGGGCGACGAAGCCGATGTCGGCCAGACCCTCCGTGTCGCCGTACGGCGACCGGCCGAACACCCGGACCGTGCCCGCGTCGGGTTTGAGGAGCCCGACGGCCAGGTGCAGCAGGGTGCTCTTGCCCGCGCCGTTCGGGCCGACCAACGCGGCGATCCGGCCGGCGGGCAGGTGCAGTGAGCAGTCCCGTAACGCCCAGGTGCTGCCGTACCGCTTGCCGAGCCGGTCTGCCTCCAAGACCATGTCCATCCCTTGTCCTCTCGTTTCGTTCACGCCACCGCTTCGCGGTCGCGCGAGTGCCTGCGGTGCCTGATGGTTCGCTCGCTCTGCTCGCTCACGCGGGCTCCTTCTGCGGGGCGTCGTCGGCGAGGGTGGCACGCAGTGTCGTCTCCACCAGGGCGATGACGTCCTCGGCCGTGAGGCCGGCAGCCTGCGCCCGGTGCAGCCAGGCGACCAGGTCGTCGCGCAGCTCGGCCTGATTGGGCAGGGACGCGCCGGCCAGGGTGCGCTGGACGAACGTGCCCACCCCGGGTCGGCCGCCGACCAGACCCTCGATCTCCAACTCCCGGTACGCCTTGAGCACCGTGTTGGGGTTGATCGCCAGGGACTGCGCGACGTCGCGGACCTTTGGCAACTGGTCGCCCGGTGTCAGCAGGCCGACCCGCAGCGCCTGTTTCACCTGCTGCACCAGCTGCATGTAGGTGTTCACCTTCGATCGGCTGTCCAGTACGAACTCGATCACTCCCGAAGATCCTTCCTGTTGTCCTACGACAGTAGGACTAATAGACAGCTTTATCGGAGAGTCACCGGCTGTCAAGTGCGGTGCCGGCCGGCGTGTCGAGCGTGATGGCACCGGCAGGCCAGAAGTTGGCACCGACGGGCCAACCCGACGGGAAGGGACCGGGGGCGATCCGCGTGGACGGGGAGGTGTTCGATGGCCACCGACGAACTGACGACGTCGAGGGCGACTCCACTACAGGCTGCTCGCGCCCGGGGTCGGATACGCGGGCGGGTGATCCTGCTCGGCCCGGCGTTCGTCGCCGCCGTCGCCTACGTCGACCCCGGCAACTTCGCCACCAACTCCGCCGCCGGTGCCCGCTACGGCTACCTGTTGGTCTGGGTCGTGGTGGTGGCCAACCTGATGGCGATGCTGGTGCAGACGCTCACCGCCAAGCTGGGCCTCGCCACCGGGCGTAGCCTGCCCGAATTGTGCCGGGAGCGGCTGCCCCGGCCGGTGAACCGGGTGCTGTGGGTGCAGGCCGAGTTGGTCGCCATGGCCACCGACCTGGCCGAGGTGATCGGTGGTGCGGTCGCCCTCTACCTGCTCTTCGGCATCCCCCTGCTGCCCGGCGGCATCATCATCGGCACGGCCGCGTTCGCCGTGCTCGCGTTGCGCTCGCGCGGGTACCGCTCCTTCGAGATCACCATCGCCGTGCTGCTCGGTGTGATCGTCCTGGCCTTCGCCGCCAACCTGCTCGCCTCCGGCTCCGATCCCGGCTCGGCCCTGGCCGGCCTGGTGCCGCGCCTACAGGGCACGGACAGTGTGCTGCTGGCCGCCGGCGTCCTCGGCGCGACCGTCATGCCGCACGTCATCTACGTGCACTCCGCGCTGACCCGCGACCGCATCCCCGCCGCCGACGACACCGAGCGTCGGATCCTGTTCCGCGGTCAGCGCACCGACGTCCTGCTCGCCCTGAGCGCGGCCGGCGCGGTCAACCTCGCCATGCTGCTGATCGCGGCGGCGAGCTTCCGGGGCGGTGGCCCGGGTGGCGCGGACACCCTGGAGGGGGTGCACGCCGGCCTCGGCCAGAGCATCGGCACCGCCGCGGCGTTCGGCTTCGCCGTCGCTTTGCTGGTGTCGGGGCTCGCCTCCACGAGCGTCGGCACCTACGCCGGGGAGGTGATCATGCAGGGTTTCCTGCGGCGGCGGGTACCGCTGCTGCTGCGCCGGCTGGTCACCCTGCTGCCCGCCCTGGTCGTGCTGGCCATCGGCCTCGACCCGACCCGGGCGCTCGTGCTGTCCCAGGTCATCCTCAGCTTCGGCATCCCGTTCGCGCTGATCCCGGTGGTGGCCTTCACCCGCCGACGCGACCTGATGGGCAACCTGGTCAACCACCCCCTCACCACCGCCGCCGCGTCCCTGGTGGCCGTGCTGGTGGTCGCGCTCAACGCGTTCCTGCTCTGGCAGGTCGCCACCGGCTGAGCCCGGCCGTCGGGTCGGTGCGAGCGGGTGTGCTCAGGTGCGGCGGCCCTCGTCGCGGGTCGGGATCTCCTGGCGCTGTTCGAGGGCGTCCGCGGGGTTGGCGTCGCCCGGCAGTGACGTCACCTCCTCAAGGGTGCCCGCCGGGTAGGCGCCCTGCTCGGCCAGGTCGGCCTCGGCCGCCTCCGGGTCCACGTCACCCGATACCCGGTCCGGCGGCCCGACGTCGAACGCGTCCTGCCGTTGCTCAAGGGCATCCGCCTCCGGAGGAGGAAGCGCGCTGTCCTGTTCATCTCGGTACGTACTCATTCGGAGCCTCCCACCGGCGGTGTCGACGGGCCGTCGGGCCGTTGCCTACCCAGCACCGCCGCACTCAGGCCGCCCATTCCGGTCGCGTTCCGCGCGATCTCTGCGAAAAATGCTCAGGCCGCGCGGCAGTGGCCGGTGGTCGCGCCCCGAACCGTGGTGGGTGACCCCAGGTCGACCGGGGCGAGACCGCCCGAGCAGGCCAACGCGCCGACCTGGCCGCCGGCGAGGATGGGCGCCGATGCGGTACCGGCCAGCGCCAGCGGGCCGGCCACCCGCGCCCCCACCAGCGTGACGTGGTCGGTGGTGCCGGTCAGCGCCACCGCGCCGCGTACCTCGGTGTTGAGCAACTCGACGGCGGTGGCACGGGACGCCGCCAGACTTCCGGTGATGGTGGCGTCCTCGGCGACCAGGGCGGCGCCCGGTGCGACGGTGACCGGGCCGGTCACGGTGGCCGCGCGCAGGCAGGTGACGCCGGCGGCAACCGTCAGCGGACCGGCGTGTCGGCCGGTTATCACGGTGGTGCAGGCCGGCGGTGGCGGGATCACCGTGGCCACGAACGCCTTTGCCGCCCCGATGTTGCCGACCGCGTCGATGCCCCGGTACTCGATGGTGTGCCGGCCGTACCCGGGGGACCGCTCGGCGAACGGGGACACCGACAGGCCGCCCGAGCCGAGGTTGCCGTAGACCAGGCCGTCCACGTCGGTGCCGGTGGCGGTGAACAGGAACGGCGAACGGGCGTCGGTGGGCCAACCGTAGTAGTTGTGCCACCCGTCGCCGTCGAGCCGGAACTCCGAGGTGACCTGCCCGGCGCCGTCGTCGGTGCCGGTCAACCCCATGGTGAACGGGCCGTTGTACACGTACTCGGTGGGTCGGCCGGGCCGGGTGGTGGTGAGCAGCGGCACGGAGAGCGCGTACGCCACGTCGGGCCGCGTCGCGTCGACCGCCCAGGTGCGGGTCACCGCCTTCCCGCTCGCCGGGTCGCTGACCCGGGCGGTCAGCCGATGGCTGCCCCGCGACAGGCGCAGGGCGCCCAGGTCCACGTCCCGGTCGGTGCCGGTGTCGGCCACCGGTCGGCCGTCGAGCGACCAGCTCACCCGCGGCGCCCGGTCGGTGGGCTGGCTGGTCCGCACGTACACGACATCGCGCGCGCCGACCGGTCGATCGGTCGCGGTGGAAGCGGTGATCGCCAGCGGCGGCGTCACCGGCGGGGTACGCACCGAGGTGTCCACGGTCCACGTGCGGGTCTGGGTCAGCGCGGGTGAGCTGCGGACCGCCGGGTCGCGGACGAACTCCGTCGGGTCGGTCACCGTGGCGGTCACCGTGTGCCGGCCGGGGGTCAGCCGCAGCGACCGCAGGTCCAGGTGGCGGGCGTTGCCGGTGCGCGGCACCGCCCGGCCGTCCACCGACCACGTCACGGTCAACGCGTGGCTCACCGGGTGCAGGGTGTCCACCCAGAGCAGTCGGTCCGCTCCCACCACCGGGTCGGTGGCGGTGCCACCCTGCACGATGCCGACCCGGCCCGCGATCCGTTCGGTCATCCGCTCCCGGCCGACCTGGTCGAAGTAGAAGCCCAACGACTTCATCATCGAGTGCCGGCTCGGTCGCCACACCCCACGCTGGAGGTAGAGACCGCCCTCGTAGCGGCCGATCGTCCCGCCCGCCTCACTCGGTTCGCCCAGCCAGCGCCACCACTTGGCCCGGGTGTCGCGCATCTGCTGCTCGGTCAGCACAGTGTGGTGCACCGAGTCCGGTTCCGGCCCGCGGTAGATGTCGCCCGGCACCCCACGGCCGTAGTAGTCGTACTCGTCCTGCAAGCCGCCGAGCGAGTGCCCCAGCTCGTGCGGGCTGATCAGCGCGGAGAGCGCGTTGCCGCCGGAGGCGGTGGCGTTGCTGCCGCCGGCCCCACCGTAGGTGCCGCTGTTGGCCAGCGCGATCAGCTGCCGATTGCCCGGGTTGGTGCCGACGGCCAGGTCGGCGTACGCGTTCGCGGCGGACCCGTCGACGGTGAGCAGGCGTTGCACGCTGGCCGGGTTGCACCCGCCCCAGAAGCCCATGTCCAGCGCGGTGTCCCGTTGCGGCGCGGACAGGCCGGGGTCGCAGTCCACCCCGGACTCGGCCGACACGATCTCGACGGCGTAGACGTTGAAGTAGCTGCGGTACGACTTGAACGGCTCAATCGTCCACAGGGTGTTGAGGTGCCGCTCCACGTGGGACCGGAACGTGGGCAGGTCCGCCTCGGTGTACCCGTCGCCCAACAGCACCAGGTTGAAGCGCGTCGCCGGGTCTCCGGTCACCTGGATCGGCACCACCGTGGCGCTGGCCGCCGACGCGGCGGACGGTGTGGCGGCGGCCGGTGTGCCGACCGTCAGTCCCGCCGCGACGAGCGCCGCGACGCACAAGCCCGCTCTGATCCGCACCCTGCGCCCCTTCCCATGTGCCGGTCGGCCTGACGGTGCCGGACGCCGGGCCCGGCAGGGCGCCGTCGTCCGGGTCTGCCACGACCGTGGACATCTGGGACCGTACCGGTCGCCGGACCCACAGGTAACCCTCGGCCGTCCTCGGTGGACCTCGGACCCGATCACCCCGGGACCGCTCGGCGCAGCCAGCTCGGCGTTCGGCTCGCGTCCGTGCCGCAATCACTCCCGCCCGGCACGGTCATCGTCAAACATCAATGGATCTGTCCGGGGTGTGGTCGTCGTTTTCGGCGGACGGCGTACCACCGACGGTCCCGGACGACCTTCGAGGAGAGGGATCAACCATGCGATTCAACGCACGACGGGCCGCCGCCGGGGCCTTCGGGCTCGTCCTCGGCGCCGTGCTGGGGCTGGCCCAGGTCGCACCCGCGCAGGCCGAGTCGAACGGCGGCGTACGGGTGATGCCACTCGGTGACTCGATCACCGACGGGTTCAACGTGCCGGGCGGGTACCGGATCAACCTGTGGCAGCGGCTCGCCGCCGGCGGCTACACCGTCGACTTCGTCGGCTCGGGGTTCAACGGGCCGGCCAGCCTCGGTGACCACGACCACGAGGGCCACTCCGGTTGGCGCATCGACCAGCTGGACGCCAACATCGTCGCCTGGCTGCGGGCCACCGACCCGCGCACCGTGCTGCTGCACATCGGCACCAACGACGTGAACCAGAACTACAACCTAGCCAACGCGCCGGCCCGGCTCTCCGCCCTCATCGACAAGATCACGTCGACGGCGCCGGGGGCGGACGTCTTCGTCGCCACCATCACCCCGGAGTCCGACCCGAACCTGGAGGCTCGGGTGCAGACGTACAACGCGGCGATACCCGGCATCGTGGCGCAGAAGGGCAGCCGGGTGCACCTGGTCGACATGCACGCCGCGCTCACCACCGCCGACCTCGCCGACGGCGTGCACCCCAACGCGGGCGGATACGACAAGATGGCGGCCCGCTGGTACGCGGCGTTGCAATCGGTGCCCGGCAGCCTGGTTCCGGCGGGTGTTCCGCCGGTGGGCACCCCGGTCGGCCTGGTCAACCCCGCCTCCGGGCGATGCCTGGACGTCTCCGGCGCCAGCACCACCGCCGGCGCCCCCACGATCATCTGGGAGTGTCACGGCGGCACCAACCAGCGCTGGACGCGTACCGCCGCCGGAGAACTGCGGGTCTACGGTGACCGGTGTCTGGACGTGAACGGCGGAGCCAGCGCCGACGGCACCAGGGTGCAGATCTGGACGTGCAACGGCACCGCCGCGCAGCGGTTCACCTTCCGTACCGACGGCGCGATCGTGCTGACCTCCGCCGGCAAGTGCGTGGACGTGACCTCCGGCGGCACGGCCAACGGCACGGCCACGCAGCTCTGGACGTGCAACGGCAGCGGCGCGCAGCGCTGGTCCACCCGGTAGCGGACGCCCGGCCGGTCCCCGGGACGGGGGCCGGCCTCGGGCGGGCGGTGAGCCGGGCCAGCGGCGCTCAGCCGACCGGCGCCTCGGGTGTGCCACGCCGGCGGGTGGCGGCGGCGAGCCCCAGCGCCAGCAGCACGCACACCGCGCCGACCAGGAAGAGCAGCGAGGCGGTCGGCTGGCCCAGCCACTCCCAGAACGGGTGCCAGGCCGGGTGCGGCTCACCGAGGTGGTGTCGCAGCAGGGACGGAACGCTCAGCAGGACCGGCAGCCACCACAGCACCGTGGCGACACCGACGAGGGCGTTCACCACGCCGCGGCGTCGGCGCCCCTCGGTGCGTCGACTGACCCAGCCGAAGACCACCCAACCGGCCGCCGCGCCCAGCAGCGTGCCGAGCACCCCGGCGGGGACCACCAGGGGTGGTGGCGCGCGGTGCACCTCGACCGAGAGGTAGGTGGCGTCCACGGCGGTCTGCGAGGAGACCGAGGCGTTCAGGATGGTGTCGCCACGTCTGGCGGTCAGGGCGGTGTCGGTGACCGCCTGCGGGGTGGCACAGAACTTGTCCGCGCAGCTGACGCGGTCGGACACCTGCGGGTCGTACACCCGCCAGCCGGCACCGGTCAGGTGTTCGCGGGCTTCGGTGACGATCTGCGCGGCGGGCACCGGCGGCGCGCCGAAGGCGGCGGCGCCGGTGGCGCTCTCCTGGTATTCGCCACCGTCACCGAACAACAGGGTCTTGACGGTGTTCAGGCGCAGCGCGTGCCCGTAGACGACGAACAGCGCGGGCGGGGTGTCGATCTCGCCGAGGTCGTGACCGGGAAAGACCTCGGTCAGGATGGCGGCGGCCTCGGCCCGGTCGGGCTGCGGCCGAGACGTCTCCCAGGCGGCCCTGCTGGCCAGCGCGCCGGTGAACAGGCCACAGATGACCGCGGCGAGCGGCACCAGGGCGAGCGCCGTGCCACCGGCCGGGCGGCCGAGGCGGCGCAGCAGTCGCCGTCCGTAACGGTTGGCCGGCGCGGTGCCGCTTGCAGACATAGCCACCTCTCCGAACCAGAATCAGGCGCAGCGACAGTACATCGACCAGGGGCTCGGGCGCGTCCCCGCGATGACCGCCACCGGTGGCCGCGATCGGCCAGGATGGGCGGGTGGCCGGGTCGCGGCCACGGCGAGGAGGGTGGGCGATGCGGGTACGCGGACGGTTGACCTGGCGGCGGTGTGCCGGCGCGGGGGCGGTGCTGGCCGCCCTGCTCGCCGGCGCGATACCGCCAGCTCTCCTGCTGGCGCCGACCGCCTCCACCGCCGCCACCTCCACGACGGGCGCGGCGGCCGGAACGGCGGTCTGCCAGGTGCGCGACGAGCGGCTGCGCGAGATATCCGGCATGGTCGCCACCGACGACGGGTACGTCGTGATCAACGACGGCGCGGACGACGAGGCCCGCCGCCGGATCTTCTTCCTCGACCGGCGCTGCGCGGTGGTGCGGGCCGTCCCCTTCCCGTCCCAGCCCCGCGACACGGAGGACCTGGCCATCGGCCGGGACGGCACCGTCTGGGTCGCCGACATCGGTGACAACGACGGCTCTCGGCCGACGGTCGGGGTGTGGCGGCTCGCGCCCGGGGCGACGCGGCCGGTGCTGCACCGGATGACCTATCCGGATCGTCCGCACGACGCCGAGGCGCTGCTGCTCGACGCGTCGGGTCGGCCGCTGATCGTCACCAAGGGCGGCAGCGGCACCGTCTACCTGTACGCGCCGAGCAGCGCGCTGCGGCCGGACGCGACGACGCCGATGGCGGCGCTCGGCCAGGTGACCCTGCCGACGACCACGACCAGCAACCCGTTCTCGTTCCTCGGGCGCGGGGTGGTCACCGGCGCGGCGAGCGCGCCGGACGGCCGGCGGGTGGTGTTGCGCAGCTACGCCGACGCCTTCGAGTACGACGTACCCGACGGCGATGTGGTCCGCGCGTTGACCGCCGGCAAGCCGCGGATCACCCCGTTGCCGGACGAACCCCAGGGCGAGTCGATCACCTACAGTCGCGATGGCCGCTCGTTGCTCACCGTCTCCGAGTCCGCCGGTCAACCAGCCGGCACCCGCCCGACGATCCTGCGCTATCCGGCCACCGACCGTACGGCCACCGCCGCCGCACCCCCGTCGGAGTCCGCTGGCCCGGCGGAGCCCACGGCGATCCGTCCGGCCGGCGGAAAGGTCGCCGGCGCGGCTGCGCGAACCTGGCCGCTGCTGGCCGGAGCCGGGACGCTGCTGGCGCTGCTCGGGCTGGCCGGTCTGCTGCGGTGGCGGCACACCGCGCGTCAGTGAGCGGACCAGCCCGTGCGGCTGGGGTTGACCAGGACACCGGCGACCGGCTCGGGCAGGCGGGCGGGACGGGCCGGACGGCCAACCCGTTAGAGTCTCGCCGTGATCGAGATCGGTGCCCAGGTCGACCTGTCCCACCCGCCCGACCGGGTCTGGCTCGCACTGACCGATCGGGAGTTGCTCGGCCGGTGGTTCGCCGAGGCCGAGACGGTGGAGGGCGTACCGGATCGGCTGCTGCTGCACACGGCAGCCCTGCCCGGCTTCGAGGCCGACGTCGAGGTCGAGGTGACCGAGCGGCAGGAGCCGGAACTCCTCGTCCTGGCCTGCGACGAGGCCGGCCGGCTCAGCGAGCTGACCTGCACGGTCACCGCCACGAAGCAGGGCTGTCGGCTGGACGTCCGGGAGGTCAGCACGCACGGTGCCTGGTCCGCCGACCAGCACGAGCCGCGCGAGCAGCAGCTTCGGCAGGCGCTGACCGTACGACTGCCGGCCATCCTCGACTGGCTCGCCTTCCAGCAGGTCGACCTGCGGCGCGGCGACGGCGGGCTGACCGCCGAGCTGCCGCTGGTCGGCCCGCGCGGCGGGGCCGGCCGCAATCGCCGTCGGCGTCGCACGCTGGTCGCCGGGGTGGTCGGGGCGGTGCTGCTGGCCGGTACGGCGGCCTGGATAACGCTGCCGCCCGAGTCGAAGCCGACCGCCACGTCGACACCGACGCCCACACCGTCGCCGACCGTGACGGCCGGCAAGACCGCCGTCGCGTCGGCGGCGACCCCGTCGGCGCGCCCCTCGCCGACGACCGCGTCGGCGAGCACCCGCCCGAGCCGGACCCCGTCAGCGAAGCCCTCGCGTACGCCCGCGTCGGCCCCGCCGCCCCCACCGCCCGCGCCCATGGTGGCCCGTTACGAGACCGATTCCAGCCGACTGTTCGGCTACACCGGCGAGATCGTGGTCGACAACCCCGGCAGCGCGCCGGTGGGGGACTGGGCCGTGGTCGTGACCCTCGCCGAGGGCACCACCGTCGACGACGTCGAAGGCGCGAACTGGCGGCAGGACGGGCGGGCGATCACCTTCACCGGAGGCGTCGTGGCGCCCGGCGGATCCCAGACGATCAGCTTCGACGTCCGCGACAGCCGGCCGAAGGCCCGCGAACCGGAGAGCTGCACGATCGCTGGCAACCCCTGCGCGGGCCTCTGACTAGGCTGCCCGTCATGGCACTGCTGCACAAGGCGACCCTGCGCCCCACCAAGCTCGAACTGCTGACGACCTGGCTGCCCGGCCGACCCTGGTTCGCCGGGCCGCCCGGTGTCGAGATGGTGAGCCGGGGCGCGTACCGCTTCGACGACCCGGCCGGCGAGGTCGGCATCGAGACGATGCTGGTCGGAGCCGCCGACGGGCCGGTCCACCACGTTCCGCTCACCTACCGCGCCGCGCCCCTCGACGGTGCGGACGCCTGGCTGGTCGGCACGACCGAGCACTCGGTGCTGGGCCGACGCTGGGTGTACGACGGTTGCGTCGACCCCGTGTACGCCGCCGCGCTCGCCCAGGCGATCTTCACCGGCAGCGGCCAGGCGGAGCAGTACTTCGAGGTCGACGGCCGACGTGAGGTGCGCGAGCCGACGGTGACCGTCGTGGTCGACGGCGCCGTCGACCACGACGCGCCCGCGGCCGGCAACGTGCGACGGGTCGTCGACGAGGACCACACGGTCATCGACACCGACACCGTCGAGCTGGTCGTCGTCCGGCGGCCGGACGCCGGGGCCGACGGGTCGACCGGAGCCACGCTGAAGGGCAGGTGGGACGGTCAGTCGACGACCGTGCCGCTGGCGTACGCCAAGCGGTTCTGACCTGGGAGGTGCGGTGGGCGGCCCGACGTTCCGGGCCGCCCACCGCGTTCACCACCGCGCCGGAGGCGGGGGCGGCGACACGGGTGGCCGGTCGTCGCAGGTGATGGTGTTGGGCAGCAGCCACGGGGCGAGCCACCCGCCGTCGTTTCCGCCGAGGTCGGTCAGGGTGAACTCCGACCCGGCCGGGGTGAAGTGGAACGATCCGCAGTTGTTGACGCCGACCGCGCCCACGTTGCGGGCGTCCACGTTGGCGAACGAGGCGGACCCGGCCGCGCGGGCGCTGACCACGGAGGTGCCGGTGCCGTCGACCCGGACGTCCCGGAAGCGGACGTCGGAGATCGAGTAGAGGTCCTTCACCGGCCAGTCGCTGACCAGCATGATCGCGTTGTACGTGTTGTCCAGGTACGCGTCGCCGGTCACCTCGATGCCCGCGTCGATGCTGCGATCCAGCGCGAAGATCCAGATCGCGCCGAGCCCGATGTTCCAGTTCAGCTCGTAGGTGCCGGCGCGGGCGGTGGTGTTGTTGGTGAACCGCAGGTGCCCGGTGAACGGTTCCGCGCCGAAGCGGGACCCGGCGTGCAGACCGCTTCCCTCGCGTACCGGATCGGCCACGAGGTTGTGCGAGACGGTGGTGTCGGTGCCGCCGTAGATGGCGATGCCGTTGGCCAGCGTCGGTGACTGCACGGTGTTGTGGTCGAAGGTGTTCCGGGCGTTCGCTGTCTTCTCCGACCACATCGCCAGGCCGTCGTCGCCGGTGTTGCGGACGAAGTTGTGCGCCACCAGGGAGTCGGTCACGCCGGTGTGGAAGTTGAGCGCGTCGGCGATCTGGTCGACGACGATGTTGTTGGTGACCCGGACGTTGCGCATCGGACCGTCGAACCACAGGCCAACCTTGGTGTGGCGCAGGTGGAGCCCGTCGATGGTGGAGTCGCTCATCGCTCCGCCGATCGCGTTGACCTGGTCGGTGTCGATGCGCTCCCGCACGTCGCCCTCGATGGCGAAGCCGGAGAGGTGCACGTTACGGCTGCCGCCGTCGGCGGCGTCCCGACCGTAGAAACCGACGCCGGTGTGCACCGAGCCGTCCGGCGCGGGCGTCGGCAGGGCGACCTCGCGACCCTTGATGATCGTGTACCAGTTGCCGGCGCCCTCGATGGTCACGTCGTCCACGATGATGTGCCGGTTGACCTGGTAGGTGCCCGGCGGGAGGTAGACCTTCAGGTGGGCGCGCCGGGCGAAGGCGATGGCCCGGTCCAGCGCGTCGGCGGAGTCCCGCCGACCGGTGGGGTCGGCACCGAAGGCGAGCACGTTCGCGGCGAGCAGCCGGACGTGCGGCGGCGCGACCAGCTCGGAGTCGAGCAGGTCGATGACGGTCCAGGCGGCGGCGCTACCGGGCGGCGCGGTGAGCCGGACCTTGTCGCCGGCCCGGTAGGTGCGTCCGAGCAGCAGTCGCTGCTCGTCGTAGAAGTGGGTGGGCCGGAACGGCGTGCTGATGCTCGGGTACGGCGTGGTGGCCGACGGCACGCACTGGCACTCGGTAATCCACCAGTCCGGGTGCAGCAGCCCGGCCTGGGGGTCGTTGGTGAACGGGTACTGGTTGTAGAGCCACGAGAACTGCGACGTGAGCGTCATGGTGCTCACCTGCCTGCCGTTGACCGCGACCTTCAGCGGTGCGGTGATCCCACCACCCTGGGGCGCGTCCGGGATGCTGTAGCGCACGGTGATCCCGTTCGCCGCGCTGGGCAGCACGAACTCGACGTACTCCCCGGGGGTGAGCCGGACCGCCCGACGGCCGGAGGCCTCGGCGGGCAGCGTGTAGGCGGACCGGTCGGGCCCGATGATCTCGCCGTTGGTGCGCGCGTTCTCCGCCTCCTGCTCGACGAAGTCGACGTCCGCGCCGCGCCCGGCGACCAGCGCCGGGTCGAGGGCGGCCCGGGTGACCACCGGCTGGGCACCAGCGGACGCGGGTGGGCTGGCGGCGGCCACGGTGGGCGCGGCGACCAGCACGGCGAGGCCGGCCGCGAGCGCGACGGCGGTACCGCTGGGCCGGCCGGGGCGTCCCCGCGCGGGCATGAGGCTGCGAAACATCGGTGACCCTCCTGGGTGGGTGGTGGTGGAGGTCCGCCCGGCGCTCCCCCGACGCCCGACATTGATCGTCATGATGCAGCACCACACATCGCACTGCAAGACGACTATCGAACAACGAAAATATACGACTATTAGGCCGCAAGAAATGGACGGTCGTCGAGTTGAGGTCTCGCGCGTCGCCCGCACCGGCCAGCTCACGCCCGGCGTAGGCTGATCCGCGTGGATCAAGAAGACCGGATTGCCCTCTTCCTCGACTACGAGAACCTCGCGTTGGGCGCGCGCGACCATCGCGGCGGCGCGGACTTCGACTTCCGGCCCATCGCCGACGCGTTGGCCGAACGAGGTCGGGTGGTGGTCCGCCGGGCGTACGCCGACTGGTCCTACTTCGACGAGGATCGCCGGATGTTGACCCGGTCGCACGTCGAGCTGATCGAGATCCCGCAGCGGATGGGTGCGTCCCGTAAGAACGCCGCGGACATCAAGATGGCCGTCGACGCGATCGAGTTGGCGTTCGAGCGTGACTACATCTCCACCTTCGTGATCTGTAGCGGCGACAGCGACTTCACCCCGCTGGTGCACAAACTGCGGGAGCTGAACAAGCGGGTCATCGGCGTCGGGGTCGAGGGGTCCACATCGGCGCTGCTTCCTCCGGCGTGCGACGAGTTCCTCTACTACGACCGGTTGGAGGGTGTGGACATCCCGCCGGCTCGTGGCCGACGCGCCCGTCCCACCACCCGGCAGGGCGGCGCGGAGCAGCGCCCACCCGAGCCGGAACGCGAACACGAGCCGGAGGTGGACCGCCGGCCGGCGGGGGAGGAGCCCGGCCGGGACGTGGACGCTCTGGCCGTGCAGGTCGCGCAGACGGTGGCCGGCTTGCAGGGCAGCGCCAACGGCGAGGTGACCGCCTCCCGGCTCAAGCGCACCCTGCTGCGCAAGGACCCGACGTTCAGCGAGTCCGACTACGGCTTCCGCACCTTCGGCGAACTGTTGCGCCACCTCGCCGAGCGCAACGTTATCGAGTTGGCCGAGGGCCCCGCGAAGGGCGACCCCGAGGTCTCGCTGCCCGAGCACGGCGACCGGGAGGTGGCGTTCGGTCTGCTCCGCGGCGTCGTGGCGGACCTGGGCAGCGGCGGCAATCCGGTGGCGTTGTCCGGGTTGAAGAACCAGGTGCGCCGGGCTCGGCCGGACTTCAGTGAGAAGAAGCTCGGCTACCGCAGCTTCCTACAGTTCTGCAAGGCCGCTGCCACGGCCGGCGTGCTCGATCTGCGGTGGAGCCCCGAGGCCGACGACTACCTGCTGACCACCCAGACAACCTGACCCCCGGGCCCTGCCCGCGTCTACCCCCGCCCTGCCCGCGTCTACCCCCGCCCCCTCCGGGTTGCCCCCGCCCTCTCCGGGTTGCCCCCCGCCCTCTCCGGGTTGATCAAGAGGTTTGCGTCATCGGGAGCGCGATTCGTGACGCGAACCTCTTGGTCAACAGCGGTCGAGCGGTGAGGGTGGCGGGGAGGGGGCGGGGCGAGGAGGGGCTGATTCGCAAGTCAGGGGCGGCAGAACCGCCCGTTATGGTTTCGAACCGTCAACGGTTGGCCCGAAATGCGCCTGGATTGTCACCCTTACCCCGGTCTGGGCCTACCTGCGACGTACCCTCCGCGCGGGAATTGCTATACGGTCGGCGAATGAAGGTGGAGGAGCACTGGTGGAACGGAGACACGACCCCGCGCGGGCGCAGGGACGTGTACATCCGTACTGATGGGCAGGGTTGGGAGGTCCGCGCCCAGATCGGTGGGGCGTCGGGTCGTGAGCGGGTGCAGCAGTGCCCCAGCCGGGCCTCGGCGGCCATCCTCGCCGACGCCTGGCGCGGCACCCACCCATCCTGGCGCGAGCTGAAGCAGCGCTGATCCGGCACCGGGCCGGGTCGGCAACGCTCCCGGGCTCCTCCAGCCCAGCGCGCCGCCGACCGGCCCGGCGCTGGTACATCGGTCCGCCGAAAGCGTTCGGCGACCACCCGCCGACGACGTTGAGAGCGCAGCTCAGCGCTTCTGAAACATGATGGAAGCAACGTCGGCCAGGAAACTCAGCGCCCAATCCAGCTGCGAGCAGTTGTTGCGACCCTTGCACTCAAGGCAGCCGCCAGCTCGCCAGGGCCCGTCGCGTGCCCGGGTCCAGTGCGCATCCAAAACCCGTTCGGCCGTGAACAACTCGGTCGCCCTGGACACGGGCTCGTCGATCGGCATGGTCGGCACCTTTCGCGAGACACGACCAGGTCGCCCAGCGTCGAGCAGTCTCACCGTCGCGTGGGCGGGTAGTGGCCCGCTCCGCCGCTTGCCGAACGAAGGAACCGACCACTGCATCCAGCTTAGAGACCTTTAGTACCTAAGGCAATGTTGGTCTTGAAGGCGTGCCAACAGCGTGATCCGATGGAGGGTGCCGAACGAAGGAACCTTCACATGCCCATACCTACCGGGGGATACCGCGAGGTGGCCGAGGATCTCGCCGCTCGCATCAAGAGCGGTGAGTACGGCGCGGGGGAGCGGCTGCCCACGTACAACGAACTGTCGGACCTCTACGACGTCAGTGTGACCACGGTCCAGCGGGCCATCATCGTTCTTCAGACGCGTGGTCTGGTGGTGGGTCTCCAGGGCCGTGGCCTCTGGGTCGCCGAGGACGTGGCATCTCCTCGGTCACTTGATGAGAAATAGCTCCTCGCGGGCAGGCTCGACTAGTCGTCATCAAGTGATCAAATGATGAGAAGTAGGTCTCGGGGAGCGGATTCGGCTACTTTTCATCACCTGATCAAGGGTTGTCGGCAGACCTCCGTGTCTCCGCCCTCAGGTCGGGTACCCGGAGGTCTGCCGGTCGCGCCCGATGGAGGTCGCCCATGTCGCAGGGTCCCGACGAGGACAACCCCAGGCTCGACGAGGAGATCCGGGAGGCCGAGCTGCGGCTCGCCGACCTCGCCACCTCGTCGGACGACGCGCTGACCGACGACGACGCGCTGACCGACGACGAGGCACGCGCGCCGGACGAGGCCCTCTCCGAGGAGGACGCCGACTAGGGGCCTGTCCGGCGTCCGGCCGGACAGGCCCCAGACGGTTCAGCGCTTGAGCGTGAAGGTGAAGTCGTCGGAGAGCTTGCCGCTCAACCGCATCGCCGAGACGACCTTCCCCTCCGTGATCAGTCGCTCGACCTCGCCGCGCGACAGACCGCAACCGTCGGCGATCAGTCGTGCCGGTCGGATCGGGATCCGTGCCGCGAAGCGGACCGCCACGTCGATCACGTCGCGGTCCGGGTGGTCCGATCCACCGGTGTCGAGGCGCCAGGCGTTGGTCCAGTCGAGGTTGAACCGGTTACTACGCTGCACGACCGGATTCTGGAGCAGTTCGGCGGTCAGGCCAGGGTCGTTGCGATGCAGCCGGTCCAGCAACTCGGGCGGGATGGAACGTACCGTCATCCGCTCCAGGATTGTGAGCTTCGCCGTCTCCCCGCACGCGGTGCAGAGCGCGAGAAGCCAGGCGTCGAGGATCTTGTGATTGGCATTGACGCGGAACTTGCCGCTCGCCCGCAGGCGTTCGGACGCGCACGCGTGGCATCGGCGGCTGACGATGGGCAGGCAGGTGGGCACGACGGCCCAATGTATGAGCACAGAAGAACACCCGGTTTCGGTGAGAAGTCCGCAGCAAGAGGAGCGCGGCGCAGATACGCGACGCGCGACAGATCAGCTCTCGGGGGGTCTCACAGGGTGTACAACGGCACGTCCTTGCCTAGACGACCAGGTTGCGCAGCACGATAACGACGCACCGCGGCGTCATTCCACCGGTTTTTCGCGCGCAGCTCGGCCGCCCGTTGGCGGGACGCGCCAACCGGGCGGGTGTCAGTCTCCGGTCAGGCGGTCGGGACCGGCAGCACCACGCCCTCGGCCGCCGACCGGTGCGCCAGCTCGATCAGCTCGACCGTGTCGACCGAGTCCCGTGGGTCCACCGGCATCGGTGCGCCGTCGCGCAGCGCCGCCGCCACCAGGGCGTAGAAGCTCTGGTACGCGCCTGGCTCGGTCGGCACCGGCCGCAGGTCGCCGTCGACGCCGAGCAGGCCGTAGCGGTCCGGCGGGACCTCGCCCCAGCCCGGTTGGTCCGGTCGGCCGCCATCGTGCAGCGCCGCCTCCTGCACGTCGAGGCCGTAGGTGGTGTAGCCGGCCCGGTCGCCCAGCACCCGCAGGCGCGGTCCGAGTTGAGCGGTCACCGCGCCCATCCACAGGTGCGAGTGGACCCCGTTGGCGTGGGTCAACGCCACGAAGGCGTCGTCGTCGACGGCCGCGCCGGCACGGCGACGATCCACCTCCGCGTAGACCCGTTCGACCCGGCCGAACAGCTGCACCGCCTGGTCGACGAGGTGGGCGCCGAGGTCGAAGAGAGCGCCGCCGGCCTCCTCCGGACCGGCGAGCTCCCGCCAGCCCGGCTTGATCGTCGGACGGAACCGCTCGAACCGGGACTCGAAGCGCAGCACCCGCCCCAACTCGCCCTGCTCGACGAGGCGGCGCACGGTCAGGAAGTCACCATCCCAGCGCCGGTTCTGGAACACCGTCAGCGGCACCCCACGCTCAATCGCCTCGTCGACGAGCGCGCGACCCTCGGCCGCCGTGGCGGCCAGCGGCTTGTCGACGACGACCGGCAGGCCGGCGGCGAGCGATGCGCGCGCCATCGGCACGTGCTGCCGGTTCGGCGTCGCCACCACGACCAGGTCCAGCGCGTCCGGCGTACGCCACAGCTCGTCGGCGTCGTCGACCAGGCGGGCGTCCGGGAAGTGCTGTCGCGCCTGCTCGCGCCGCTGCGGATCGCGGGTCACGATGGCGTCGAGCCGCAGCCCCGGGGTCGCGGCGATCAGCGGTGCGTGGAACACCCGGCCCGCCAGCCCGTACCCCAGCAGACCAACCCGCAACGCCTCCGCCATGCCGTGCCCCCGTTTCCCTGGTCCGCGCCCTGCGTGGCGTCGGTTCCGCTGAGCAGAATCTACGCCCGGGGTGGCCGGGCCCGATCTCGGCCCGGCGCTGGTCAGCTCACCGGGTCGGCGCGCAGATAGGTGAGGACCGCGAGCACCCGACGGTTGGTGTCGTCGCTGGGTGGCAGGTCGAGCTTCAGCAGGATGTTGCCGACGTGCTTGCCGACCGCCGCCTCGCTGACGTGCAGTCGGCCGGCGATCGAGGCGTTGGACCGCCCCTCGGCCAGCAGAGCCAACACCTCGCGTTCCCGGGCGGAGAGCGCGGCGAGCGGGTCGCGGGGGCGGTGCAGCAGCTGCCGGACGACGTCCGGGTCGATGGCGGTGCCGCCAGCGGTGACCCGGCGCAGCGTGTCGACGAACTCGGTGACCTCGGCGACCCGGTCCTTGAGCAGGTAGCCCACCCGCTGACCGTCGCCGCTGTCCAGCAGCGCCGCCGCGTACCCGGTCTGCACGTACTGGCTGAGCACCACGACCGGGAGGTGCGGTCGCTCGGCGCGCAGCGCGACGGCCGCGCGCAGCCCGTCGTCGCGGCGCCCGGGTGGCATCCGGATGTCGGTCAGCACCAGGTCCGGTTGGTGGTCGCGGGCCGCCGTCAGCAGCTCGGGGGCGGACCCGACGGCCGCGCACACCGTGAAGTCGAAGCGGGTCAGCAGGGCGACCAGACCCTCGCGCAGCAGCACCTCGTCCTCCGCCAGCACCACCCGGGTCACCGACGACATGGCAGCTCCACCCGGACC
This sequence comes from Micromonospora sp. NPDC049645, assembly GCF_040675155.1. Taxonomy (NCBI): domain Bacteria; kingdom Bacillati; phylum Actinomycetota; class Actinomycetes; order Micromonosporales; family Micromonosporaceae; genus Micromonospora; species Micromonospora sp. NPDC049645. The sequence goes on from NZ_JBFAOI010000004.1 coordinate 382,530, forward strand.
AGGGTAGGCCCGCCCGGCGGGCTGGACAGCAGCAGCCGGCCGTCCACGGCGGCGACCCGGTCGGCGAGCCCGGTCAGCCCGGTGCCCCGGGCCGGGTCGGCGCCGCCGTGGCCGTCGTCAGACACCTCCACGACGAGGTCACCGTCGGTCCGGGTGAGGCGTACGTCGGCGCGGGTCGCCCGGGCGTGCCGGGCCACGTTGCCCAGTGCCTCGGACACCACGAAGAAGGCGGTGGTCTCCACGATCTCCGGCAACTCGGCGTGCGGGTCGGCGTGGACGGTGACCGGGATGGTGGCGGCGTCGGCCAGCTCGCGTACGGCGCCGGCCAGGCCGAGGTCGGTGAGGCTCTGCGGGCGGATGCCGTGCACCAACTGCCGCAGCATCACCATCAGACCCCGGGCCTGGTCGTGCGCCACGGCGAGGGGCCGGGAGGCGGGAGAGTCCTCGGGTACGTCCAGCCGGGCCAGCCCCAGCTGGAGGGTGAGGCTGGTGAGTCGGGGCTGTGCGCCGTCGTGCAGGTCACGTTCGATGCGGCGACGTTCGGCCTCGTACGCGCCGACCAGTCGGGTGCGGGAGCGGGTGACCTCGCGCAGCGCCGCCGCGTCCGCCGGGCGGGCCAGCACCCACCGAACCACGACCGCCTGGAGCGCGGCGAGCAGACCGGCGGCGTAGCAGAGCACCGGGATCAACAGCACACCCACGATCGCGTACGGGACGGCTTCGCCGGTGCTGTCGATCGGCTGCCAGATCACGACCGGCTGGTTGGCGTCGCCGGCCAACCAGGGGCTGGAGATCATCCCGAGGTCGAGCAGCACCAGCACCAGGAACACCCAGTACGCGATCGGCGCGAACCCGCCCAGCCAGAACAGGTACGCCACCTCCCGCCAGGTCGCGGCGCTGCGGTAGCGGGCGGCCAGGCCCGGCCACGGCGACGGGGGCAACGGGCGGCCGTCCACGAGCTTGATCCGCCAACGCTCGACGGCGGCCACCGGGAAGCTCACGACCGGCGCCAACGCCAGCAGGATGAGGCTGCCGGTGGCCAGGAACAGCATCAGCGCGATGCTCGGCGGTCGGCCGTGCAGCCGCAGCGCGTTGACAGCGGCCAGCAGGGGTGCGCCGGTGACGAGCAGCCCGACGCCGAGCACGCCGGCGATCGGCACGGTGGTCACCAGGTAGGCCAGCGCCCGCCACGGCCACGCGGAGAGCAGCCAGCGGCGGCGGCGCAGCGCCTCGGCCAGGTGCGAAGGGTGTTCCGGGGTCATGCAGCAGACGCTAATCGGGGGTGACCGGGCACCCCAGCCGTCCAGATCCACTCTTTGGGTATGTCCAGCACTACCGGCCGAGCGGGTGTGCGGGGTCCGGAAACGGGAAGAACGCGCCGTCACGCGGTCCGCGTGAGCTGTGCTGGCGGCTGGAGAGACATGGGTGCCAAAACCTTCGTGGTGGTCGGCGGGACCAGCGGTCTCGGCCTCGCGGTGGCCCGCCTGCTGGTCGACGAGCACCACGTCGTGGTGTTCGGCAACGTGGCCGACGAGGTCACCGCCGCGACCGACGAGCTGGGTTGCGACGGCGCGGTCTGCGACATCTCCTCCTACCAGCAGGTCCGCGACGGGTTCGCCGAGGTGGTGCGGCGCTACGGCACGATCGACGGGGTGGCGGCCTGCGCCTCGATGTGGGCGGGCGGTGACCTGGGGGACCTGTCGGTGGAACACATCCGCCGGGCCGTGGAGATCAACGTTCTGGGCATCACCTACCTGCTGCGCGAGGCGGTGCAGCACCTGCACCGGCAGGGCCACGGCAACGTCGTCTACATCGGCGCGCTGGCGCTGGCGGCCCCCCGGCCCGGCATCCCCGTCTACCGGGCCACCAAGAGCTACGGCAACAGCCTGGTCGAGTCGGTGGCCGAGGCGCAGCACAGTAACCGGGTCAAGGTGATGCAGCTGCATCCCGGGCCGATGCCGACGCGGCTACAGGAACGGGTGGGCGCCGAGTTCCTGGACGAGGTGTACGCCATGCCCGAACAGGTCGCCACGGAGGTCGTCCGGCTGCTGCTGCTCGAACCCGACGACCTCTACGTCTCCGGTGAGCGCGTGCTGCGCGCGGACGGGCGGTGGTGACGGCCGCAGCCGGACCCGCCGACCGTCCGGCCTCGGCGTGGGCGCCGCTGCGTACGGCGGTCTACCGCAACCTGTGGCTGGCCCTGCTCGCCGCGAACATCGGCACCTGGATGCAGACCGTCGGCGCGCAGTGGCTGCTGATCCACCACTCCAACGCCTCCACCCTTGTCGCGTTGGTGCAGACCGCCAGTCTGTTGCCGGTGCTGCTGTTGGCGTTGCCCGCCGGGGTGCTGGCCGACAGTTTCGACCGCCGGCACCTGTTGATCGCCGTGCAGCTGTTCCTGGTGGCGGTGGCGGTGACGTTGACCCTGCTCACGTTGACCAACCGGATGCCGCCGGCGCTGCTGCTCACGCTCACCTTCGCGTTCGGGGTCGGGCAGGCGCTCACCCTGCCGGCCTGGGCGGCGGTGATCCCGGAGCTGGTGCCGCAGGACCAGCTGCGGTCGGCGTCCGCGCTCGGTTCGATAAGCGTGAACGTGGCGAGGGCGGTCGGTCCCGCGGTGGCCGGCGTGCTGATCGCCCGCACCGGCGTCGCCCCGGTCTTCGGCATCAACGCCGTCGCCTTTGGGATCTTCGCGTACGCCTTGTGGCGCTGGCGGCCCGGCAACGCCCGCGCGGTGGAGGTGCCCGAGCGGTTCGCCGCCGCGTTGCGCGCCGGCAGCCGCTACGTCCGCCACTCGCCGACCGTGCGCCGGCTGCTGCGCCGTGCGCTGGTCTTCGTGGTCCCGGCCAGCGCGCTGTGGGCGTTGCTGCCGTTGGTCGCGACTCAGCGGCTGGGGCTGGGCTCGGGCGGGTACGGGGTGCTGCTGGCCGCCCTCGGCGTGGGCGCCATCGCGGGTGGTGTGCTGCTGGCGGTGATCCGTACCCGGCTGTCGGCCAACCAGCTCCTGCTGATCGCCGGAGCGCTGTTCACCGTGGCGTTGACCGTGGTCGGCACCGTGCGGGTGGTGCCGCTGGTGCTCCTCGCCCTGCTGCCCGCCGGGATGGCCTGGGTGACGGTGCTGGCCAACGTCAACGCCGAGATGCAGCTCTTCCTGCCCAGCTGGGTACGGGCCCGGGGTCTGGCGGTCTACCAGGTGTGCTTCGCCGGTGGGCAGGCGGTCGGCGCGCTCGTCTGGGGGGTGCTGGCCGACATGGCCGGGCTGGTCCTCGCGTACCTCACGGCGGCGGCGCTGATGCTGCTCGGCACCGTGACGAGTCGGATCTGGCCGTTGCCGGACCTGCGTTCGGTGGACCGCGAATCGGCGGCCTACTGGCCGCAGCTGCACCTGGCGCACGAACCGGACCCGGGGGTGGGGCCGGTGCTGGTGACGGTTCAGTACACCGTCCACCCGGAGCGGGCCCAACCGTTCCTGGCGGCGATGGACCTGGTGCGTGGCGCGCGGCAGCGGACCGGTGCGATGCGCTGGGGGCTGTTCCGCCCGGCCGAGACGACGGACCGGTTCGTCGAGGTGTATCTGGTGCCGTCCTGGGACGAGCACCTGCGTCAGCACGGCGGCCGGTTGACCGGCGAGGACCGCGCCGCCGAGCAGCGGGCCCGGGAGCTGACCGACGGCGAACCGGAGGTACGACACCTGGTGCCGGCCGCCGCCGGCCCGACGCTGTCGGACGAGCGTGAGGCGTTGTGAGCAACCGCGCGGGCGGCGGGAGGGGCCGGCCGCGTGGGCGTACGGCGTACGGCCGCGTTGTTAGGATGGCCGCACCATGGCGAGTGAGCGCAAGACGAGCGCGGACCCGGCCCGCAGCCTGGCCCTTCTCTGGCGCACCCGGGAGCCGACCAGCCGCAGCGCCGGCACAGCGCTCAGCGTCGACCGGATCGTCCGCGCCGCGATCGACATCGCCGACGCGGAGGGTCTCGACGCGCTGACCATGCGCCGGGTCGCAGAGGCGTTGGGGGTCGGCACGATGTCGGTCTACACCTACGTGCCGGGCAAGGCCGAACTCGTCGCCGTCATGATCGACACGGCGTACGGCGAGATGCCGCGTCCCGTCGTCGAGGGCGACTGGCGGACCCGGCTGGAGCGGATCGCGCGCGACAACCTGGCGCTCTACCAGCGGCATCCCTGGATGCTGCGGGCCGAGACGACCCGACCGGTGCTCGGACCGCACCTGATGGCCAAGTACGACTACGAGCTGAGCGCGATCGTCGACGTCGGGCTCACCGACGTCGAGATGGACGCGGTGCTCACCCTCGTGCTGGGTCACGTGAAGAGCGCCGCGCGGGCCGCCTCCGAGGTGGTCGACCTGGAGCGCGAGACCGGGATGACCGACGGCCAGTGGTGGCAGTCGCACGCGCCCTGGCTGGAGACGTTCATGACTGCCGGCGCCTACCCGATCGCCTCCCGGGTGGGCACCGCGGCCGGTCAGCAGCACGGTGCCGCGTACGGCCCGGAGTACGCGTTCGAGTTCGGCCTGCACCGCGTGCTGGACGGGATCTCGGTGGTGGTCGCCGAGCGGGCCGCCAACCGGTAACCCCGCCCACCAGCTGACGCGACGCGGCCCGGCACCGCTCGGTGTCGGGTAAGGCCGCGTACGCCGTCGACCCGGGGAGCGCCCAGCGGCTCTGCACCGTGGCGGCGGACCTGATCTCCGGGCGGGCCGGCGGAACCGGCCGCTGACCTGGGCGCTCGGGCTCGCCGGAACCCGTCCGTACCGGGTCGTCCGGGTGGTACGACTGGGGCGGCGGTGGCCGCTGCGGGCCCGGGAAGGATGCCGATGGCGAGCGGGCTTGCCCAACGGTTGCTGCAACGGCGGGAGAACCCGCGCAAGGCGTCGTTCCTGGAGCTCTTCTTCGACCTGGCGTTCATCTTCGCGCTGACCCGACTGTCCCAGGCGTTGCTCGACGATCCCAGCCTCAACGGCGGTATCCAGGTGGCGCTGATGCTGGCGGCGCTCTGGTGGGTCTGGTTCGTGACCGCCTGGTCGGCGGACTGGTTCGACCCGCGGGCCCCGCTGATCGTCGCACTGCTGCTCTGGGTGATGTTCGGCGGCCTGCTGATGGCCGCGGCCGTACCGACCGCGTTCGACGCGCACGCCCTGGTGTTCGCCGTCGCCTACGTGGCTATCCACCTGGGCCGGGCGGCGATGCTGATCCCCGCGCTGAGCGGGCATCCGCTGCAACTACGCAGCCTGCGGGTGGCGATCTGGTTCGCGATCTCCGGCGTGCTGTGGGTCGTCGGGGCGGCCGTGGCCCCGGCCCGGGAGGCGCTGTGGGCGCTGGCCCTCGTCATGGAGTACGTACTGGCGCGGCTGCGCTGGCCGTTCCCCGGGCTCGGGCGGAGCACCTGGCCGGAACTCCGGGTGAACGGCTCGCACCTGTCCGAGCGCTACCAACAGATCTTCATCATCGCCCTGGGCGAGTTGATCCTGATCTCCGGCATCACCTACAGCGGCTCCGGCCTGGACCGGGACAGCACGGTGGCCTTCGCCCTGGCGTTCGTGACCGCGGTGGCCCTCGCCCGGCTCTACCTGGTGCCCACCGGCGGGCGGCTGGGCGCCAGGATCGAGGCGGAGGGCCCGCCCGGCAGCAAGTTGACGCTGGTGGCGGGCTACCTGCACCTCGTCATGATCGCCGGGGTGTTGGCCACCTCGGTGGCCATGGAGATGACGATCGACGATCCGGGAGAACACGCCACGGGGCAACTGGCCGTGGGCGTCATCGGGCCCGCGTTGTTCCTGACCGCCCGGATCCTGCTCGCGGCGGTGATCGACGGCAGCCGGCCGTGGGCGCGTCTGGTCGGTGTGCCGGCCATCATCGCGGGCGGACTGGTCACCGTGGGGCTCCCGCAGGTCGTCAACAGCGCCGTCGTCGCCGGGGTGCTGCTGCTGATCGTCCTCTTCGACGCGATGCCGGGAGTGTGGCGGTTCATCCGCCGGTCCCGGAAGGCGACGCGTCCGGCCAGCGGCGAACCGGATAGCTGACCCGATGCCCCAGGGGAGATCGCAGTACGGCGACCCACCGCGACGACCGGACGTGGTGGAGTTGCGGGTGCACGGCGTGTCCGGGGCAGACCCCACGGTCATCCTCGACCGACCGCAGGTCCGGCAGGTCGCCGGCGACGGTAGCGGAGGCTTCCACCGCGCCACCGGGTCGGGCGGCGGCGACCGGGACGGGGTGACGCTGGAGGCGTACCGCTGGGGTGACCTGCCCTCCGGCACCGTCGGTCGGACCCTCGCCATGGTCTTCCTGCTGCCGTTCATGCTCAGCAACGTGGCGGTGTGGATGCGTCCCACGGGCCGCCGCCGCGCCGCCGGAGTCAGCGTGCTGTGCCGGCTGCTCGCGCTCAACCTCACCGTGCTGTACGTGGTGTCCATCGCCGGAGTCGCCCTCGACCTGCTCGCCTGGCGGTGTCTCGGCGCGGCCCGCTGCCATGACCCCTTCGACAGCATGGCCGGGCTCGACAGCCGGCACGTCGGGCAGCGGTTGGCCGTGTCGGCGCTCCTGCCGATCGCCGCCATAGCGCTCCTGCGCCTGCTCGGCGCCCGCCGCTCCGGCCCGGCCGACAACCCGCTGTGGGCGGTGGAGCCGCTGGTGCACCGGCTGCGCGCGATCCACGTCGCCGCCGCGCTCGCCGCACTCGATCTCGTTCTGCTGACGGCCCGTCGTGCCGGCGGGGCGACGGTCGCGACGACGCTGCTGCTGGCACTCAGCGCGGTGGTGTTGCTGACCTGCGTCGGTCTGCTCGCCGTTCCGGGGATGATCGACCGGGCGGCGACCGCGACCCCGGCCACCTGGAGCGCCCGCGTGGCGGCGGTGGTGGCGGTCGGCCTGACCGTGGCGACCCTCGTGGTCGTGGCGCACGACCGGCGTGGCTGGCCCTCGGCGGCCGGACTTCCCGGTTACGCCGGAATCGCGGGTGCGGCGCTGCTCGGGCAGATGGTGTTGCTGGTGCTGCTCAGCGGAGTGGTGCTGGTGCGCCCCGGTCGGGTGGGTGGCCGGACCGCACTGCCGGGTGGCCTGGGTGCGGCGGTCCTCGCTGCCCTCGCGGTCGGCCTGACCGGCGCGCTCTCCGCCGGCCTCGTCTACCAGACGGGGGAGTTGCTCGGCGGCTACCGCAGCGACGGCGGGCCACCGTTGCCGTACCGCTGGACGCTGCTGGCCTTCTTCCTGCACGTGGTCGCCACGGTGCTGCTGTGCGGCGCGATGACCCTCGTGTCGCTGCGACGTCGGCGGCGTGCGGCGGCGGCGATCATCAACCGGGACTTCCCGGTCGTGCCGCCGGAGGCCGCCGGTCGGCTGCGGCTGGCGACGAAAACCGTCGCCCGGGCACGGTTCACCGAGTGGCTGGGTCTGCTGGCCGCCACGTACGCGGCGCTCGCGGTGGTCGGACTGGCCACGAGTCTGGTGGGGCGTACCGGGCGCGAACCAGAGGAGTTGGTGCGGCAGATGTTCGGGCTGCCGGCCGTCGCCGTCCAGATGGGTCTCAGCGGAGGCAGTTACCTCCTGGCCGCGTTGTTGCTCGCGCTGTTGGCCGGTGGCGTGTTCGCCTACCGGACCGCGTGGTTCCGCCGGCACGTCGGCATCCTGTGGGACCTGGGCACCTTCTGGCCGCGTGCCGCGCACCCGTTCGCGCCTCCGAGTTACGCCGATCGCGCCGTGCCGGAGTTGGCCGACCGGATCAGTCAGCTGGCCGAGCGACACGCCGGGCTGCTGCTCTGCGGGCACAGCCACGGGTCGGCGCTGCTTGTTCTGGCGGTGCTGCGGCTACCCCCGCACGTACGTCAGCGGGTCGCGCTGCTCACCTACGGGTCCCCGCTGGATCGCCTGTACGCCCGGCTCTTTCCGGCCTACCTCAACGAGGAGGTGCTGCGCGCGGTGGGGGAGCGCGTCGATTGGCGGTGGATCAACCTCTGGCGGGACACCGATCCGATCGGCGGCTGGGTCTTCGCCGCCCACCGCCCCGGCGATCCACCCCCGGATCCTGCCGATCCGGCGAATCGGGTCGACCGGCGGTTGCGGGACCCGAGGGACCTGCTGCCGGCGCCGGGTGAGCGGACCGCGCCGCCGCTGTGGGGGCACCGTCCCGGCGAGAACGACCCCGAGTTCCGGGCGGCGGTGCGCGAACTAACCGAACGCCTGCCTGGCGTCGGCTGAAGCTTCCCGGCCCGCCGGGCGGAAGCGTTGGGACGCGTCGCCGTTCAACGATCCATCTCGGGAATCCGGTCGGACTCCGCCACCGTCGCTCGGACCTTTCGCAAGGTGGCGTCGGGAGCACGGATCGCGGCACGCCAGCGGTCCAGTGTCCGAGTGAGCACCCGCACGACGAACTGCAACTGGTTGACCTGCTCGCGCAGCGTACCCAGCTCGGACCGGGCGCCGAGCGCCTCGACCTCCAACTGCGTGATTCGCGTCTGCAACGGCTGCACGAGCGTGAGGGCGGCTTCGGTGAGCGTGTCCGCGGCGTCGGCCTTGAACTTGCCCCGCTGCACCACGACGGTGGCGATCGCGGCCAGGCCGGTGCCGCCGCCGAGGATGCCGAGCACACTGAGCGCCACCTGCACCCAGTGCGGCGCGGCTGGCGCGGGTGCGGTATTCACGTGACACCTGCCTGGAGTGGTTCGTAGGGGACAATTTCGCAGGCTCGGGCCAGGCGACGTAGGTCGATGGTGATCTGCGCGGCCCGCCAGAGCGACCCGACCGTCACCGCCAGCACGAACGAGGTCGCGACGACGGCGCTCCGGCCCGACACGACCACCAGGGCCACCGCGTACATGCCGGTGATGGTGCCGAGCACCACCACCGAGGCGAGTTCGAGGCCGAGCCCGGTGGAGAGTCGGCCGGGCCACAAAACGCCCAGCAACCCACCCACGCCCACCGCGATCAGACCCAGCTCCCAGGCAACCTGGATGGGCTCCGGCATGGACGTCTGTACCGACATCGGACGGACATCGAGGATGATCAGCAGAACGCCGCAGAAGGGTGCCGCGGCCAGCACAGCGATCTCGTACGGTTGGTGGCGGGACCGGATCCGAAGGTTTCCCACGGCAACTCCTTGGTCGAGGACCGGCGTCCGGCAGCGGCCGGTGGGCCAGTGCCGTTCGGTGGGTCGCGACTGTCGAGCTGCGGTCCCTGCGGCGAAGCCCACTGATGCGTTGCCTCTGGACGGTCGTTGGGCGAGAAAAATTGGAGCGACTCGACGTCGTTGGCTGCCGTTATCTGCCTGTGTATCACCGATGACCGCTTGGCGTCCACCTGGTGTAACGTCGTATTACCGCAGGTCAGGGTGCATCTCAGCCCTGTTCGGAGGTCGTGCGGGCCGGAAGTGCGGCGACCCGGTCACTCCACGCCTCGGCATCGACGAGTGTCGGATATCTTGCCGAGGGTGACGGTGGTTGACCGGGTCGCCGATCGATCAACGGGCGAGTAGGGCGCGTAGTGCCCGGAGCACCTCGGCCGGTGCCTCTTCGGCCATGAAGTGCCCACAGCTGACCGTCTGGTGGTCCAGGTCCGGTGCCCAGGCCCGCCACACCGCCGCCGCGTCGTAACCCAGCGCCGCGCCCCAGTCCTGCTGGAGCACCGTCACCGGCATCCGCAGCTGGTTGCCAACCGCCCGGTCAGCGGCGTCGTGGGCCACGTCGATCCCGGCCGATGCCCGATAGTCGGCGACGATCGAGGGAACCGCGTCGCGGGACGCGCGCAGGTACGCGGCCCGCACGTCCGCCGGCAGAGCCGCCGGATCACGGGTCCACACGTCCAGGAAATGACCGAAGAAGGCGTCCGGGCTGCCGGCGATCAGCTCTTCGGGCAGGCCGGGAGGCTGTGCCATCAGATACAGGTGGAACGCCACCGCGGCGCTGGTGCCGTGCAACACGTCCCACATGTCCAGGGTGGGCAGCACGTCGAGCAGGGCGAGTTGGCTGATCGCCGCCGGATGATCGAGGCCGGCGCGGAACGCCACCAGGGCACCCCGGTCGTGCCCGGCCAACGCGAACCGGTCGTGGCCGAGCGCGCCGGCCAGCGCCACGACGTCGGCGGCCATGGTGCGCTTGGCGTACCCGTCGCCGTCGGCGTCGAGGGGTTTGTCGCTGTCGCCGTACCCGCGCAGGTCGGGGCAGACGACCGTGTGGTCGGCGGCCAGGTCGGCCGCGACGTGCCGCCACATGAGGTGGGTCTGCGGAAAGCCGTGCAGCAGCACGATGGCCGGTCCGGAACCGCCGACGGCGGCGTTGAGCGTCACGCCCTCGGCGACGGCGACGCGCCGGTAGTCGAATCCGTTGATCCTGGGGTCCACGGGGAACCTTCCTGGTGAGTAGTGCCGGCGGGGCGCTGGGCCGTCGCCGTCGTACTCGTCGAGGCTGCCCGGCGGGGATCAGCGGACGGTCAGCGTCGGATCAGTGCCGGCCGGGCCACCCGCCTAGATTGGTGCCATGACCAGGCAGCTGACGGCGCCCGTCGCGGTGACCTTCGGCGTACTCGGGCCGGTGACCGCCGCGACCGAGCGTGGCCCGGTACCGCTGCGCGGACACCGGCAGCGCCTGGTGCTGGGCCGGTTGTTGATCGCCCACGGTCGGGTGGTGCCGGTGGACCGTCTCGTCGACGACCTGTGGGAGGTCGCACCGGACGGCGCGGTGGGCGCGATCCGGACCTTCGTCGCCGACCTGCGCCGCGCCCTGGAGCCCGACCGGCCGCCCCGACAGCCGCCCCGGATCCTGGTCACCGAGCCGCCCGGGTACGTGCTGAGGGCCGCCCCGGACACGGTGGACGCCGGCCGGTTCGAGGCGGCCGTCGGGGAGGCGGGCCCGCTGCTGGCGGCCGGACACCCCGCGCCGGCCCTGACCGCGCTGGAGGCGGCGCTCGGGCTCTGGCGCGGGCCCGCGTACGCCGACTGCGCCGACGAGCCCTGGGCGGTCGCGGAGATCAACCGACTGAACGAGCTGCGGATGCTCGCCGTGGAGCGGCGGGCGGAGGCGCTCCTGGCGTTGGGCCGGCCGGACGAGGCCGCCACGGACCTGCCTGCGCACCTGGCCAGCTATCCGCTGCGCGAGGACGCCTGGCGGCTGCTTGCGATGGCCCGGTACCGCGCCGGACGGCAGGGTGACGCCCTGGCCGCGCTGCGGGAGGCCCGCGCCATCCTGGTGCGTGAGCTGGGCGTGGACCCGGGGCCCGAGCTGCGGCGGCTGGAAGCCGACATCCTGGCCCACGCGCCGCACCTCACCCCGCCGCTCGAACGGGCCGCCACCCCCGGCCTTGCGGAACCCGTCCGACCAACCGGGGCGGGTCAGCGACCGTTCGTCGGCCGCGACGCGGAGCTGGAGCGGCTGCGGCGAGCCGCCGAGGCCGCGTCCCGGCGTGACCGGCCCACCCTCGCCCTGCTCAGCGGCGATCCGGGCGCCGGTAAGACGGCGTTGGCCGAGGCTCTGACCCACCGACTCGCCGCCGACGGCTGGGCGACCGCGTGGGGACGCAGCCCGGAGTACGAGGGTGCTCCGCCGGCGTGGCCGTGGACCCAGATCACCGACACGCTCGCCGGACCCGCCGGACCCGCCGGACCCGCCGGACCCGCCGGACCGGCCGGACCCGCCGGACCGGCCGACCCCGAACCGGCCGCCGGACCGGCCGGCCCCGCCGAGACCCGGTTCCGTCGGCACCGCGCGGTCGCGTCGCTGCTCTCGGCGGTCGCCGACCGAGGGCCGGTCCTGCTGGTCCTCGACGACCTGCACCGCGCCGACGGTGACACCCTGGACCTGTTGACCGCACTGCTCACCGGCCCGCAACCGGCCACCGGGCCGGCGCTGATCCTCGGCAGCTACCGGGCCACCGAGATCAGCCCGGAGCTGACCGCGACGCTGGCCCGCGTCGCCGGGCTGGAGCCGGTCCGGGAATACCTGACCGGCCTGCCCGCGTCGGCGACCGGCGAGCTGGCCCGCGCCATCGTCGGGGCGCGGCTGACCCCGGCCACCGCCCGGGTGATCCACCAGCGCAGCGGCGGCAACCCGTTCTTCGTCCGCGAGCTGGCCCAGCTGTACGCGGCTGCGGGGGAGGAGGCGCTGGCCGCCGTGCCGCCCGGGGTACGGGACGTGATCCGGCACCGGTTGGCACAGTTGCCCGCCTCGACCCGTACCGTGCTGCGGCAGGCGGCCGTGCTCGGTAGAGACCTCGACCCGGACGTGCTCGGCGCGTTGGCCGGTGACCCGACGGCGGCGCTGGACGCCGTGGATCGCGCCCTGGCGGCCGGGTTCCTCACCGAGCGGGAGCCCGACGGGCGGCTGCGCTTCACCCACATCCTGGTCCGCGACACGCTCTACGCCGACCTGTCCGCGCCGCGCCGCGCCGCCTGGCACGCGGCCGTCGCCGACGTGCTGGGACGGCGGGAACCCGTCGAACCCGCGGCCCTCGCGTACCACCTGCTGCGGGCCGGGGGACCGGCCGCCGCCGCTCGGGCGTCGGCGTACGCCCGGATGGCCGCCGAACGAGCCGAACGCGGCGGTAACCCGCACGAGGCGGCCCGGCTGTGGGGACAGGCGATCGACGCGTACGACCGCGCCGGTGTGGATGAGCCGCGCGAGCGGTTGACCGCGCTGCTCGGCCTGGGCCGATCGCTGGCCGTGACGGGCCGGCTCGCCGAGGCGCGGCGGCGGCGGGCCGAGGCGATCGACGAGGCCGAGTCCGACGGTGATCCCCTGCTGATCCAGGAGGTGCTGGCCGGCTTCGACGTGCCCGCCAGCTGGACGCGCAACGACGACGACCTGCTCTCCGCGCACATCGTCCGGGCCGCCGAACACGCCCTGACCGCCCTCGGGCCGGCCGGGGCGGCGCAGCGTAGCCGGCTGCTGAGCACCCTCGCGATGGAGCTGCGCGGCACCACCACCGATCGTGGCCGTCGCGCCGCCGACGAGGCCGAGACGATCGCTCGTGATGTCGGCGATCCCGGGCTGCTGGCCTTCGCGCTCAACGCCCGTTTCATGCACGCCTTCGACCGCGTCGGCCTGGCCGACGCGCGGGCCCGGATCGGCGTCGAGCTGGTCGACCTGGCCGTCCGGCACCACCTGGTGACCTTCGAGGTGCTCGGACACCTCATCCTGGTCCAGGCCGACTGCGCGCTGGCCGACCGGCCCGGCGCCGACGCGCACGCCCGCGCCGCCGACCGCCTGGCCGAACGGTACGAGCTGCCGTTGGTCGGCGTCTTCACCCGCTGGTACGCCGCGCTGCGCCTGGCGCTCGACGGCGAGTCGGCCGCGGCTGCGGCTGCGTACCGGGCGGCTGCCGAGCGGATGAGCGCCGACGCGATGCCGGGGCTCACCCACGGTCTGCTCCCGTTGGCCCTGCTCGGCCTGCGGCTGGCCGACACCATCGGCGCCGACCGGGCCGGCGCCGCCGACCGGCTGTTTCGGGGGCCGGGCGCCGCCGACCGGGACGGCGCTGTCGACCGGTCGGTCAGTGGGCCCGGCGGCGACCGGACGGATCTGGACTGGGGTCCGCACGAGCCGTGGGTCCGGCCGTTGCTGCTGCTCGCCGCGGGTGACCGGGGCGCCGCTGCGGCTGCCCTGCGGGCCGTTCCGGAGGGGCCGCACGACCTGCTGCGCGAGGTGCGGCTGTGCCTGCTCGGTCGAGCGGCGTACGTCCTCGACGACCGGGCCACGATGACCCGGGTCTACGCCGAACTGTTGCCGGCCGCCGGCGAACTGGCCGCCGGCAGTGGGGTGCTCACCCTCGGCCCGGTGGCCGGGCACCTCGCCGACCTGGCCGCCGCGCTGGGCCATCGCGAGACGGCGGCCGAGCACCGTCGTGACGCCCGCGCGCTCGCCGCACGTGTCCGCGCCGACGGCCCAACCTGAGCGCCGTCGGTCGCGTCCTGGCCGGTGCTGCCGGCTACGATGCCCGATGCTCTTCATGGTCATCGAGCGGTTCCGCGACAACGACATGGTGCCGGTGTACCGGGCGGTCCGCGACAGCGGCCGGCAGCTCCCGGACGGACTGGAGTACGTGGACAGCTGGGTCGAGCCGACCTTCGGCCGCTGCTTCCAACTCATGCGATGCGACGACCTGCGATTGCTTCAGCAGTGGGTGCTCGGGTGGCGCGGCGCGGGCGTCACATTCGAGATCGTTCCGGTGGTGAGCAGCGCCGACACCCGCGAGGTCGTAGCGCCCTATCTCGACGGAGACTGACGTCGGTGCCGCGCTCTCCACGTACAGCGCGAGTGTTCAGCACCTACGGGCGGCCGCACTGTCACCCACGGCCGCAACGGCCGCTGAGGTGGCAACGTGGCTGCCGGCGGCAGCCGGGTGCCGGCAGCCTCAGGCTTCGCCCGAGGTCGGCGAGCCCGGGTCGGTTCAGGGGAAGGTCCATGTTCACTCCCTGTAGAGCTGCCCCAGCTCTGGGGCAGCCCATGGCCGGGCCGACCCGGTTGGGCGTGGGCTGATCGGGTTGGGCGGGGGCTGATCGGGTTGGGCGGGGCTGATCGGATTGGGCGGGGGCTAATCGGGTTGGGCGGGGGCCGATTCGGTTGGGCCGGGGCCGATCCGGTCGGGGCAAGGGCCGATCCGGCCGGCAAGGCCAACCTGGTCGGGGCAGAGGCCAGCCCGGTAGCGCCACGGGTCAGCGCGGGCGGGTCAACCCGGTCAGGCGGGCGGGCTCGGCGCCCGGGTGCTGCCAGGTGGGGCCGGCCGGGCACGCGGCCCGGCCTGCCCCACTGGCGGGGCAGCTCTACAGGAGTATCCGACCCCGAATGCCGGTGGGTGCCGTTCCGGTGCGGCCGTGAACTGGCGTGACGCGCCACCTGCTCGGGCTACTTGGCGACTTGCCGGTTTCCGCCGGAATCGCCCGGCGGGTGCGGTCAGATGGAACCACCGACGCGTCTGCCGTCGGCATGGTCCGAGGGGGTACGCGTGGAGGCGCTCATCCTGATCGTGGCGCTCGGCGTCACCGTCCTCGTCGGCACCACGCTCGGCGGTCGGTACCGGGTCGCCCCGCCGGTCCTGCTCATCGCGTTGGGAGTGCTGCTCGGCCTCACGCCACCGCTGTCCAAGGTCACCCTGGAACCGAACCTGGTCCTGCTGATCTTCCTGCCGGCGATCCTGTACCGGGAGAGCCTCACCATCAGCCTGCGGGAGATCCGGGCCAACCTGCCGGTCATCGGGTTGCTCGCCGTGGTGCTCGTGGTGCTCACCATGGTCACCGTGTCACTCGCCGCGCAGGCGTTCGGGGTGAATCCCGCCGCCGCCTGGGTGCTCGGCGCGGTCCTCGCGCCGACCGACGCCGCCGCGGTCACCGGTCTGGCCAAGCGGTTGCCCCGCAAGCTGCTCACCACCCTGCACGCGGAGAGCCTGATCAACGACGGCACCGCGCTGGTGGTCTTCGCGGTGACGGTGGGGCTGCTCAGTCAGAGCGCCAAGCCGGGCGTGCTCGGCATCGGCGAGGAGTTCGTCGGCGCCAGCGTCGGCGGCGTGCTCGCCGGCCTGCTGGTGGGAGCCGCCGTGGTACTGATCCGCAAGCGGCTCGACGACCCGCTGCGCGAGGGCGCGCTGAGCGTACTGACACCGTTCGGGGCCTTCCTGCTCGCCGACTCGGTGCACGCCAGCGGCGTGTTGGCGGTGGTGGTCGCCGGTCTGGTGCTGGCGTACGCCGGCCCACGGGTGATCCGCGCCCGGTCTCGGGTGCTGGCGTACGCGTTCTGGGACCTGTCCACCTTCCTGATCAACGGCGGGCTGTTCGTCCTGCTCGGCACGCAGATCCCCCGGGCGGTCCGCAATATCACCAGCACCTCGCCCGAGCGGGCTCTGCTGATCGTGCTGGTGGTGACTCTGGTCGTCATCTGCACCCGCCTGCTCTTCGTCTATCTGACCGCGCAGGCCGCGAAGCTGCGGCACCGCCGCATCACGGACCCGAGTCAGGGGCCGTCGAGTTGGCGGGTGGGGACCGTGGCGGGCTGGGCCGGCTTCCGGGGTGCGGTGTCGCTCGCCGCCGCCCTGGCCGTTCCGACGGTGACGGTCGCCGGTCGGCCGGTGGTCGAACGCGACCTCATCATCTTCGTCACCGCGCTGGTGATCGTATTGATCATGCTGCTCCAGGGCACCACCCTGCCACTGGTGGTCCGGTGGGCCCGCCTGGCCGGCGACCCGGAACGCGTGGACGAGACCCGGCATGCCCAGCGGCGGGCCACCGAGGCGGGCCTGGCCGCCCTCCCCCAGGTAGCCGCCGAGATCGGAGCCCAGCAGGAGGCGGTGCAGCGGCTGGAGTCCGAGTACCGACGGCACCTGGCGGATGTCGAGGAGGGGTGTGGAAGTAGCGCGGACGAGCGCCGCCTGGAACGCCGGCTGCGCCTCGGGGTGCTCGCCCACAAGCGTCGGGAGATCACCCGACTGCGGGACAACCGGGAGATCGACGACCTCGTGCTGCAGGAACTCCAGGCCGCGCTGGACAACGAGGAGATCCGGCTGCTGGGACGCGGGCCCAACGAGTGAGCCCGCCGCCGAACGGCGCGGCTCAGAGCACCTGGTCGAGGAACCGCCGCAGCCGTGGGTGCTCGGCCCGCTCGAAGATCGCCTCGGGTGGTCCGGCCTCCAGCACCACACCCCGGTCCATGAAGGCGACGGTGTCGGCGACCTGCCGGGCGAAGCCCATCTCGTGGGTGACCACCACCATGGTCATCCCGGCGGCGGACAGGTCGGCCATCACCCCGAGGACACCCTTGACCAGCTCCGGATCGAGCGCCGAGGTCGCCTCGTCGAAGAGCATCACCTCGGGCCGCAGCGCCAACGCCCGGGCGATCGCCACCCGCTGCTGCTGACCGCCGGAGAGCTGCGCCGGTCGGGAGTTCGCCTTGCCGGCCAACCCGACCAGCTCCAACTGGGCGCGGGCGACCGCGTCCGCCTCGTCCTCGCCGAGCTTGCGCAGCCGGCGCAGCGCCAGCGTGACGTTGCGCAGAACGCTCATGTGCGGGAAGAGGTTGAACTGTTGGAACACCATCCCCACCCGCTGCCGCAGCGCGTCCGGGTCGTCGCCCAGCACGGTGCGCCCGTCCAGCAGCACGTCACCGCGGTCCGGCTCGATCAGCCGGTTGACGGTGCGCAGCAGCGTGGACTTGCCCGAGCCGGACGGGCCGATCACGCAGGCCGTCGCACCACGGGGCACCGTGAGGTCGACGCCGCGCAGCACCCGGTTCGGGCCGAAGGCGAGGTGCACGTCGCGTACGTCGAGGCTGACCGAGGTGGTCGTTTCGGTGGTGGTCATCGCCGGTCTCCCCGGGTGGCGGTGGGCAACAGTGCGTCGTCGTCCTCGTCGTCGGGCGCGGTGGCCGGCCGACCGTTGCGCAGCCGCCGGTCGATCCAGTTGACGACGTGCGTCAACGGGACGGTCAGGGCCAGGTAGCAGAGGCCCGCCAGCAACAGCGCCGACTCGTTGCCGGTGGTGGCCGCGTAGTCCTGCCCGATCCGGAACAGTTCCCGCTGGCTGGCCACCAGGCCGAGGAAGTAGACCAGGCTGGAGTCCTTGATCAGCGCGATGAGCTGGTTCACCCAGGCCGGCAACACCCGCCGGACGCCCTGCGGAATGATCACCAGCCGCATCGCGTCGGCCCAGGAGAAACCGAGGGCGCGGGCGCCCTCCAACTGAGCGGCCTCCACCGACTGGATACCCGAGCGGAAGATCTCCCCGATGTACGCGGCGGCGATGAGGGACAGCGCCAGGATGCCCAACGGGTAGGGGTCGGGCCCCCAGACCTGCATGCCCAGCGGGGCCAACCCGACCCCGATCAGCAGGATCGTCGCGGCGGCCGGCAGCCCCCGGAAGACGTCGGTGTAGACCCGCGCCGGCCAGCGCAACCAGCGGCTACGGGAGATCCCGGCGACGGCCAGCAGCAGGCCGAGGACCGAGCCGAGCAGGGCGGCGGAGACCGCCAGGATCAGGGTGTTGGGCAACCCGACGGTCAGCATCTCGGGCAGCGCCTCGCGCATCGCGTCGGCGTCGAAGAAGGTTTCCCACAGGGTGCTCAACGGATCCATCGGTCGCCTCTCCTACCGCCCTGCTCGCTCGTCACCGGCTCAGGACGCGGCCGACGCGGACGCCGACGGAGCCGTCGGCCCTGTCGGCGTGGCCGACGCCCCCGAAACCTTCACCGTGCCGCTGCCCGGCGTGAAGTCCGCCGGGATGGGCCGGCCGGGGTAGTACTGCGCCTGCAACCGGCTCCAGGTGCCATCGGCGATGACCTCGTCGAGGCCCTTGTTCAGCGCCTCGCGCAGCTTGTCGCTGCCCTTGGCCACGGCGTACGCGGTCGGTGCCGGGCTGAGCTGCTTGGCGGCCACGGTGATCTTGCCGTTGCTGTCGGCGGCCGACTTCTCGCCGATCTCCGCCGGGGCGATCCAGGCGTCGGCGGTGCCCGCCTTCAGCTGGTTGATCGCCCCGTTGTAGTCCGGCACCCGCACCGGGTCGAGCTGCTTGCCGGTGGCGTAGTCGTCCTGGACGGTGCCCTGCACCACCACCACCCGCTTGCCGGTGAGCTGGTCGAAGCTGGTGATCGGCGAGCCGGCCGGGACGTCCAGGCCGAAGTAGCCGAAGTCGTAGCCGTTGCCGAAGTCGACGGTCTTCTTGCGCGCCTCGGTGATGGTGATCGAGGAGCTGCCGACGTCGAACTTGTGGTTGTTGACCTGGCTGAGCAGCGCGGAGAAGTCGGTGCCGACGAACTCGACCCGGAGGCCGAGCCTGCCGGCCACGGCGGTCAGCAGGTCGTTGTCGAAGCCGGTGAACTTGCCGTCCTTGAGGTACACGTTCGGTGGGGCGTCGGTCAGGGTGCCGGCCCGCAGCACGCCCGGCTGCGCCAGCCCGTACGGGTTGGCGGTGGCGTCGGACGAGCTGTCGTCGCCGCAGGCGGTGAGGGCGGTGGCGGCCAGGATCGTGGCCGCGCCCAGGGCGGCGGCGCGGGTCAGGGCAGGAAGGAATCGCACGGCTGTCTCCGAAGGGTGGTGTCTCGGCGCGCACGGGCGTGCGCCGCCGACGGCGCGCCCGATGGGCGTACCGGTGGAAAGGAGTGCGGGAAGGGGTGTGCTAGAGCGCGATGCCGCGACAACAGGCGGCGCTGCACATTCGCATCATGTCCACGTGCCGTCGCCGGGTCAGTGCGGGCGAGGGCCAACCGGCGCGGACGTCAACGACGTCGGTCGGTGCGGGGCTGCTGAGGATGCGCATGGTTCTCCCGGGTCTGTGCTGACCTGGGTGCCAGGCCACGCTTGCACCGACGTCGTGCCGGTGCCTGGTCTTCACCCGGGGCACCCCACCGCGGAGGAGGGTTGCCGGCCAGCGAGCCGGGGCTTCGCGCTGGCGCTCATGACCTGCGCCGAGGCTAGCAGCAGGAACGGGTGTGTCGTCCAGTCGTTATGACCACGCTCACCGTCCGCGACGAGCTGACCGCTCGCAGCTCAGCCGGCGTGCACGTGCGGTCGCCGGTGCGGGTCGGGCTCCTGGCGACGCAGGATCTCCCGGGTGACCGAGGCGATGGCGCCCTGCCCGAATGCCAGGTAACGCAGGAAGTTGCGAACCGGGCCGCCCTCGGACCACTCGAAGTAGATGTGTGGACGCCGACCACTGCGGTCACGGATCTCCAGCAGCAGGGCGGCGAGCGCGGTGGGCACCGACGAGCTGGCCAGACTGAGCACCGGGAAACGGCCGTCGAGCACGCTGCCGCGGACCAGCAGCTCGGTTTCGAAGTCGGACGGGTCGGTGACCTTCACCTCGACGAATATCACGTCACCGTCGTCGGGGAAGTCGTTGTCCGCCACGGTCTGGGCCAGCTTGGCGCGGTACTCCGTCTCGTCCCGCCGATCGGGCTCGTGCGCGATGAGGCGGATCCGCCGGCCGGCGCGCTCGTCGATCATCCGGGCCGCCGTGGGATCCAGGTCGACCCGGTCGACGCGCAGTTCGTAGGCCCGCATCAGCCGGGACAGCACCGACACCACGATGATCGCGCTGATGAAACAGATGGCGATCTTGACGCCGTCCGGGCGTTCCACCACGTTCGCCAGCGTGGTGTAGACGAAGATCACCGCGATGACTCCGAACGCGACGCCCCGGCCGCGCTGACGCCGCCGTAGCGTCGCGAGCGTCACCGCCGTCGCGGCCGAGGTGATCAACACCAACACACCGGTGGCGTACGCGCCGCCCTGCGCGTCCACGCTGGCCTCGAAGACGATCGTGATCAGGAACGCCACGGCGGTGAAGACCAGCACCAGCGGCCGGACGGCTCGCGCCCAGGTCGGCGCCATGCCGTACCGGGGGAGGTAGCGCGGCACGAGGTTCAGCAGACCGGCCATCGCCGAGGCGCCCGCGAACCAGAGGATCCCGATGGTGGACAGGTCGTAGACGGTGCCGAACACCTCGCCGAGGTGCGCGTGCGCCAGGTAGGCCAACGCCCGGCCGTTCGCCGGCCCGCCCGGCTTGAACGCCTCGGGTGGGATCAGCACGGTGGTCGTCACGCTGCTGGTGATCAGGAAGACGCTCATGATCAACGCGGCGGTGGTGAGCAGCCGGCGGGCGCCACGGATCCGGCCCAACGGTCGCGCCTCCGAGTCCTGCGGGTCGCCCCGGACGCTCGGCATCACCGCGACCCCGGTCTCGAAGCCGGACAGGCCCAACGCCAGCTTCGGAAAGACCAGCACCGACAGCCCGACCACCAGCCACGGATCGCCGTGCCCGGTGGTCAGCATGGTGGTCCAGTCCCGGACCGCGGTCGGATGCGTCACCACCCGCCACAGCGCGTCGACCACCACCACCGCGTTCAACGTCAGGTAGACCGCGACCAGGACGACGGCGATCCCGATGGCCTCGGTGAATCCCTTGAGGAACACCGCGCCCAGCAGCGACACGAGCAGCAGCGTGACCAGCACCTCGTGCCCCTTGAGTCCGTTCGGCCAGAACGGGTTCTCGTCGATGTGCGCGGTCGCGTCGGCGGCCGAGAGGGTGATGGTGATGATGAAGTCGGTGGCCGCGAAACCCAGCAGCACCAGCACCAGCAACTTGCCCGGCCAGTAGCCGAGCAGACGTACCAGCATCGCGATGGAGCCCTCACCGTGCGGGCTCTCCACCGCCACCCGCCGATAGACCGGCAGCGCGCCCAGCAGGGTCACCAACACCAGCACCAGGGTCGCCACCGGCGACAGCGCCCCGGCGGCCAGCGCCGCGATGCCCGGCTGGTAACCCAGCGTGGAGAAGTAGTCGACACCGGTCAGGCACATCACCTTCCACCACGGGTGGTGCCGGTGCTCCGGCGGGCGCCCGTGCGGCCCCGGGTGCTGCACGGCCTGGTCCGAGCCAGCGGCGAGCAGCCACCCCCGCAACCGGCCGGCGCGTCTGTCGACCTTCACCGGCGCGTCCCCCGTCATCCCGCCCACGGTCACCGTGAGTATCCGCCCGTCGGGTCGTCGGCGTCCGCCGGTGCGCGGAACCCGGCCGACGCCACGGCGGGTTTCGGGCCCAGGACAGGGGGGAAGCAGCGCTCCGGGCTGGACCGGACGGCACCGGGGGAGGGGACAGGGCATGGTCGGCGGCCGTCGCTTCCGCCCGGGTGGTGGCTTCGGCCGCCAACTCGACGAGTACGAGACGAGGGTCGGCGTGCCGCCGCCCACCGAGTCGCCCGCCCCGCCGCCCGGCGGCCTGGTGGACAGCGCGGTCTACCTCCGAGGGCACCGGTTCGCCTCGCCGTCCGGTCTCGCCGAGACGTACCGCTGTCTCCAGGAGCAGGACGGCGCGATGGCCTGGATCGGGTTGTACCGGCCCGACATCGGCCAGATCACCTCGCTGGCCCGTGAGTTCCGGCTGCACGACCTGGCGGTCGAGGACGCGATCAACGCTCACCAGCGGCCCAAGCTGGAGCGGTACGGGCACACCCTGTTCGTGGTGCTGCGCGCCGCCCGCTACGACGACCTCCGGGAGGAGGTCGAGTTCTCCGAACTGCACCTCTTCATCGGGCCGGGCTTCGTGGTGACCGTCCGGCACGGTGAGGCACCGGACCTGGCCGCGGTGCGGCGGCGGATGGAGATCGAGGCGCAGATGCTCGCCCGGGGCCCGGAGGCGGTCCTGTACGCGATCCTCGACCAGGTCGTCGACGGGTACGCGCCGGTGGTGGCCGGATTGGAGAACGACATCGACGAGATCGAGACCCAGGTGTTCGGCGGCGACCCGAACGCCAGCCGGCGCATCTACGGCCTCAGCCGCGAGGTCATCCAGTTCCAGCGGGCCGCCCGCCCTCTGCTCAGCGTGCTCGACGCGCTGGCCGACGGCGCCGGCAGCGTCAGCGCCGACGAGGAGCTGCGCCGCTACCTGCGCGACGTGACCGACCACCTGACCCAGGTGGTGGAGCGGGTGGACGCTTTCCGGCACCTGTTGCAGAACATCCTCACCGTCAACGCCACCCTCGTCTCGCAGCAGCAGAACGAGGAGATGCGCAGCCTCACCGCGGCCAGCTACACCCAGAACGAGGAGCTGAAGAAGGTCTCCTCCTGGGCGGCGATCCTCTTCGCGCCCACGCTCATCGGCACCGTGTACGGGATGAACTTCGTACACATGCCGGAGCTGAACTGGCGCTTCGGCTACCTGTTCGCGCTGCTGTTGATGCTGCTGGTCTGCGGCACCCTCTATGTGATCTTCAAGCGGCGCGGCTGGCTGTGAGCGGCGCGGCCGAACTCACTCGATGCCGCGCAGGATGTGCCGTTCGTCCTCGACGTCGTCGTCGCCGGCCGCGATCCGGCCGAGCAGTACGGCGGCCGCCCAGATCGTCAGTGGCGTGGCCGCCCCGGTCATCCCGCCGCCGGTCCGGTCGTCCCGGGTCTGGCTCCGCTCCGTGCGCGGTGGCCTGCGCTGAGCCTGCATGGGCCCTGCCTCTCCTCGTCGAAGCCGCCGTGGGCGGCACGGAGTGAACCCCGCGCCACCGGCCGGGCGAACCGCACGCGAGCAGCCCGCCACCGGTACGACAGCCACCCGAACCATCCCACGCCCGGCCGCATCCGCACCGCTTGTTTTCGGGTTTCCGACTGAGGCCCGCCAAACCGGACATTACGCGCCGACGGTCGAGAGACGGTCAAGGCAGCGAATGGCCGATACCGCGGCCACGACCCCACCGCGTCGACCATTTGATCACCGAGCGGCCGAGGTTTGCCCGCCGGTCTCCAGCGGTACCTGGTCGGGAACCAATCAGGAGGGCGTACCCGTGAACGTGAGTGACCTGCTGACCGAGGCGTACGACCGGCTGCCCGACCTCGTCCGCGCGGCGGTCGACGGCCTCGGCGCGGAGCAGCTGCGCCACCAGCCCGCGCCGGGCGCCAACTCGATCGGCTGGCTGGTCTGGCACCTCACCCGGGTGCAGGACCACCACGTCGCCGACCTGCTCGACGCCGACCAGCTCTGGGTGAGCGGCGACTGGGCGGGTCGGTTCGGGCTCGCCGCCGACCCCGACGACACCGGCTACGGGCACTCGCCCGCCCAGGTCGCGGCGGTGCGGCCGGAGAGCGCGCAGGCGCTGATCGACTACTACGAGGCGGTCGCGGCGCGTACCGGAAGCTTCCTGGCCGGCCTGGGCCCGGCGGACCTGGACCGGGTGGTCGACGAGGCGTGGGATCCACCGGTCACGCTCGGCGTCCGGTTGGTCAGCATCGTCGAGGACGACCTGCAACACGTGGGCCAGGCCGCCTACCTGCGCGGCCTGATCGAGGCCGGCTGACGATCGGGCCGACGTCCGCGCGGCCGTGGCGCTGCCTCACCCGTTTCGGGTGAACCGGGCTCACCCCGGCGCGGGTGATCCTGCGGGAGACCGTGGGGAGGGGACCCGATGGGCGTGACGGCGGAGCAGTACCTGCGACACCTTGACACCGGTCGGCGGCCCGACCTGCCCGAGACCATCGCGGGCACGCTGCGGCTGGATGTCCGCAGAGACGGCAGCACCGATCACTGGTACCTGACCATCGCCGACCAGCGGGTCCAGGTGGCGCGGTCGGCCGACGACGCCGACCTGGTGGTCCGCGCGGACCGGTCGGTGTTCGACCGGATGGTCAACGGTGAGCTGCATCCCGGCGCGGCGCTGCTGCGCAACGAGCTTGCCCTACAGGGCAACATGCGACTGCTGATGCTGCTGCGGCGGATCTTCGCGGGGCCGAGCGGCGCCCGTCATCCGCGCGAGCTGGGCCGGGATGCCATGGCCGCGCGAGCCTCGAGCCGGAGCGCGGCGGATTCCCGGGGGGAACGGTCGTGAGGCAGGAACTGCTCCACGTGATCGCCGGCAACGTGTTCGCGATCAGCGACGCCCAGGGCGACATCGAGGCCGACGCGCGGTCTCCGATCGGGCTCTTCGCGTACGACACCCGCTTCCTGTCGCACTGGGTGCTCAGGATCGACGGCGAACGGATCAACGCGCTCTCCCGGGACGACATGACGTACTTCGAAACCCGGTTCTTCCTGGTCCCCGGCGCGGCCAGCCACTACGTCGACGCCGACGTGTCGATCATCCGCCACCGCTCGATCCACGACTGTCTGCACGAGAACATCACCGTGCTCAACCACTCGCCACAGCCCGCCGACTTCACGATACGGCTGGAGATGGGCAGCGACTTCACCGACATCGCCGAGATCGGGCACCTGCGCCAGCGGGCCGTCGAGGTCACTGCGGACTCGGCGAACCGGCAGCTCGTGTTGCGTTACCAACGGCAGCGGTTCGTCCGCCAGACCACCGTGCGGAGCACTGTTCCGGTCGAGGTGGACGAGGGTGGCATGACGTTCCGGATCCGGGTCGCCCCGGAGGGGCAGTGGGAGGCCGACCTGCACGTCGCCATGACCATGGGCGGTGAGGACGGGCAGGACGTACGCGACGCCCTGGAATCCCACCAGCGGGCCGTGCGTACCGGGATGCGCGAGAGCCTGGCGGACTGGATGGGCCAGGCACCGCAACTGGTGGCCGAACGCGACGGGCTGGAAGACATGTACCGGGGCAGCCTGGCCGACCTGGCGGCACTGCGGTACCAGCCGCTGTCGTACGACGCCCAGGTGCCGATCGCCGGTCTGCCGTGGGAGATGTGGTTGCAGGGACGGCACAGCATCATCACGTGCCTGGAGACGTTGGCGTTCACCCCCCAACTGACCCCCGCGACGCTGCGGATGCTGGCCACCCTGCAGGGAGGCCAGCTCGACGACGATCGGGACGAGGAACCGGGCAAGATCCTGGCCCACCTCCGCTACGGCGAGTCCGGCGTGTTCGACGACCGGACGAACGGGCTGTACTACGGTGCCGCGGACACCAGCCCGCTGTTCGTCGTCCTGCTCGACGAGTACGAGCGGTGGTCCGGCGACGTGGACCTGGTGCACCAGTTGCGTCACCCGGCCCGGATGGCGCTGGACTGGATCGACGAGTACGGCGACCTGACCGGGGACGGCTACGTGCGCTACCAGCGTCGCAACGAGCGGCACGGCGCGATCAACCAGAGCTGGAAGGATTCCCCGGATGGGATCACCAGCGCCGACGACAGGCAACCAGCCTTTCCCCGCGCCACCTGCGAGTTGCAGGGCTACGCGTACGACGCGAAGAGGCGCGGGGCTCGGCTGGCCCGGGAGTTCTGGGGCGACCCCGCGTACGCCGACCGGCTGGAGCGGGAAGCCGCCGCGCTGAAGGACCGCTTCAACCGGGACTTCTGGCTGCCGCACCGGGAGTGCTACGCGTTGGCGCTCGACCCGTACGGTGAGCCGCTCGACGCGCTGGCCTCCAACATGGGGCACCTGCTGTGGAGCGGGATCGTCGCGGACGACCGGGCGGAAGCGGTCGCCGAGCACCTGGTCGGGCCGCGGCTGTTCAGCGGTTGGGGAGTGCGCACCTTCGCCACCGGGCAGCGCCCGTACAACCCGTTGGGCGCACACCTGGGCGCGGTGTGGCCGGCGGACAACGCTCTGATCGCCGCCGGGCTGCGCCGTTACCACTTCGACACGCACGCGGCCACGATCGCGGGCGGCATCTTCGACCTGGCGCAGACTCTCGGTGGTGCGGTGCCGGAGGCGATCGCCGGCCACGAGCGCAGCCTGACGAAGTATCCGGTCCAGTTGCCCGGGGCCGGCCGGCCGCAGGCCTGGTCGTCGGGCGCGCTGCTGATGCTGCTGTCCACCACAATGGGGTTGCGACCCACCGGCGACAACCTGTTGGTGGACCCGGCGGTGCCCGAGGGGTTCGGTCGGTTGGAGCTGCTGGACATCCCGGGCCGTTGGGGCCGCTCCGACGCCTACGCCAGGGACCGGACCAGCGAGGGCCGGCACCGCCCCCGACTCCGCTGAGGCCCGTCGGCGATCAACACCCCGACCCGTCGACCGCACACGCCGGGTCAGCCCATGGTCTTGGCGCCGTCGATCGACTCCCGCAGGATGTCGGCGTGCCCGGCGTGCTGGGACGTCTCGGCGATCAGGTGCAGCAGCACCCGGCGGACCGTCCAATTCGCCCCGGGCTCGAACCAGGGCGCCTGCGGCAACGGGTGCGCCGCGTCCAGGTCGAGGGTGGCGACCAGCTCGTCGGTCGCGGCGGCCACCTGCTGGAAGCGCTCGACCAGCCCGGCGAGGGTGTCGCCCGACGCCATCTGGAACTGACCGACCCAGTCGACCTCCTCACGGGCCATCGCCTCCGCGCCGCCCACGGCGAAGAGCATCCACCGGTGCTCGACGCCGGTCACGTGCTTGATCAGACCGCCGAGGCAGAGGCCGCTGACGGTGGGGCGGCTGGCCGCCTGCTCGTCGGTGAGCCCGTCGACGGTCTGCAAAAGGAAACCGCGGTGCCTGCGGAGCGCCTGCAGAAGGTCGGTGCGCTCACCGGTGAGCTGCCCAGTGCTGGTCATGCCGCCACCCTTCGTTGATGTCCAACCGGTGCCACCGTAGGACGATGCACCGACACTTCCCGGCACGACACCGGTCGACGGAAGATCGCCCAGCGGTTGCCGATCCGCGTCGATGGCGGTCCACTGAATGACATGGGTGTGATTAAGGTGGGCACGTCGTCCTGGGCGGACCAGTCCCTGTTGCGCTCCGGGTGGTATCCGCGCTCGGCCAGCACGCCGGCCCGCCGGCTGGGCTTCTACGCCAGCCAGTTCCCGTTGGTCGAGGTGGACACGTCCTACTACGCCATTCCGGTGCCGGAGACAACCCAGGGCTGGGTGGACGCGACGCCTGACGACTTCACCTTCGACGTCAAGGCGTTCAGCCTCTTCACCGGCCATCCGACCCCGGTCGCGGTGCTGCCCCGGGACCTGCGTCCAGCCGCCGGCCCGAGCCGGATCCGCCGCCGTGACCTGCCGGAGCGGACGTACGACGAGCTGTGGGCCCGGTTCCGCGCGGCCCTCGACCCGATCGCGGCGGCCGGCAAGCTGGGTGTGGTGATGTTGCAACTTCCGCCCTGGCTGGTGCGCAGCCAGGCGGCCGAACGCCGGATCGTCGAGCTGGCGCGGCGCTGCCGGCCGTGGCGGGTCGCGGTGGAGCTGCGGCACGGCTCCTGGTTCGACGACGGCGCGGCGACGGACACCGTGGATCTGCTCCGCGCCCACGACCTGTCCCTGGTCTGCGTCGACATGCCACAGGGTCACCCGTCGTCGGTGCCGCCGCTCCTGGCCATGACCGCGCAGCCGGCGATCGTCCGGTTCCACGGTCACAGCGACGCGTGGGGTGACGGCGACAAGCAGGACAAGTTTCGGTACGCGTACGCCGAGGACGAGCTTCGGCACTGGGCCGGGCTGCTCGGCGAGTTCGCCGGTCTCCCCGACGAGTTGCACGTGCTGTTCAACAACTGCTGCGCCGGGCAGGCCCAGCGTGACGCCACCCGACTGGCGCAGCTGCTCGCCGAGACGATGATCGACGATCACGCCGTCCCGGCGACCGGATGACCGTCGGGCAGGTGACGCCCGGCCGGGCTACGGCCGGGTGCGAACCGCTCTAGGAACGCCGTCCCCGGCTGCGCAGCGCGTCCTGAGTCGACTCACCGATGTCGGCGTCGTCGGGGAAGGTCCGGCCACTGGGGGCGGGGTCGGGCGGGGCACCCGGTCCGGCCATCGTGGTACGGGTCGGCTCGACCGAGCCGAAGCCGTGCCGGCCCGCCGGGTCCGACCGCCCCGCCGGGTCCGACCGCCCCGCCGGGGCGCCCGCGCGCCGCTCGCCGCGGCGCCCCTCGGGCACCGCGGTCTCCTCGCTGCCCTCGTCCATGGGTGCGTCGTCGTCCACGCCCCAGGGCGCGTCGGCGTCGAAGTCGTCGCCGGTGCCCCACGGCTTGGTCGCCTCCGGCTCCTGCCGGTCGTTGTCACCGCTGCGTCCCCTGTGCGCCGTCATGGCCACCCCGCTCGTCGGTCCGCCGCTGCCGGCGGACGGTGTGCCGTCCTCGGGCCGGGACTGCCCGCCCGACGCCGTCGCACGACGGCCACCAGCCCGCCGGTGCGGGTGGCGGCGCTCGTCGTCGCGCCGGTTCTGTCACCGTTGCGCTGGGCGCTGCCGGACCCGTCGTCGCGCTGCGTCGTCGTCGCTCCGCCGGGAGCGCTGCGTCGTCGTCGCTCCGCCGGGAGCGCTGCGTCGTCGTCGCTCCGCCGGGAGCGCAGGGCCGGCCAGCGCCCCGCCGTCGAGGTGGCGGCGGGACGCCGGCCGGCCCGACGTTCAGCGTCCGGCCATCGCCATCGGCCGCTTGCCGTTGCTCATTCCCGCCATCTTGATCATGGTCTTCGAGGCGCCCTTCATCCCACCGGCGCGACCGAACATGCCCCGGAACACCTGGCCGGGCTTCTGCTGCTCACCCATGTACGCGGTGACCACGACCAGCGTCCCGGTAAGCGCCGGAATGGCCCACTGGAGCAGCTTCATCTGCCGCTGCGAGGAGGCCACACTGGCCGGGGTCTGGTGGTTCGGCTCGGTGGCACCGCTCACCGGCGGGCCACCCGCCTTCTCCAACCGCATGCCGACCAACCGGCTGTAACCGGTGACCGCCAGCGCGCCGATCGTCAACGCGGTCTTGATGGCGCTGGCCCGGCCCACGCCGGACTGGGCGGCCACCCGTGGGCTCTCGGTCACCAACTCACCGACGGCGCCGGCCAGGTGGGCGCCGATCGCGGCCGCGTTGACCGGGGTCCACCTGGACCATCCGGCCGAGGCGACCGGGAGTCGCTGGGTCGAATCGCTGATTTTCGCCGCTGCGCCGTTGACGCCGAAGGCACCCATGAGGGAGCCGCCAAACCAGGCCGCCAGGCCCAGATCGTGCATCGAGCGCAGTGCGGTGTGCCGTTCGGACATGTGATCCCCTTCCGCCGTGTCGGGCGGTGCGGCTTACCCGCCGGTCGGGCGGCTAACCCCGCCCCGAGCGGGCCGATCCGGGCCGTGGCGGGCAGTTACCGGACGTTCGCACCGTTGTGGGTCGGCCCCGACGCCGGCAGGAGTCGTTCGCCCGGTGGCGGGTAGATCCCGAGCGATGCCGACGAGAGGGGAACACGATGTCGCAGCCGGACGAGAGCCGGGAGAAGACCCCCAAGACAGACGCGGTGCTCATGCACCCCGACAACGACCCACACCGGAACACCGCGGAGGTCGCGCCCCGCAAGGAACACGGAGAGATCCAGGTGGAGCGCGACGGTGACCTGGTGCCCCTGGACCAGGACGAGTGAACCGGGCGCCGCGACTCAGCGGGGCGGCAGGTCGCCGACGAACCCGGCGATCCGCCGCGCCAGCGGGGCGCTCGCGCGTACCCAGGTGAAGTGGTCCAACGACGCGCCCGCCTCCGCCACCGTGAACCGTTCCCGGGTCACCGGCGCGCCGGCGAGCTTCGCGCAGAGGTGGTCCATGGTCTGGTGCGGGGTGTACTGGTCGTCGTCCACACTCACGGCCAGCACCGGGGTCCGCACCGCGCGGACCGCCGACTCGGTGTCCGTACCGTTGAGTCGGGGGAACCGGCCGGTGCGCGCGGTGTGGGCCCAGTCGCGGATCACACCGCGCGCCTGCCGACCGCCGAAGCCCCAGCCGGGCCAGACCCCGAGCAGCCTCGCGGTCGCGGCGATTCCCTGGGTGTACGGCAGCACGCCGAGACCACGCCGGCCCGGATAGCTGCGCCAGTACGGGATGCCGACCGCGATCAGCGCCAACCCGTCCACCTCGGCGTCGCCGTGCAGGGCGAGGTGCAGCAGCGCGGCGTGCCCGCCGAGCGAGTGCCCGAGCAGCAGCCGGGTGCGCCCGTCCAGCCGTGGCTTGAGGGCGGCCAGCACGGCACCGACATCGTCGGCCAGCTCGGCGTACCCGTGCCGGTCGACCCGACTCGGCGCGGGCGTGCTCGCCCCGGTGCCACGCAGGTCGACCACGACCACGGCCAGCCCGGCGGCGCGCAGCGCGGCGGCGAAGGGCCGGTAGTACCGGGCGCGAACACCCATCGCGGGCCAGATCACCACCACCGGCGCGGCCGTCGTGCCAGCCGGCTCCGGATAGACCTGCACACCCAGCCGACCGCCGTCGACGTCGACGTACTCCTGCGCGTACTCCGGGTCCCCGTTCACCGGCCCAGCCTACGGCCTGACGTTACCGGCCGGTAGCCACAGGCGGTCGGACACGACGGAGGCCCCGCCGGGCGGCGGGGCCTCCGACGGGCGCTGCGGTCAGGAGACGGAGATCGTCCCGTTGCTGGCGCGCACACAGGCCACCGACCGGGCGCTGGTCGAGGCCGCGCCACTGAGGCACTGGCCGAGCACCTGGTGCCCGGTGGCGTTCGGGTGCCACGACTCCTGGCAGGTCTGGAAGTAGCTGACGCAGGTGTTGGCGATCCGCTGGATGGCGATCTTGTCCTTGCCGGCGAGGCTGGTGACGAAGGTGCCGTTCGCGCCGTCCTGAAGCCGGATCGGGGTGGCCAGCGCGCCGCTCGGGCTGCTCGTCTGCTCGCAGAGTCGGGCGCCGTTGAATGCCTGCTGCACGTTCAGGTACACCAGGTCGTCGGCCGGGAACTCGGCGGCCAGCGTGTCCCTGGTGGACTTCACGATGCCGCCCAGGCCCTGCGAGAAGCGGTGTCCCGGCGCCAGGCTGGCCCGGTGGATCGGGCAGCCGGCCGCGTACCGCTCGGCGCCCAGGTCCCGGAACTTGTCCCGGGTGTCGTCCCGGCTGTCCTCCTCGTGGAACTGCGGGTTCAGGTCCAGCGGCAGCGGGTTCGTGTAGTCCTGGAACACCACCCGGTGCTGCCCGTCCGCGTCCACCTGGTCGAGGGTGGTGAGGATCTGGCGTACGGCGGCGGTGGTCTCCGCGGTGGCGGCGCTGAGCTGCGCGGCGGTGGCCAGGTCGGCGTCACTGCACGGCTTCTGCTCGACCGGCCCGTTGAGGTACGCCCAGAACTCCCACCAACCGGTCCAGGCGTCGGCGATGAACCGGTTCGCGCACTTCTCCGCGACGCTGCCGAAGGTGAACGAGCTGTTGTTGGAGCCCAGGCCGACCAGCACCAGGTCGATGTCCTGGGTCTGCGCGACGGCGCGCAGTTGGTCGAGCTGCGCGGCCACGGTCCGGCCGTTCGCCCGTGCCTGCGAGGCGTTGGCGATGTCGTGTGGCTGACCGCCCGAGCAGGCCAGGTTGAACCGGTTCTGGATGCCGGGCAGGTTGGCCTGGTTGAGCGAGGCGTTCGCGGATCGGTGGCAGAAGAACGCGTTGTTGTTCGCCGCCGTCCAACCCGGGAAGCCCTGGCTGACGCCGTTGACATCGACCACCGGGGTGTACGACCCGGCGCCCTCGCCACTGATGAAGCTGTCTCCGAGCGCCACCGCCGCGGTGGGCAGCGCGGCGGACGCGGGTGCGGGCAGCGCGACGGCGGTCGACAGCGCGGCCATGGCGATCGTGAGTCCCGCGGCGAGCGCGGTACGCCGGAACCTGGGCATGGGGCCCCCATCCATCGAAAGATGAAAGATTCTCTGAGAGCGCGATCACATCACCCTTGTGCGACGGGCGTCAATGGCCCGTAACAGTTTCGTTCGATGAAAGACACGCGCGCGTAGGCAGCACGCCCTACCGCGCGGAGATCGCGTGTCGGCGCCCGTCGCCGCGCGACGCTACCGGGAGGGCAGGTCGCCGCGGCGGTCGCGCAGGGCTGCGCCGACGGCGTTCAGACCGACACCCCAGATCAGCAGTACGCAGAGCCACTGCGCCCACCGCAGCACGCTCATCTCTCCGGAGAGCAGGTTGCGCACGCCGCCGAACGGGGTGAGCCACGGCTGCGCCGGACGGAGGGCGTCCACGGCGCCGAGCAGCGCGAACAGCCCCAGTGGCAGGACGATGGTGGCCAGGAACGCCACCACCACCGAGCGCAGCAACAGGCCCAGTCCGGTGCCCACCAGGCCGGCGACGATCTGCACCAGCACACTGCCCACCGCGACCGTCCCGGCGAACCGCCACGGGTCGTCGGCGACGTCGGCCGGGGCGAGGGCGAGTGTCGCGGCGCAGATGAGCACGCCGACGACGCCGATGACGACCGCCGGCAGCCCCACCGCGAGCACGGTGGGCAGGACCGGCACGCGGACGGGTGCCCGGCGCAGGTCGCGTACCAGCAGGATGCCGAAGAGCGGGGTCGTGACCGACATCAGGCTCTGGACCGTGCCCGAGAGTTCGGTGAAGGTCCGGTCGGCGGGAGCCGCCGCCGCGACCAGCGCCACGGCCGCCAGCAGCCCCGCCAGCAGGGTGCCCACCAGCAGCCAGCGCCGGGCCCGCGTGCCGAGGGAGCGCCGCAGCGCGTCGCGAGTCGTCCCGTCCACCTCGACCGCCTCCTGATCTCCCCGACCCGGACCCGCGCGCATCCCGCGCGCACCGGCCGCGATCACGCGCAGCGTACCGGCGGTGGTGTCTCTGCGTGGTCCCATGATCACCCGCCGGCTGTTCGTTGGCTCACGTCCGGAGGGCCGCGCGCGGCGGGTCGTGCGGGGCCTCCGGGAGTTGTCCTAGCCTCGGGCTAGGCTCGCTGCGGCGCGCCACGCCGGCTGATGTCGCCGGTGAGCGGCAGCACACCGCCGAGACCGGGGAGTACGACCAGTTGACCGCAGAGCCTGACACCCTGTACGGGGCCGATGACCTCACCCACCTTGAGGGGCTGGACGCTGTCCGCAAGCGGCCCGGCATGTACATCGGTTCCACCGACAGCCGTGGCGTGGGTCACCTCGTCAACGAGATCCTCGACAACTCCACCGACGAGGGTGTCGCCGGTCACGCCACCCATGTCGAGGTGATCCTGCACGCCGACGGCTCGGTGCAGGTCGACGACGACGGCCGGGGCATCCCCACCGACGTGCACGCCAAGTCCGGCATCTCCGGCGTCGAGCTGGTGCTGACCCGACTGCACGCGGGCGGCAAGTTCGGCGGCTCCGGCTACAAGACCTCCGGCGGTCTGCACGGCGTCGGCGCGTCGGCTGTCAACGCGCTGTCCCGCCGCTTCGACGTGACCGTCCGGCGAGCCGGCAAGATCCACACGATGTCCTTCCGGCACGGCGTCCCGGGCATCTTCGACGGCGACGGGCCGGACGCCCCCTTCACCGCCGGCCCCGGGCTCCAGGTGACCGGCGCCATGAAGCGCAGCCAGCGCACCGGCACCTCGATCCGCTGGTGGCACGACGCCCGCTACTTCGAGACCGGCGCCGCCCTCGACGTCGACGCCGTCCGGATGAAGCTGCGCAACACCGCCTTCCTGGTCCCCGGCGTGACCTATTTGCTGCGTGACCTGACCGGTGAGGCGCCCGCCGAGGAGCGGTTCCACTATCCCAACGGGCTCAGCGACATGGTGGAGTTCCTCGCCCCGGCCGGCGACCGGCCGGTCTCCGGCATCCTGCTGGTCAACGGCGAGGGCACCTACCGGGAGAACGCCGCCGACGCCAACGGCGTCATGCAGTCCAACGTGCAGCGCCGCGCCGAGGTCGAGGTGGCGTTCCGGTGGGGCACCGGTTACGAGCGCACCGTGGAGTGCTTCACCAACACCATCCGCAACGCGCACGGCGGCACCCACCGCAAGGGCTTCGAGCGGGCCCTCGTCCGCGCGCTCGCCGACGCGATCCGCAACACCCGCGGTCTCCTCAAGCCCAAGGAGGAGCCGCCCACCCTGGACGACGTCCTGGAGGGGATGACGGCGGTGGTGCACGTGCGGATCCCCGAGCCGCAGTTCACCTCGCAGACCAAGGACGAGCTGTCCACCACCGGCATCACCAAGGTCCTCCAGACCCTGGTCGACGCGCACGTCAAGACCTGGCTGGAGGACCGGCGCACCAAGGCCGAGGCGCGCACCGTCCTCCAGAAGATCGTCGACGCCGCCCGGGTGCGGCTCACCCAGAAGCAACAGAAGGACGCCGCCCGGCGCAAGACCGCCCTGGAGGGCGCGTCCATGCCGCCGAAGCTGGTCGACTGCCGGGCCACCGGCATCGACCGCAGCGAACTGTTCATCGTCGAGGGTGACAGCGCCCTCGGCACGAGCCGGATGGCCCGTTCCTCGGAATACCAGGCGCTGCTGCCGATCCGCGGCAAGATCCTCAACGTGCAGAAGGCCAACCTCCAGCAGGTTCTGGACAATGCCGAGTGCGCGGCCATCGTGCAGGTCCTCGGCGCCGGCTCGGGGCGCACCTTCGACCTCTCCGCGCTGCGCTACGGCCGTGTGCTGATCATGGCTGACGCCGACGTGGACGGCGCCCACATCCGCACGCTGCTGATCACCCTGTTCGCCAGGTACATGCGACCGTTGATCGAGGCCGGTCGGCTGTACGCCGCGATGCCGCCCCTGCACAAGATCACCACCAAGGGGCGCAACCCGCAGACCGTCTACACCTACACCCAGGCCGAGATGGAGACGACGGTCCGCAAGCTGGAGAAGGCCGGCAAGCAGATCGTCACGCCCATCCCACGGTTCAAGGGTCTCGGTGAGATGGACGCCGACGAGTTGTGGGACACCACGATGAACCCGGCCACCCGTGCCGTCCGCCGGATCACCCTCGACGACGTCGACGCCGCCGAACGCATCCTGGAACTGCTGATGGGCGAGAAGGTCGAGCCGCGCCGCAACTGGCTCATCGACTCCGCCGACCGGGTCGACCGGGACGCGATCGACGCATGATCACCTGTCTTGTGCGAGTGGAGAGCTGAGTCATGGCACGCCGTAAGGAAAACAAGGTCGACCTCTCGTCGTTCGACCAGGCCGGCGCGCGGGTCTTCGACAACCCGCTGGTCACCGAGGTCTCCGACTCCTACCTGGAGTACGCGTTCTCGGTCATCCACTCCCGTGCCCTGCCCGACGCCCGCGACGGCCTCAAGCCCGTGCACCGGCGCATCCTCTGGTCGATGTACGAGCAGGGCTACCGCCCCGACCGTGGGCACGTGAAGTCCGCCCGAATTGTCGGGGATACGATGGGTAAGTACCACCCGCACGGCGACACGGCGATCTACGACGCCATGGTCCGCCTCGCCCAGGACTTCTCCCTCAACGTGCCGCTCATCGACGGGCACGGCAACTTCGGCAGCCCCGACGACGGCCCGGCCGCCTCGCGCTACACCGAGGCACGGATGTCCCGCGAGGCCATGCTGCTCGTCGGTGAGCTGGGCGAGGACACCGTCGACGTCGAACCCAACTACGACGGGTCGCTGACCCAGCCGACAGTGCTGCCGGCAGCCTTCCCCAACCTGCTGGTCAACGGCGCGTCCGGGATCGCGGTCGGGATGGCCACCAACATGATCCCACACAACCTGGCCGAGGTCGTCTCCGCGGCCCGCTGGCTGATCAACCACCCGGACGCCACCCTGGACAAACTCATGGAGTACGTCCCCGGCCCCGACCTGCCCACCGGCGGCGTGCTGCTCGGCCTGGACGAGGTGCGCAGGGCGTACGAGACCGGGCGTGGTGTGGTGCGGATGCGCGGCAAGGTGGAGATCGGCCCGATCGAGGGCAGCCGGGGTCGTCAGGCGATCACCGTGGTCGAGCTGCCCTACGGCGTCGGCGCGGAGAAGGTCATCGCGGCGATCACCAACGAGGTCACCAAGACCAAGCGGTTGACCGGCATCGCCGACGTCAAGGACCTCACCGACCGGGAGAGCGGCACCCGGCTCGTCGTGGAGTGCAAGGTCGGGGTCAACCCGCAGGCGCTGCTCGCCGACCTCTACCGGCTGACTCCGCTGGAGCAGTCGTTCGGTGTCAACAACCTGGTCCTGGTCGACGGGCAGCCGCGCACGCTCGGGTTGAAGGCGCTGCTGGAGGTCTTCCTGGCCCACCGGTACGAGGTGGTCACCCGGCGCACCTCGTACCGTCGGCGCAAGCGGCAGGAGCGGCTGCACCTGGTCGACGGTCTGCTGATCGCGCTGCTGGACATCGACGAGGTGGTCCGGCTGATCCGGGGCAGCGACGACGCGCAGGCCGCGAAGGACGGGCTGATGAGCCGGTTCGGCCTCTCCGACATCCAGGCCACGTACATCCTGGACACTCCGTTGCGCCGGCTGACCAAGTTCGACCGGATCGAGCTGGAGGCCGAGCAGGAGCGGCTGCGCGCCGAGATCGCCGAGTTGAGCGCGATCCTCGACGACGAGCGGGTGCTCAAGAAGCTGGTGTCCGACGAGTTGGCGGCCGTGGTCAAGCAGTTCGGCACCGAACGTCGGACGACGCTGGTCGACGGTGACCTGAAGGAGGTGCTGGCCGCGTCCGCGCCGGCCGGCCCGCTGGAGGTCGCCGACGACCCGTGCCAGGTGATCCTCTCCGCGACCGGGCTGGTCGCCCGGACCGCGGCCGAGTCGGAGGAGAGCGCCGAGGGGCGCCGCCGCAACGGTCGGGTCAAGCACGACACGGTACGCGCCATCGTGCACTCCACCGCCCGTGGTCGGGTGCTGCTGTTGACCAGCGCCGGTCGGGCGTTCAAGGTCGACGTCCTGCCACTGCCGGTGTTGCCCGAGCAGGCGGGCACGGTGTCGCTGCGGGGTGGCATGTCCGCGGCCGAGCTGGTGCCGCTGGCAGCCGGGGAGACGGTCGTCGGCCTGGCCCCGCTCGGCGGGCAGGCGGAGGGCTCACCGGGGTTGGCGCTGGGCACCCGGCAGGGTGCGGTGAAGGTCTGCGCTCCGGAGTGGCCGGTGCGCTCCGACGAGTTCGAGGTGATCGGTCTGCGCGACGGGGACGAGGTGGTCGGCGCGACCTGGCTGACCGACGGCACCGAGACGCTGACCTTCGTCACCTCGGAGGCGTCGCTGCTGCGCTTCCCCGCCGCCCTGGTCCGTCCGCAGGGCCTCAAGGGCGGTGGGATGGCCGGCATCAACCTGCCGGCCGGCGCGCGGGTGGCGTTCTTCGGCGCGGTACGCACCGACGACCCGGGGCATGGCGAGCCGATGGTGGTCACCTCCACCGGGGCGACGGTCAAGGTGACGCCGTTCAAGGCGTACCCGGCGAAGGGCCGGGCGACCGGCGGTGTGCGCGCCCACCGCTTCCTCAAGGGTGAGACGGACGTGGCCGTCGCCTGGGTGGGCCCGCGACCCGTCGGCGCGACCGCGACCGGCGACCCGGTGGAGCTGCCCGCGGCCGATCCCCGTCGCGACGGCAGTGGCTTCGCGGTGATGCTGGGCCCAACGGTGGTGGGCCACCTCATCGAACGCGACTGACCAGCCGACCTACGCTGTCCTCGGGCACACCCGACGTGCACGGTCCCCCCGAGGCGCTCGACCCTCTCGACGCGGCGGTGGAGACTCCCACGGTCGGCCATGGCCACAGCCTGACCG
This sequence comes from Micromonospora sp. NPDC049645, assembly GCF_040675155.1. Classification (NCBI taxonomy): domain Bacteria; kingdom Bacillati; phylum Actinomycetota; class Actinomycetes; order Micromonosporales; family Micromonosporaceae; genus Micromonospora; species Micromonospora sp. NPDC049645. The sequence continues at coordinate 420,292 of NZ_JBFAOI010000004.1, forward strand.
TCGCGGTAGCCGGCTCCCTGGTCCTCTACAAACTGGCCGGGCCCCTCTGGGCCCCGGATCAGGCGACGTTGTGCGGGCGGAACTGGACGCTCACCCGGGGGCCGACCGGGCGGGTGGTCTTGGGGATGGCGTGTTCCCAGGTGCGTTGGCAGGAGCCGCCCATGACGATCAGGTCGCCGTGGCCGACCGGGAAACGCAGACTCTCACCACCACCGCGGGGGCGCAGCAGCAGCGGTCGGGGTGCTCCGAAGGAGACGATCGCGACGATGGTGTCGGTGTGCGCGGATCGGCCGATGGTGTCACCGTGCCAGGCCACGCTGTCGCGCCCGGAGCGGTAGAGGCACATGCCGGCGGTGACGAAGGGCTCGCCCAGCTCGGGCGCGTAGTGCTCGGTCAGCGCGGCCCGCGCGGCGGCGAGCACGGGGTGGGGGAGCTGCCTCTCGCCGTCGTACCAGCAGAGCAGGCGGGGCACGTCGACCTCGGTGTCATACATGGTGCGTCGTTCGGCGCGCCAGGGCACCTCGGTGAGCAGGGTGTCGAGGACCGCGTCGGAGCCGCGCACCCAGCCGGGAAGGTGGTCGACCCAGGCGCCCCGGCTGAGGTGGTGCCGGCGGATCTGTCCGGGCAGCGGCCCCAGGGCCGGCCCGGCGTCGGCCAGGTCGAGCATCGACGGCTGGTAGGCGGCCTGCGTCATACAGCCACCCTAGCAGCACTTTCGTACACCCGTGCTAGCCGTGGACCGCGTCGGCCCGCTCCGGCTCGCCGGGATCGGGTCAGCCGGCGACGGCGGTGGTGCGAACGGCGTCGAACACCGCGTCCACGACCCGTGCCCGGCCCTGCCCGTCAACGGTGGACCAGGCGCGCGCGGCGAGCTTCGCCCGTCGCTGCGGTGAGCTGAGCAACCCGTGCAGGGTTCGCGCCGCCGTCGCGCGGGCGGCTCGTCCGGCCACCCCGGCGGCGGTCAGCTCCGGCAACTCGCCGAGGCCGGCGGCCAGGCCGTGCCGCACCACCCGGGTGTACGACTCTCGTTGGTTGTCGACCACGCAGACCAGTGCGCTGGGTGCGCCGAGGCAGCAGAGTTCCCAGGTGGACGTGCCGGCGGCGCTGACCACCAGGTCGGCTTCGGTGATCAGGGCCGGTAGCGAGGTGGTGGGCGGGACCGGTCGGATGAGCTGCCCCCGTCCGGGGGTGACGTCCTCGACCTCGGCCTCGATCTCGGGTCGGCCGACGATGACCGTGAGATCCATCGGGTGACCGGTGGCCACCAGCACCCGGGTCAGGACCGGGGCCGCGCCGACCGCGTCGGTGCCGCCGAAGAAGGCCAACACCCGGGGACGGCTGACCGCCGTGGCGGGCGGGGGGACCGGCGGCCGGGCCTTGATCACGGTGTCGCGCAGCAGGGCGTACCCGCTGCCGGCGAGCATCCGGCCGGGCAGCTCGGCTGGGGCATCCAGTCCTGGCAGCTCGGCTGGGGCATCCTGCCCCGGCAGCTCGGCTGGGGATGATCCCGGCGCCGGCAGCTCGGCTCCGAAGTTCTGGTCGAGGTAGAGGTCCGCGACCTGGCCCCGGCTGTCCCCGTCGATGATGGCGAGGGTGTACACGCCGGCGGCGCGCAGGGCACCCGCCCCGGCCGGGTCCAGTTCGTAGGAGTCGAGGACCAGCACGTCCAGCTCGTGTCGGCGGGCTGCCTCGACCAGCTCGGACGCCGAGTCCGGGCCGGGGAGCAGGGGGATGCCCCGCGCGGCCAGCTCGGCGGTGGCCCAGTCGAGCCGTTCGACGGTGCCGAACACGGCCACGTCGGCGCCCCGGGCGAGGAACTCCTCGGCGAGCGCCAGGCAGCGGACGAGATGGCCGACGCCCCGCCGTGGCCCGGCGTCGCAGCGCAACCCGACCCGCAGGGTGCTCAGGACTCCTCCAGCTGCTTCTGTCGTACGTCGGCGTTGAGCGCGCGCAGCCGGGGCTGACCCTCCAGCCAGTCGGTGAGCTTGGCGATCGGCACGCTGACGTCACCGAAGTGGTCGATGATCGCGCTGACCAGGGCCCAGTCCTGTTCGGTGTCGAGGGTCAGTCGCAGCGCGGACCGGTCCGGGGTGAGCGTCACACCGAGCACCCGGAACAGCTCCGGGTGGGTGTACGCGTACGAGGTCACGTGCACCCGGTGGTGGTCGGTGGCGAGCCGGCCCAGGGTGCGGAGCGTCTCCGCCCGGATGATCTCGACGTCCAGTCCGCGGGGCAGGGTCCGGGCGATCGACGTGCTGGCGTAGTCCAGTCCGGGGACGGCCCGGTACACCGACGCGACCAGGGTGATGATCTCCGGGTCGAGCAGCGGGCAGTCGGCGGTGAACCGCATGACGGCGTCGCCCGGGTGCGCCGCCAGGGCGCCCACGAACCGGTCCAGCACGTCGTCGACGGGCCCGCGGTGGCACGGCACGTCCAGCCGTTCGCACTCGGTGACCACCGCGTCGTCGACCGCGTCGGTGCTGGTGGCGACCACCAGGTCGGCGAGGACGCCGCTGTCCCGGGCGGCGCGTACCACCCGGCCCAGCACGGAACGTCCGGCGAGCGGGCGGAGCACCTTGCCGGGCAGCCGGGACGACCCCATGCGGGCCTGCACGATGCCGACGATCCGTGGCCCCGGGTCGGGCGCGGGGAAGAGTGGGGGCACCGGTACGCCGGTCACTGCTGCTCCTCCTGTTTGTTGGCGAGCGCCGCGGTGGCCCGGCGTTTCGCGGCGCGGGCACCGCGCTTGGCCAGCCGGGCCGGGGTGATGGCGAGCCGGCCCACCCGGTAGCTGATCGACCCGCTGAGCAGGTTGATCGTGGTCTCGGCCCGCCGCAGCGCCCGTTCCCGCGAGGTGAGTAGCTCCTCGGTCCACGCGGTCAGCGCGGCCAGCCGGGTGAGTTCCTCGCGCTGGCGCAGCCACGCCTCGCGCAGCTGCTGGTAGCTGTGCCCACCGACCGGCGGGTCGGTCGGCGCGACGGCGCGCAGCTCGGCAGCGAGGTCGCTCCTGCCGTCGGCGTCCAACCCGTGCAGTGCGGCGGCGATGGCCGCCTCGGCCTCCACCGCCTCGCCGACGGTCGCGCGGTCGAGGTCGTGGCCGGCCAGGCCGCCGAGCACCACGGTCAGGCCCGCGACGTCGAGGGTGGACGACCACGGGTGGGCGTACCCGCCGGTGAGCAGGCTCGCCGCGAAGCGCCACAGTCCACGGGCGAGCACCACGTCGGCGGGCAGCGCGGCGGTGGCCCGCCAGCTCGGGTCGAGCACCGCGTACCGCTCGCCGTCGACCACCACGTTGTCGGTGCCGGCCAGCGCCGCCGCGCCCGCGATCCGGCCGTCGGTGTCGGCCTGGTCGGCGAGCCAACCCGCGTACCCGTGCAGCAGCGCGCGTAGCGTCGCCAGGTCGCGGCGCAGGGCCGCGTCGAGCAGCAGGGTACGCAGCAGCCGGCCGGACGGCACCGGCCCGGAAAGCGCGTCCGCGTCCCGGTAGGCGGCCTCGCGGCTGGCGAACGGCGCGGCGGCCGGTGTCTTCGCCCCGGCGGTCGGGGCGAGCCCCCAACGCCAACCGGAGGGGCCGTGCAGCACCTCCTGTACGCCGATCCCGGGACGTCCGGTCTGCACCAGAGCCACCGGCAGGTCCCCGTCGGCGGTCGGCGTGGTCGGGTCCGTGGGGTCGGCGGGCCGGCGAGCCAGCGTCAACCAGCCGGGCGCGAGGTCGGCGGCCCGCCCGGCGTGCAGCGCGTCCACCGCCAGCCGGGCCGGGTCCTGGAGCACTGTGGCGCTGGTGAAACCGCCGGCGCAGGCGCCGTGCAGCACCGCGTCGAACAGGCCGGAGCCCGCGTCCCGGTCGAGGTGATCGGCGTCGAGCAGCGCCGTCGGGGTGCTGACATCGGGGTACGCGGCCCAGCAGGCGACCGGTTGCAGCCCCGCCGCGCCGAGCCGCTCGCGCAGCTGGTCCCGGTTGGCCGGGTGGGCGCGGTCCAGCACGCCGCCGATCACCCAGGCGGAGTCGTCCCGCAGCGCGTACCAGGGGGTGGTGTCGACCAGCCGGTTCAGGCCGAGCGGGTTGTCCAGGCGCACCAGCAACGCGCCACCCGGTCGTACCGCCGCGACGAGTCGCGCCAGCACACCGTCCCAGCCGAGCCGGGTGCCCTCCACCGACTCCACCGGGTCCAGCCCGGCGGCGGCGATCACCACGTCGTACGTCTCGTCGTCGGGCAGCCCGGCCGGGCTGCCCACCACCAGCCGGGCGGCCCGGTGCGCCAGCGCCACCGCGTCCGGGTGGCTGCGCAGCAGGCAGGTCACCTCGGCATGGGCGAGCTGGTCGAGCAGCGCCGGGTCGTGTGGACCGGCCACCAGGACCCGGGCGCCGCGCGGCACCAGCCGGGCGGCCAGCGCGGCGAGGGGCCCACCGTCGGCCAACCGTTCCTGCGGCAGGTCCGACCAGGCCAGCATCTCGCCGCCCGGCAGGGTGATCCGGTCGGCGGGTGCCGTCTCAGTCGTCACTGTCGTCCTCTTCTTCTTCCGGGAGGTTCGCCCAACCGAGCAGCTCGCGCAGCTCAGCCGGTGTGCAGCGGTGGTCGGTGCCCAGCTCGGCGCGGGCGGTCTCCACCGCGGTGGGCAGGTCGACAGTGGTGCCGTGCAGCTGCGGCCACTGCCGGCGGATCCGCGCGGTGCCGCCGAAGGTCGGGTCCTCGTTGGACAGGATCATCGGGTCGCCGTAGACGGCCGGCTCGCACCCCGCCGCGATCCCGTAGAAGATCGCGCTGGTCAACCGGTTGGATGCTACCCGGCGGTGGCGGCGCAGCTCGGTGAGCTGCCGGTCGAGGAACTCCGGGTCGGTGTCCTTCCACCAGTGCCCCCGGTAGCCGTGGCAGATCACCCGGAACCCGGCACGCTCGTAGAGCCGGCGCACGTTGCGCATCCGGTACTCGTGCCAGTAGAGGCAGACGGTGACCGGGCCGGGCTCGGTGTCCTGGATGAGGGCGATCAGTTTCCGGTGGTCGCCCTTGACGTGTTGGCCCTCCCAGCCGTGGAACGGGTACCAGATGGTGCCCTCCCGCTCCTCGGCCGGCGGTTCCTCGGGTCGCATGGCCAGCAGGTAGACGAACGGCGCGCCGATGACGACCACGTTGCGTCGGCCCACCGACCAGGCCCGGCGGCGGGTCTGTTCCGACCAGAGCAGGCTGGGTGTGCGCTCGGCGTACGGGTGGCCGGGCGCCAGCCCGTCGCCGATGTTCCAGCCGTGCTGCACGTACCCGTTGATCCGCGGTGGGTGCCGGTCGCCGAGGCCGGCGTAGCGGGCCAGCACGTGCGCGTGGCCGTAGAAGTGGTTGGCGTGGTGCATCAGGTCCCCATCAGGCGGCGGAACGCACCGCGCCGACCCGCACCGCCGCGGTCAGCGCGTCGATGACGCGATCCTGGTCGGCGTCGCTGAGCCCCGGGTAGAGCGGCAGCGACAGCTGTTGCGAGTAGAACGACTCGGCCACCGGGCAGGACCCGCGCCGGTACCCCAGGTCGGCGAAGGCCGGGTGCCAGTGCACCGGGATGTAGTTGACCTGCACGCCGATGCCGGCGGCCCGCATCCGGTCGTACACCTCGCGGCGACGCCCGTCGAGCACCCGGATCGGGTAGAGGTGCCAGGCCGGGTCGGCCCACGACCGGCGGTTCGGCAGCAGCACGCCGTCCAGGTCGGCCAGTGCCTCGTCGTACCGGGCGACCAGGGCGGTCCGGCGCGCCTTGAACTCGGCCAGCCGACGCAGTTGGCTGCGGCCCAGGGCGCAGAGCACGTCCGGCAGCCGGTAGTTCAGCCCGAACTCGTGCACCTCCTGGTGCCAGCCACCCTCGTCGGGGAAGCGCAGGTCGTCACGTTCGCGGACCACGCCGACGCCACGGAACCGGCGGGCCCGCTTCAGGATCTCCGGGTCCAGCGCCGCGACGCCGCCGCCCTCGGCGGTGGTCAGGTTCTTCGTGGGGAAGAACGAGAAGGTGGTCAGGTCGGCGAGGGAACCCACCGGCCGACCGTGGTACGTCCCGCCGATGGAGTGCGCCGCGTCGGCGAGCAGCAGCGCGTCGGTGCCCTCGACCGTCTTGCGCAGCGCGTCGTAGTCGGCGGGGTGACCGGCGTAGTCGACCGCGGCGACGACCTTCGTCCGCGCGGTGACCGCGGCGGCGGCCGCCGCCGGGTCGAGGCAGAACGTCTCGTCGTCGACGTCGGCGAACACGATCTTCGCGCCGAGGGCGACCGCGCTGCTCGCGGTCGCCACGAACGTCATCGGCGGGACGACCACCTCGTCGCCCGGTCCCACCCCGGCCGCCGCGTACGCCACGTGCAGCGCAGCGGTGCCGTTGGAGACGGCGGCGACGCCGACGCCGCCGGTCCACTGGGCGAGGTCGGCCTCGAAGGCGTCGACCTGCGGCCCGGTGGTGAGCCAGTCGCCGCGCAGCACGTCGGCGACGGCCGCGACGTCCTCCTCGCTGATCGACTGCCGGCCGTACGGGAGCATCCCCGTCATGCGGTGATGCCGAGCATGTCGCGCAACTGCTCGACGGTGAGCCACTCGTCGTTGGTGTCCGACTGGTAGGCGAAGCCGTCCGGCACCGGGTCGCAGTCGACCGGCGGCTGGTAGCCCCAGGTGGCGATGGTCGGCTGGACGATGAACCGACCGTCGGCGCGCAGCGTCCGCCGGCTGTCGTCGGGCGCGATCATCTCCTCGTGCAGCTTCTCGCCCGGCCGGATCCCGATCTCGTGGGTGGTGGCGTCCGGGGCCACGGCCTCGACCAGGTCGAGGATGCGCATGCTCGGGATCCGCGGCACGAACAGCTCGCCGCCCTGCATCTGGTCGAACGAGTCCATGACGAACTGCACGGCCTGGTCGAGCGTGATCCAGAAGCGGGTCATCCGCTTGTCGGTGATCGGCAGGCTCTTGCCCTCGGCGGCGAGCCGGCGGAACAGCGGAACGACCGAGCCGCGGCTGCCCACCACGTTGCCGTAGCGCACCACGGCGAACCGGGTGGGGTGCTGGGCGGCGTAGTGGTTGGCCGAGACGAACAACTTGTCGCCGACCAGCTTCGTCGCGCCGTACAGGTTGATCGGGCTGGACGCCTTGTCGGTGGAGAGCGCGATGACCTTCTTGACGCCGGCCTCGATCGCCGCGTCGACGACGTGCTGCGAGCCGGTGATGTTGGTGGCGATGTACTCCGAGGGGTTGTACTCCGCGGTGTCCACCTGCTTGAGGGCGGCGGCGTGCACCACGTGGTCCACGCCGTGCATGGCCCGGGTCAGGCGGTGCCGGTCTCGGATGTCGCCGATGAACCACCGCAGCCGCGGGTCGTCGCCGAGTTGCTGGCGCAACTCGTACTGCTTGAGTTCGTCACGGGAGAACACCACCACTCGGGCGGGGTCGGCCTCGTTGAGGATGTGCCGGAGGAACGTCCTGCCGAAGGAACCAGTTCCTCCGGTGATCAGAATGGACGATCCATTCAACTCACTCAATGTGGTGCTCCCGTGTTCGTGGATGAACGAGCGGCCCTGGGCCGGCCGACCGGGGTGACACGCTAGCCATGGCGGGTTAACTCCTCGGCGCTCGCGGGTGAACCACAACCTCTGCTCCCGTGAATGCCGGGCACCGGGTAGGCGAACACTTCCGACCGAACGGGATGTGGGCTGACCTGGCCGGATCGGGCCGCTACAGTGACCGCGCGAACGACCCGGCGGCCCTACGCGCAGCCGGCTTCCGCGTTCGCCCGACATCCCACCAGCTCGGCGCGAGCGGGCCGCCCCGACCGTCACACACGTGGGCCGACGGGCCCGTCGGATCCGCGCGGGCCCGGTCGGCAGGCAACTCTGGAGGCGTTGATGGCACCCGGTAGTGACGTGATCGACCGGCCGGTGGTGGTGGCCGGGACGTCGAGCGGCGCGCCCGCCCGGCGTTGGCTGGTGCCGTTGCTGCTGGTCGTCGGCTGGGTGCTCGGTGTGGCCTGGCGGATGTGGTTGTCCCGGCACATCGTGCTGCCGATCGCGCACACCGACGAGGACAGCTACCTCAACACCGCCCGCGCGCTGGCCGGCGGGCCGGGCGGCTTCAGCAGCGAGAACGAGCTGTTGCGCCGGGTCGGCTACCCGATGCTGATCTCGCCGGCGTTCCTCGGGGACCGGGACTTCGGCGACAGCTACCGGATCGTCCAGCTGATCAACGCGATGGTCAACTCGGCGCTGCTGCCGCTGGCGTACCTGCTGGGGCGCCGGCTGTTCACGTTGCGTCGGTCGTACGCGCTGCTCGGCGCGGTCGTGGCGGCGACCCTGCCGGCCACCGTCTTCTACGCGGGCGTCGCCATGATCGACGCGGTGATGGCGCCGCTGGTGGTCGCCTGGCTGCTCGCCGTGCACCGCTGGATCACCCGGCCCGGTGCGCTCGCCGCGGCCACCGTCGGCCTGCTCGTCGGCGGCTTCCACCTGCTGCACTCCCGCGGCCTGGTGATCGTGGCGGTGCACGCCGGGTTGGTCCTGCTGCTGTTCGTCCGCCGCCGGATCAACCCGCCCGTGGTGCTCGCGGCGCTGCTGCCGGTGCTCGCGATGGCACTCGTCAACGAGGCCGCCATCCGGTACCTCGGCAGCAGGGTGTACCTGCTGGGCAACACCCCCGGCGGCAGCACGATCGAGGCGGTCGCCTCCGTCCAGGGTGTGGTCCGTGCCGGCGCTGCCGTCACCACCCAGCTCTGGTACCTCGTAGTGATCACCTTCGGGTTGGCGGGGGTGGCCTGGGCCGCCGCCGTCCGCGAGCTGTGGCGCCCACGCCACGGCGACCCTGCCCGCTGGACGCTGGGCGTGGCGCTGGTGGTGACCGTCGGAGTCGCCGGCGGCTCGTCGGTGATCCTGGCCGGCATCACCGGCAAGCCGCTGGACGCGATCTACGGCCGCTACGTGCAGATGCTGGCGCCGTTCTGGCTGCTGGTCGGGCTGGGGGTGCTGTTCACCGCCGGCCGCCGGGTGGTGGTGCGGCGGGCGGCCGTCGCGGTGGCCCTGCTGGTCGTCGGCGGCACGGTCATCGCCGTCCGGCTCGCGTACGTGGCCGCTCAGGGGCACTCGCTGCGCTACGGCGGGTTCAGCGCGCCGGAGTTGATGGTGTTGACCGGGGGGTGGCGGGAACTGCGGCCGGTGACCGGGACGCTGGTCGGCGTCGCCGGCTGTCTCCTGCTCGTCGGCGCCGCGTTGCTGCCCCGGCTGCGGCTGCCGATCCTCGGTGCCCTCGTGGTGGTCAACCTCGTCACGATGCAGGTGATCGAGCAACGGATCGTGCGGCCGTTCGTCGCGAGCGCCACGCCGACGCCTCAGGTGGCCGACGTCGGCGTACGCCCCGGCGAGCGGGTGTGGGCCTCGACCGGCGTGCCGTACATCCTCCGGTTCAACCTCAGTCACCAGGTGACCTGGACCGACGTCCGGTGGTTCGGCGACGGGCAGCCGCCGGCCGCGGCGCAGGTGGTCTTCGTGCGGTGGGCACCCGGGCAGGCCGACGACTGGGACGGCGCGGCGTACGGCTTCGTCCGGCTCGGCGGCAACCAGGCGCAGCACTGGGCGGCGTGGCGGCGGATCTGACCCGCCCCGCTCCGGTGGACGCCGCTATTCGTGAACGGCGGATGTCCACCGGGGGCATGGCCGGTTAATGGTTTACGTCCATTGCGGAGAAGTGCCCGACAATCAGCGCTGACGGCGGTCCGCCCGAGCCAGGGAAATCGGGATGACGGTGATTTCCCGACCGTCGGACAGCTCCTGTCTCGGGGTGCCCTCGACGAATCGGAAACGCCGGTTCATCTGCCGTACGACGGTATTGTGGCCGAGCACTTCGCCGTCGAGTCGGTCCAGGTGCAGCCCGTCGAAGGCGTACTCGACGGCCTCCCGCATGACCCCCAGCCAGGCGGGCAGCGTCTCGCCCCGCAGGTCCAGCCCGTCGGCGTCCAGATAGAAGCCCCACGCGCCGGTGCGGGGTCCGTCCAGGCGCAGGTCGAAGAAGGTGACCACACCGCAGGGCAGGTCGTCGCGGACGTACATCAGCACCCGCCGGGACGGGTCGTCGCGGACCGCCGACCACCACCGGGTGTGCTCCTCCTTGGTGATCTCGTGACTGGTCTTGCTGACCTGTCGATTGGTTTCCTGATTACGCCAGGACAACATCAGATGAACGTCGTCCGCCGTCGCTTCGCGCAGCACCTGCGTCTCGCTTTCCTAGCTGAACTCGTCGGGTCTGGGCACCTTACCCGGGCCCACCGGGAAATCAGATATCCATTCCGTGGGTTGTAGACTGCGGCGCATGAACGAATTGAGTCGCGCGCAGATCCGCGACCTCATGGCTCAGGTGCTCAAGAACCAGGACAAGGAGCTGCCCGCGGACGACGCGGCGCAGTTGCGGGAGATCGGCTTCCGGTCGCTCGACTTCTCCGAGTTGGCCCTGCGGGTGGAGGACGAGACGGGGGAGGAGCTCAACTTCGACGCCCCCGGCCTGCGTCGCATCGCCACCGTCGGGGACGTGCTCGACTTCCTCGTCGAGCTTCAGCACCAGTGACCGTCGCGACGTCGCGCGACCGGGCCGCCGCGCACCCGGAGCCGGCCGGTGTGGACAACCGCCTCGTCGTCGGTGGCGCCGCGCTGACCTGGCGCTCGCTGCCAACGCCTGACCTGCCCGATCCGGCGGCCGTGCTTGCCCACTCCGCGTTGCACGCGCTCACCGCCGCGCGGCAGCACGCCGCGCACGGCACCGAACTGTTGCTCAGCACCGCGAGTCGGGTCGACGCGGCGATGCGTACGGAGCTGCTGGAGGCCGGGTTCACCGTCAGCGTCCTCGACGACGACGGCGTGCACCCCGACGCCCCGGCCCGGCCGCGCGCCGGCGAGCCCGGTCGGCTCTGGCTGCTGACCTCGGGCTCGACCGGGCGTCCGAAGCGGGTCGGACACACCCTCGACACGCTGACCACGGTGCGGGCCGACCAGCCCGACCGGACCTGGCTGTGCCCGTACGCCCCCGGCACGTACGCCTGGTGGCAGGTGGTGACCCTGTCGCTGACCCAGCCCGGTCAGCATCTCGTGGTGGTCGAGCCCGACGAGTTGGACGACTGGCCGACCGTCGCGGCGGCGCACGGCGTCGATGCGGCCTCCGGCACCCCGACCTTCTGGCGCCGCAGCCTCTACCGCGACGCGGACGCGCTGGCCCGGGTGCCGCTGCGCCAGATCACCCTTGGCGGAGAGCCGGTGGACCAGGCGATCCTGGACCAGCTGCGGGAGGTCTTCCCGACGGCCCGGATCTCCTGGATCTACGCGTCCTCCGAGGTGGGGGCGTCCATCGTGGTGCATGACGGACGGGCCGGGTTCCCGGTCGACTGGCTGGACCGGGAGACCCCGGGCCGGCCGACGCTCTCCGTCCGGGATGACGAGTTGGTGGTCACGTCGCCGTACCACGGTGTCGGTCTGGCCGGTCCGATCCGCACCGGGGACCGGGTGCAGGTGCTCGACGGCCGGGTGCTGATCACCGGTCGACTGGACTCCGACGAGATCAACGTGGGCGGCAGCAAGGTGTCCGCCGGCGTGGTTCGCGGCGTGCTGGCCGGGCATCCGGCGGTGGCCTGGGCCCGGGTGACCGGGCGCCGTGCCCCGGTGCTCGGGCGGATGGTGGTCGCCGAGGTGGTCCTCACCCCCGCCGACCCGTCCGGGCCGGCGCCCGCCGACACCGGTGTGCCCGACGAGGCCGCGTTGGTCCGCTGGTGCGCAGACCGGCTTCCCGAGCACGCGGTGCCACGTCGCATCCGCGTCCTGACCGACATTCCCGTCAAGGAGACCCTGAAGAGCGATGTCTGAGCCCGTCGACACCCAGCTCGTCCCGCCCAGCTCCGTGGTCCTCGTCTCCGGCGGTTCCCGTGGGCTGGGCCTGGCCATCGTCACCGACCTGCTCGACGCGGGCGTACGGGTGGCCGCGTTCGCCCGGACCATCACCCCGGAGCTGGAGAAGCTTGCCGCCGAACACCCCGACCGGGTGCACGTCGGCTCGGTGGACGTCACCGACCTGCGCGCCGCGCAGAGCTTCGTCCGTGAGGTCGAGCAGCGCCTCGGCCCGATCGACGGCATCGTCAACAACGCCGCGATGGGGCAGGACTCGCTGCACGCGCACACCTCCAGCGACGACATCGCCCGGATCATCGAGACCAACCTGACCGCCCCGCTGCAACTGACCCGGTTGGTGATCCGCCGGATGCTCGCCAAGGGTTTGCGCGGGCGGATCGTCAACATCACCTCGATCTGCGGGCAGCGCGGCTTCCCGGGCCTCGTCGCGTACTCGGCCACCAAGGGCGGCATGGACGCCGCCACCCGTTCCCTGGCCCGGGAGTTGGGCGGGCGGATGCTGGTCAACTCGGTCGCGCCCGGTTTCTTCGCCTCGGAGATGTCCGCCGTGCTCGGCCCGACCCAGCTCGACCAGATCGTGCGCCGCACCCCGACCGGTCACCTGACCGAGCCGGTGGAGGTCACACCTGTGGTGCGGATGCTGCTGCGGGAGCACACCAACATCAACGGCCAGGTCATCGTGGTGGACGGTGCCGCCTCCATCTGACCTGGACCGGCTGCTCCGGCCCCGTCCGGTGCCGGGGCTGCTCGCCGCCGCCGAGCGGCACCTGCGCGTCGGCGCCCCCGCCGACCTGGCCGACGCGGTGACCCGCAGCCACCTCGACGACGGCCGGTGTGTCGGCTGGTACGGCCCGCCGACGCCCGGGTGGCGGGTGGCGATCGACGCGGAGCGCGCGAACGCCGCGGTGCCGCCGGCCCTGGCCCGCCGGTTCGGGGTGCAGGACTTCTGGGCGCGGTGGACTCGCGCCGAGTGCTGCTGCAAGCTGACCGACGTGCCGGTCGCGGCCTGGTGGCGGCGTCACGGCCTGGGCACGCCGGCCGACGGATCGGCGGTCTGGCGGACCCTCACGATGGCCGACCTGGTCGTCACCGTCGGCTTCGCCCCCGCCCCGGCGCTCGCTCCCGCCCTGCCACCTCGGCACCAGGACCTGCGGGAAGCTGCCGCCGGTCGGTAGCCGCCTCGTGTGGTGGGTGCCCTGTCGAGCTGCCCCGTTTCTGGGGCAGCCGCCTGCGTCGTCGGTAGGCCGAACGCCTGTCGAGCTGCCCTATTTCTGGGGCAGCCGCCTGCCTTGCCGGTAGGCCGAACGCCTGTCGAGCCGCCCCATTTCTGGGGCAGCTCGACAGGCGTTCAGCACTGCTCTACCGGGTTGCTGCGTGGGGCGGCCGTCCCGGCACAGTCCGGAAAGCCCGGCAGCCCGGCAGCCCGGACGGGTCAGATCAGGTCCCAGCTCAGCGGAGTGCCGCGCGGGACGTCGGTGGCGAACGTGCGGCCGAGCACCCGGTCGATCTCCACGGGGGCCAGCCCGCCGGCCGGGCGGATCGAGCGGACATTGTCCGCGGTCACCGGGTCGCCGGCCCGAACGTCGGCGACCACGAACAAGGAACGGCGGAACCGCAGCCCCTCCTGCTCGGCGGGGGTCGGGCCGATCGCGGTGCCGCCCAGTGCCGCGTACGCGCGTCCCGACTCGGCGACCAGGGCGGTGAGCTCCGCCGGGTTCAGCGAGAAGTCCGAGTCCACGCCGCCGTCGGCCCGGTCCAGCGTCACGTGCTTCTCGATGAAGCAGGCGCCGAGCGCCACCGAGGCGACCGCCACCCCGATGCCGGGCGTGTGGTCGGAGAGCCCGACCGGCACGTCGAACGCGCCGGCCAGCACCGGCAGCCGGCGCAGGTTGCTGTCCGCCGGCGGCGCCGGGTAGGACGCGGTGCAGGCCAGCAGCACGATGCCCGCCGCGCCGCCGTCGCGCGCGGTGCGTACCGCGGCGTCGATCTCGGCAACCGTCGCCATGCCGGTGGAGATCACCATCGGCTTGCCGGTGCTGGCCACCAGGCGGATCAGCGGCAGGTCGACCAGCTCCGACGAGGCGATCTTGTACGCGGGCGCGTCCAGCGACTCCAGCAGCTCCACGGCGGTCGCGTCGAACGGCGACGAGAAGACGGTCAGGCCACGCTCGCGGGCCCGCTCGAAGATCGGGGCGTGCCACTCGTACGGGGTGTGCGCGCGCTCGTAGAGGCGGTACAGGTTCTCCCCGCCCCACAGCTCGTGCCCGCTGGAGATCCGGAAGGCCGGGGTGTCGACGTCGATGGTGATCGTGTCGGGCCGGTACGTCTGGAGCTTGAGCGCGTGCGCGCCGCTCTCGGCCACCGCGTCGACGATGGCCAGCGCCCGGGACAGATCGCCGTTGTGGTTTCCGGACATCTCGGCGACCACGAACGGTCGCTCGCCGGCACCGACCGCGTGCGGTCCGATCTTGATTGTCGCCGTCATTCCGACCTCTGCTCAGGTACGTCCGCACCGGAGTGCGGTGGTGCTGTCGTCGTCCGCCCGGCGGGCGGACAACCTGGAAAACCAGGGCGCCGGGAGCCGACCCGGCCCCCGGCGTGGTGTGCGTCGGGGTCGATCACGGCAGGCGGCCACCGGTCAGCGCGTCGCGCCGCTCGGGCGCGAGCCCACCGTCGCGCACCGTCGTGGCGGCCCCCGCTCGGCCGGGGTCCTCGTCGGCGGCGAGTGAACCGGTGTCGACGCCGCCCACCGTGCCAGGCCGACGCAGCCGGCCAGCGACCCGGTGGGCCTGGCGCAGCGCCGAGTACGCCAGCCAGTCACCCCGCCCGACGAGGCGGTGCTTCAGCCCGGTCACGCCCGGCGGCAGCGGGTAGCCGCCGGCCGGCAGGTACCGACGGTAGTGCGCGGCGGCGCGGTGGAAGAAGTCCCGCCGCAGGTGTGGGTGCAGCCGCCCGTCGTTGCCCACCACCACCAGGTAGTGGCTGATCATCAGCTCGAACAGCTCGGCCTGCAACCGCTCGTCCGGGTGCCGGCGCGCCACCCAGTCCATCAGCCGCTCGTACTGGGTGAAGGCGTCGAAGTGCCGGCCGCTGCGGGTGGAGGTGATCGCTCCCTGCCGACCCTGCCGGTACAGGTAGCAGACCCGGTCCAGCACCGAGACCTTCTCGGCCCCGATCAGCAGCGGGTGGCTGAACGGGATGTCCTCGTACCAGCCGGGAAAGAAGCGCAGGTCCAGCTCGTCCATGAAGTCCCGGCGCACCACCTTGTTCCAGGCGGTGTGCTGCACCCGCAGCAGCTGCGGCTGGTCGGCGAGGCGGGTCACGCCGGAGATGCCGCGCAGCAGGTGACTGCTCGCGTCGACCTCGCGTCGGCCGTCCTCGTGCACCCGCAGGTGGTCCAGCATCAGCACGTCGGGCTGGTGCTGGCGCAGCCGGTCCAGCACCGCCGCGATCGTGCCCGGTGGCAACCAGTCGTCGCTGTCGACGAACCAGACGTACCGGCCGGTGGCCACGTCTAGCCCGGCGTTGCGGGCCAGCCCCAGACCCACGTTGCTGCTCAGGTGCACGACGCGGACGCCGTCGCGGCCCGCCGCGTACGAGCGGAGCATGTCGCCGCAGCCGTCCGGGGACGCGTCGTCGACGGCGATCAGCTCGACCGCGGCCGACTCGCCCGCCGGGACGTCGGCCCGAATCGACTCGAGGCACTGGTACAGGTACGCCTCGACGCCGTACACGGGCACGACGATGCTCAGCAGCGGTGCGTGCGTCGGCTCATTGACCACGTCCGCCACCTTCGACGACCCGGGTGGCCGGCCCCGAAACCTGACGTTGCCGCCGATGGTGGAGTCGCTGAACTCCCGCCCAGCGGAAGGTTAACGACCCGATAGGGTGCCTCGGTGCGGCCCTGCTGGGCCGTCGCGGGCGTCGCCGTCGCGCCGTCCGACGCCGCGCCGAGGAGGATACGACCGTGCTGGTGACCCTGCCGAACGTCGGGATCCCGGCATGACGAGCACCGCCGCGGTGTCCGCCGGGCCCGTGACCGCCCCGCCCCGGCTGCCCTCGCTGACCGGGCTGCGCTGGATCGCCGCCCTGCTGGTCTTCGGTTTCCACGCCGGGACGATGCGGATCATCGCGGAGCCGGACTACAAGGCGGTGGTCGACGCGCTGTTCACCCTCGGCCTCTCCGGGGTGCAGTTCTTCTTCATCCTCAGCGGTTTCGTGCTGGTCTGGTCGGCCCGCGTGGGGGACTCACGGCGTACCTTCTGGCGGCGACGGTTCGCCAAGATTTACCCGAACCACCTGGTGTTGTGGGCGGCCACGCTGGTGGTCGCCGCGTGGTTCGCGGATCCGGTGCTACCGGCGGCCGCGCTGGAGAACCTGGTGCTGTTGCAGGCCTGGGATCCCCGGCCGGGTTGGTTCTACAGCCTCAACACCGTCAGCTGGTCGCTCTCCTGCGAGTTCTTCTTCTACCTCTGCCTGCCGCTGGCGCTGCCGCTGCTGCGCCGGGCCCGGCCGAAGCTGCTCTGGGCGCTGGTCGTCGCTCTGCCGCTGCTGATCCTCGCGCTCTGGCCGGCCCAGGAGTTGGTGCCGGAGGTGAGTCGCTGGTGGTTCACCCAGATCTTCCCGCCGGTACGGTCACTGGAGTTCTGGTTGGGCGCGGTGGCGGCCGAGCTGATGCGCCGGGGCCTCTGGCGCGGTCCCGGTCTGGCCGTGGCGAGCGGGATCTTCCTGGTCACCTGGGTGGTGGCCGCGCAGTGGATCCGGGCCGAGCTGTGGACCACCCTGCTCGCGGTCGCGTACCTGCTGGTGATCGCCGCCGCCGCGGACGCGGACGTGCGGGGTCGGCGCTCACCGTGGCGGTCCCGGCCGCTGGTGTGGCTCGGTGAGGTCTCGTTCGCCTTCTACCTGGTGCACGTGTTGGTGATGACGAGCGTGCTGCGCTGGAGCGGGGACTGGGGGACCGGCTTCACCGGCTGGCGCGGCCCGGCCGTGGTGCTCGGCTTCCTGCTGGTGAACCTGGTCCTCGCCGGGCTGCTGCACCGCTTCGTGGAGACCCCGATGATGCGCCGCCTCGCGCCGCGCCGCCCGGCCCGCCCGGCGCCCGTTCCCCGGCAACGCACGGCTGGTTCGCAGGCCGCCGGCAACGACGACGCACGGGACGCCCAGGCCGGGGCCACCGGCCCCGCCGACGAGGTCGGCCAGGCTCGCGGTCGAGCAACCTACGTCGACTCGCGCTGACAGCGTCCACCCTGGTCAACGGGGTCGGCGCGGCGTGCTCCGACACGCCCGTGGTCGGTGCGCGCGGGTCGGTGCGACGGTAGCGTGGGGACGTGCTCCCGGTCGCGTTCACCTGTCCGCTGTGGTGGGTGGCGCGCTGGGCGACCCGGGTGCTGACCAGCCTCGCCGTCGTCGCGGCCCTGACGCTCGGCGCGGGCCCGGCAACGGCCGCGGCGCCCGCCCCGAGCGCGACCTCCACCCCGAGCGCGGTGCCTGCCTTCTTCGTTGCTGCCGGGCCGCTGGCGGCGTCCAGCCGGCACACCGGGGCGCAGGGCACCGCCCGGTCCGCCCCGGTGATCCCACCGGTCGCCGCCGAGCGGGCCGCCCCGGCACCATCGGTCGACGCGCCGGCGGCGCTCCCCGCCGACCAGGGCACCGTCGTGGCCGGCGTGTTGCCGGTCGGTGCGGTCGAGTCTGACCGGCTGCCCCTCGTCGACCCCGCGAGCAGTCAGGCACCCCGGGGTCCACCCGGGCGCTGAGCCACCGGGACGACCGTCCCGTCGCCGCGCCCTGTCGACCCACCCGCTCCGACCCCACCGACCCGTGGCCCGCCGTGGGCCCGCTGGCCGGTGCGGCCCATCGCACTGCTTTCCTTTCGAGGTGCCGACCATGGAGACCGTCGTCTTCTACCAGTTCGTTTCCGAGGTGCCGCAGGCCGCCGCCATCTGGTCCACCCTGATCCTGCTGACCCTGGGCCTGCTCACCGTGCTGGTGGCCCGTCCCGATCGGGACCGGCCCACGGACGACCCGCCCCCGAGTGCGCCCACCGCTCGGGAGGTGGCCGCGGCCGAGGCTGTCGACCTGCGCCGCTACGCCGAGGAAGTGGCCGTCGCCGCGGCCGGCGCGGCCACCACCGCCCGGCGGCGACGCGCCGCCTGGCTGACCGCTCAGGAGCGGATGGAACTGGCCTGGGCCGGCTACGACGAGGCGGACACCGCCGCGCGTCGGTTCGCGGGCGCGGGGGCGTTGCCCACCCCGCAGACCCCGCACACCCCTGCCGAGTACGCCGCCCGGGAGCGCTACCTGCACCGCGCCGCGATGGCCGCGTACTGGCGGGGCGACCTGACCATGGCGCAGCTCGGCGACGTGTTCGGCCACCGGCACGGCTGGGATCCCCGCCGACACCCGGTCGAGCAGGAGGTGCTGATCAGCCGGGTGATCCGGGATGCGCGGCTGGCCGACTACCAGGTGGCCGCGAGCCGTGAGCGGGCCGCCTGGCGCGACGCGGAGCTGGCCGCCGAGTCGGCTCGTATCCTCGCCGAGGAGGCGTACGCGGCGGCGGCCCGGCTGCGCCCGACTCCGGTGCCCGCCCGCCGGAAGGTGGCCGGCGCGTTGCGTCCCGCCGTCGTGGCACGGTGGCGCCCGGCCCGGGTGAGTTGAGCCCGATCCGTGATGTGAGGCCGGTCACGCCATTGCGAAATCGGACGTCCGGCGCGGGCGGCGTCATTGTTCCCGCGATTGCGGTCCCGTTCTCTGCGACCTGTCCGGTTGTCGCCCGCAGGCGTCACCGTAACCGGTTGTCCCATCGAGTCGCATCATCGGCAATACGCGCAGAAATTGTCGCGCCAATTGAGGTTTACGCAGGTGAACCTGGCTTGGCAGGGCGCACAGACACCAGTAGTGTCGTCCCGTCCGGTGCGGTAACCGATCGCAAGACGCGACGCCGCATCGACCCGCTTAATCGTGTTCAACGAACCGGGGACCCACCAGTAAGTCCGGGGTGAATCCGCGAGCCACGGCCCGCGGTAGGGCGATCTTCCCGCCCGAATCCGTCAGCTAACCCGGTAGGCGGCGTCGGAAGGAGTCCCATCCTCGTGCAGCACCTTTCCACCCCTCGGTTGTTCCTTCGCCTCCACGGCGTGGCGGTGCACCCGCTCATTCGTCGAGCGACGGTGAGCTGACCCCCCGGGTCATCGCCCTTCCCGCCCGGCCGCGCCGGGCGTTCCCCTGAGCGGTTCACCATCCGCGGACCACGGTCCGTGCGCTGGCGCCTGCCCGGATACCGGTCCGGCCCCGGTGTGCCGCTCTCCCCCCGATCCGTGGAGGACCCCGTGAAGCACACCCTGAAGCGTCAGCTCCGCCGCCTCGCCACCGAGCGCCCGTACCAGATCGTCGCCGCCTCCGCCGCGGCCCTCGCGATCGCCACCACCACCGGCGCCCTGCTCACCACAGCCGACGACGCCCCGGCCGGGCAGCGCACCGCGACCACGGTCGCCGAGATGCGCAGCGACGTCGCCGCCTCCCGCGGCGAGGTTCGGGACGCGTCCCCCTCGGCCAGCGCAGCGCCGACCACGGCCGCCCCGGCCACCACCGCCGCGTCGCCCGCCGCCAAGGCCAACCCGGACCTGACCCGCAAGCCGGAGCGACCGAAGCCGCCCGCGACCAAGGTGCTCGACTACGACTACGAGGCGCAGAACACCTACTACAACTGCGGACCGGCGGCCACCCGGAACGCGCTCAGCGCCGCCGGCATCGACCGCACCCAGGAGGAGCTCGGCGCCGAGCTGGGCACCACCGAGATGGGCACCAACTCGGCCGAGGACACCACCCGGGTGCTCAACGCCGAGGTGAAGGGTTCCCCGTACCAGACCCGGATGTTCCCCAGCGCGCCCAGCCCGGCGCAGATGGACCGGCTCCAGGCCGACGTCGTGGAGGCCATCACCGACGGCCGGGGCGTCGTGGCCAACGTCGTCGGGGACGCCACCGACACCGACGGCGGCTGGCACTCGTACGGCGGCGGGCACTACATCGCCGTCGTGGGCTACAAGGACAACGGTCGTACCGTGCGGATCGCCGACTCGGCGAACCCGGCCGACCCGTCGTACTGGATCACCACCATCGACCTGGCCAACTGGATCACCAGCCGGGGCTACTCCGCCTGACCCGGGCACGCTGACCGCCGCGGGCGCCGTCTCCCACGAGGAGCCGGCGCCCGCGGCGTCTTCGTCGACGAGTCAGGGCACCCACTCCACAGTGGATCTTCAAGTCCCGGGGCGGCGCGCAGGACGACTCTCGTACCCGGCCGTGAACCATGGGAGACTGCGGCCGTGGTGGAGAAATCGGGTGGTCACGGCGGCCGTAGGCCGGTCCTGTTGCTGCTGCACGGCATGGGGGCGACCGGTGACGTGTGGCTGCCCTGGGCGCCGCACCTCGAGCAGCACTGGCCCGGACGATGGCTGGCACCGGACCTCGCCGGCCACGGCTGGGCGCCACCGCTGCCGTCGTACTCGTTCGCGGGCCTCGCCGAGCGGATCGCGCAGGCCCTCGCCCCCGACGACCGGATCGTCGTGCTCGGGCACTCGCTGGGTGGGGTGGTGGGTCTGGCGCTGGCCGCCCGCGACGCCGGAACCCCGGTCGACGCCGTGGTCGGGCTGGGCATCAAGGCGCTCTGGTCGCCCGCGGAGCTGACCCGGGCCGCCGAGGTCGCCGCCCGCCCGGTGAGCTGGTTCGCCAGCCGCACCGAGGCGGCTCGTCGCTACCTGCGCGTGTCCGGCCTGGCCGGGCTGGTCCCACCCGATCACCCCGTGGTGGATGCCGGGCTGCGCCAGGTCGACGGCCGCTGGCGGCTCGCCATGGACCCGACCGCCTTCGCGGTCGGCGAGCCCGACCTGGCGGCGCTGCTGGCGGCGACCGACGTGCCGGTGGTGCTGGCGCGCGGGGAGAACGACCCGATGGTCACCGACGAGCAGCTCAAGGAGTACGGCGTGCCGGTCGCCACGCTGCCCGGTCTCGGGCACAACGCGCACGTGGAGGACCCGGCGGCGGTGCTGGAGCTGCTCGACCCGTACCGCTGAATGGTTACGCCGGCGCGGACGCGGTCAGGGTCCGCGCGGGCGTCAACTCCCGACGGGCGGCGGTCAGGAACGCCTCCGCGTACGAGTCGGCCGGGAAGTCGCCCAGGTAGCGGCGGCGGGTGGCCCAGCGCGCCTCGGCCAGCGGGTCGGTGTCCAGTAGCGCGGTCAGCACCTCGTCCACGTTGGACATGTCCCGGCGCAGCACGTAACCCGACCCGGCCAGCGGGAAACGCCGCACGAACCGGTCGCCCTCGTCGCCCATGTCGGTGACCGCGTACGGCTTGCCGGAGTAGAGGAAGTCGGAGATCACTCCGGACACGTCGGAGACCAGCGCGTCGGCGGAGTTGACGCACTCGGTCAGGCTCAGCTCCCGAGCCGCCGCGCCCACCACGTGCTGACGGCCGGTGCGGGCCCGGTCGGCGACGAGCAGTTCGGTCAGGCGGCCCAGTTGGCGGGCCGACGCCGGGTTCTGCGCGGTGTACGGGTGGGCCCGCAGGATCACCGTCGCGCCGCGCTCCAGCAGCCGGCGCAGCAACCCCTCGGCCACCGGCAACGAGCAGTAGTCGGCGTCGGCGTGGTGCCCGGTCCAGGTCGGGGTGTACAGCACCGTGGGGTGTGCCAACCCCCGCGCCGGCTCCGGGCGTACCTCGATCGACTCGACCTGGGGGCGACCCACCACCACGAACTTGTCCGCCGGGATCTGCACCCCGGCGCGGGCGTACCTGTCGATCGCCGCCTGCCCGGCCACGAAGATCCGGTCGAAGATCCCCGACACCGGGTTGGCGCTCGGCGCCTTGTCGCTGTCGCCGTGGTGCAGCTGGATGTGGGTGAGCTGGGTGAACCGGACGCAGTGGCTGTTCTTCGCCCCGTGGTTGACGTAGAACGCCACCCGTAGGCTCGGCACCAACGCCTCGTCCATCGCCCGCAGGGTGGGGCAGTAGATGACCGGCGCGTCGGTGGCCGCCGCGATCGGCGCCAGGAACTCCGGCTCCCGCACCAGCACCAGAAACGGCCGGCCGATCCGTTCCAGATACGGCAGCCACATGGTGACCTGGTATTCCGATCCGGGAGGCGCGGAGAAGTAGAGCAGGAACTCCGGCTGGTGCCGGCGCAGGGCAGCGCCCACCGGCCCGCCACCGGCCCCCGGCCGGAACCGCCGCCGGGCCAGGTCCAGTGCGACCACACCGGCGCCCGCCCCGACCAGCAGGCTGGCGGCCAGCGCCACACCGGCCGGCAGGGCGAGCGCGGCGGCGAGCGCCAGGGCGGCGAGCAGCCCGAGCAGGGCCGTGCCGAGCCGGCCGGCGACCAGCGCCGTCCAGGCGCGTACCGGCAGGTTGGCCGCCCGGATCTCCAGGTTGCCGGCGGTGCGCAGCGGCCCCACCAGCAGCACCAGCCCCAGCAGGACCAGCCCGGTGGCGACCAGCGCGAGGTCGAGCCCGTCGTCGAGCCGCCGGGAGTAACCGACCAGGATCGCGGCGGCGATCAGCGTCGTCTCCGCCACCAGGTCGGCGCCGGGCCGGATCCGCTGTTCGGCGGCTGCGGCGGCCACCGCGGCGACGGCCAGCGCCAGCCCCCAACCGGTGGCGCCGCTGAGCGCCAGCACGACAAAGGCCAGCACGGCCAACCCGGTGCTCAGGCACCGAGCGGCCAGCTTTCGGACCAGGTCGCCGCGCATGTCGCTCCGTTCGTGGTTCCGCAGCCGTCGGCGTCAGTTCGGGGACGCGGCGCCGGCCGGCGCCTCGACCCGACCCGGCCCGGACTGGGCCGGCACGCTCGGCGTGGGCCCGTCACCGGGCGCCCGGCGTACGTCGATCACCTGACCGGTCAGGTCGGAGATCAGCACGTCCAGCGACGACTGGGCGACGGCCTCCGCGGCGAGCAGGGTGTGCTCCGGCTCCTCGCCGAAGGCCCGCGTCCGCATCGGGGTGGCGGTGCGCTCCGGGTTGATGCAGTTGACGCGCACGCCGACGTCGGCCCACTCGTCGGCGAGCGCCTGAGTGAGGTTGACCAGTGCGGCCTTGGTGGCCGAGTAGAGCGCGTAGCGGGCCCGACCCCGGGTGTACGAGCTGGAGGTGTAGAGCAGCAGCTGGCCCTTGGTCTGCTGCAGGTACGGCAGGGCCTGGCGGGCGATGGTCACCGGGCCGACGAAGTTGACCTGGAGCAGTCGGTCCATGGTCTCCTCGTCCATCTCGGCGAGGGCGCCCTTCTCCAGGATGCCGGCGGTGACCACGACGTGGTCGATCCGGCCGGTGGCCTCGAAGGCGGTCGTCAGCGCGGCCTCGACGTCCTCGGCGCGCTCCACGTGGGTGCCGGTGCTGGACCGGCTGAACGGGAAGACCTGGGCGCCGTAGCGTCGGGCCAGCTCGGTCAGCTCGTGGCCGATGCCGTAGCTGCCGCCGAACACCACGATGGTGCGGCCGGTCAGCTCCTCGCTGTAGCTGCGGTGGTCGGTCAGCCGGGGCGCCTGCGCCGCGGCGAGCTGGAAGAGCTTGTCCGCGAGGTGCACGTCGACCGGGTGGGTGACCTTGATGTTCTCGTCCGAGCCGTCGATCACCTTGATCGGGGTGCCGGGCAGGTAGCGCAGCACCACACCGCAGTCGTCGGTGGCGGCGAAGTCCGGGTCGTCCTCGGCGATCCGGTACGCCTCCCGGATGGTCGGGGAGCGGAACGCCTGCGGGGTCTGGCCCCGGCGCAGCCGCGAGCGCACCGGAATGTCGGTGATGCAGTCGTTGTCGTCGACCTGGATGATCGTGTCCGCCGAGGGGATGGCCACGTCCACGGCGTCGTAGGTCCAGAGCGCGTTCACGCACTCGCGGACGATCCGGCCGCTGAGCAGCGGGCGTACCGCGTCGTGGAAGAGGATGTTGCAGTCTTCCGGGCCGACCGCGTCCAGAGCGATCCGGGTGGTGGCGTTGCGGGTGTCGCCACCCTCGATCACCTTGGTGACCTTGCGCAGGCCGGCCTTCTCGACGATCTGCTGGGCGTCCTCGACGTGGCCGGTGGCCATCAGCACGATGATCTCGTCGATCTCCGGTGCCGCCTCGAAGACCGCCAGGGTGTGCTCGATGATCGGCTTACCGGCGATCTTCAGCAGCTGCTTCGGGATGCCCAGGCCCAGCCGGGTCCCGGTGCCTCCGGCCAGGACCACCGCCACTGTCCGCGCGGGCCGCCACGGCGTCGGGGTCTCCGCTTCGGCGTCCGGGCCAGTGGTCTGGTCCTGCGTCATTGCCGGATCCTCACTCTCAGGGATGCGTTAACGGAAGGTTCCGCCCGAGCGGCGACGGAATGAACCTTAACGCGCGGACCGCGTCGCCCCAACGTGGGCGACGCGGTCCTCAGGTGCCGTGTCGATGCCGGACGTTCGCCGGAACTCTACTTGCTGTTCGCGTACGCCTCGTACGCCCGGATGACCTCGTCGGTGGGGCCGTCCATCCGGATGAGGCCCGATTCCAGCCAGATCGTCCGTTCGCAGGTGTCCCGGACGGAGGAGAGCTGGTGGCTGACCAGGAACACCGTTCCCGCGCCCTCGCGCAACTCCCGCACCCGCTGTTCGCTGCGCTTGCGGAAGCCCTTGTCGCCGGTGGCGAGCGCCTCGTCGATGAGCAGCACGTCGTGCTTCTTGGCGGCGGCGATGGAGAACCGCAG
Source organism: Micromonospora sp. NPDC049645 (assembly GCF_040675155.1). Lineage (NCBI taxonomy): Bacteria > Bacillati > Actinomycetota > Actinomycetes > Micromonosporales > Micromonosporaceae > Micromonospora > Micromonospora sp. NPDC049645. The sequence goes on from NZ_JBFAOI010000004.1 coordinate 444,892, forward strand.
CCGGGCGGCCATGCCGGACGAGTACGTCCGCATCGGCAGGCTGGCGAAGTCACCCCGCTCGTTGATCCCGGAGAAGTCGATGATCCCCGCGGCCTGCTTGGCCACCTCGTCGGGGTGCATGCCCATGGCCAGGCAGCCGAGGACGACGTTGCGCTCCCCGGAGAGGTCGTTGAGCAGCGCGGCGTTCACGCCCAGCAGCGACGGCTGCCCCTGGGTGTGGATGGCGCCCCGGTTGACCGGCAACAGGCCGGCGATGGCCCGCAGGATGGTCGACTTGCCGGAGCCGTTGCTGCCGATCAGCCCGATCGCCTCGCCCCGGTACGCGGTGAAGGAGACCCCCTTGACCGCGTGCACCTCCCGGACGTTCGGCGCGTGGGTGCGCTTGACCAGCCGGCGCAGCGCGGCCACCGGCGTGGTGCCACCGGCGGCGCCCTGGTGCACCCGGTAGATGATGTGCGCGTCGTCCACGACCACGGTCGGGATGCGCTCCTGCGTCCGGGTCATCGTCGCGCTCGCCTCGGGGGCGGCGTCGAAGTGCTCAACCACGGCCGTACTCCTGTTCGCCGCGCCAGAAGTAGATGAAACCGCCGATGCCGGCCACCAGCGCCCAACCGGCGCCGACCAGCCAGAGCTGGGTCAGCGACTCGTTGAGCAGCGGTGCCTCCTCCAGCAGCGTGTAGCGCGCCAGCTCGATGTAGACCAGCAGCGGGTTGAACTGCACCAGCGTCGTCGCCCAGCCGGGCAGCCGGTCGAAGAGGCTGACGCTGTACAGGACGCCCGAGCCGTACATCCAGGTCCGCATGATGAACGGCATGACCTGCTTCAGGTCGGTCGACTTGGCGCCGAGGCGGGCCACCAGCAGCACCACACCCGCGTTGAACCCCGCCTGGAGCAGCAGGGCCGGCACCAGCAGCAACCACTCCCAGGTGAGCGGCTCGCCGGTGACCAGCACGATGCCGATCAGCACCACCATCGAGGCCAGCAGTTGCTGGAACTGGGTCATCGTGGTGGACAGCGGCAGGCTGGCCCGGGGGAAGTGCAGCGCCCGGATCAGCCCCAGGTTGCTGCTGATCGACTGGGTGCCGGCCAGGACCGCGCTCTGGGTGAAGTTGAAGATGAACAACCCGGTGGTCAGGTAGGCGATGAAGTTCGGGATGCTGTTCTGTGCCAGCACCACCCCGAAGATCAGGTAGTAGACCGCCGCGTTGGTGAGCGGGGTGAGCACCTGCCAGAGCTGACCCAGCTTGGCGTTGCTGTACGAGGCGACGAGCTTGGCGTTGGCGTACGCGGCGATGAAGTGCCGGTAGGCCCATAGTCGGCGGCTGTACTCGACGAGGCTGGGGCGCTCACCGGCGACCCGTAGCCCGTGCCGAGCGGCCAGCTGCGCCTGGGTCAGGCCCGTGTCGGGGTCGACCAGCGCGGTGGTGGCCATGGAAATGGCGCTCCGATCTTTCGTGCAGACGGGGTTGCTCGCGACGATCGAATCCTAGTGGGACATGTGCGCGGGGCGCCGCCTCGTCGCTGCGTGGACAGTAGTCCGAAACACGTCGGGACGCAACCGTACCGTCGTTGCGCTACGCTGTCCGGCGTGACCTGCGATAAGAGCCCTCGATGACCACCGAAAAGAGGCGGGCCCCGGCCGGAGCGGCGGTGCTGCGCGACGAGATCACCACGGCGATCCGTCGCGCCCTGATGCAGGAGCTCGCCGCGGTCGGCTACGGCCGGCTCTCCATCGAGGCGGTGGCCCGGCGGGCCGGCGTGAGCAAGACGGCGATCTACCGTCGGTGGAGCTCGAAGCTCGATCTCGTGCTGGAGATCGTCGCCGCGGCGGCGCACGGCAAGCTGCCCGCACTGGACACCGGCACCCTGCGCGGTGATCTCACGCTGTTGTTCCAGGCGGTGGCCCACGCGCTCCGTCACCCGCTGGCGTCGCAGATCATCCCGGACCTGCTGGCCGAGGCCGCCCGCAACCCCAGCATCGACGTGACCCTGCGTCAGGTGCTGCACGCCCGGCAGCAGGAGATCGGCGGTCGCCTGGTCACCCGTGCCGTGCAGCGTGGCGAACTGCCCGCCGACACCGAGCTGGACGCCGCCGTCGACCTCATCGTGGGCCCGCTCTACTGGCGGCTCGCCATCGCCCGTCTCCCGCTCACCGACGGCTACCTCGACAACCTGGTCGAATCCGTGGCCGCCGGGCTCGGCGCCGACAGCGTGCTGCCGCGACCCCGGGCGGCCCCGGCACCGGGTTGACCAGCGACCGACACTCGGCCGCCGGTAGCAGCGGTCATCCTGTCCGATTCCGCTACGCTGCCCCCTTGACACCCGGCCGTCACCGTGCCGACACCTCTCATCCGCCCGACGAGTAAGGACGCCCGTGGCCAACGTCGACAGCATCGCCGTAGCGCCCGCCGAACCGGACCCGACGTCGCGGTCCGAGCCGGCCTCCCGGTCCGACGCCGGTCGCGCCGGGCTGTCCCGGGTACGCGCACTGGTGGCCGTCGCCCCGACGCTGCTCACCGACGGCGCCGTGCTCGCGTTCGCGCTCTTCACCGTGCTCTACCACCTGGCCTTCCTGGGGGACCTGCGTCCGTCGGTGACCTTCCGGATCTGGCTGCTGGCCTGTGTGGTGCTCGCGGTCGTGGCCCTGCTGCGCGCCCGCCGCCGTTTCGCCGCCACCCCGGCCGACGGCGAGCCGGGCCGCGCGCCCGCCGACGCCGTGCCGGCGGCACCGGCCGCCGTCGACCGCCGCCTGCTGACCGGGGTGCTGGCCGCCGCCGCCGTGGCCGCCGTCTCCGCAGGGCTGGCCGGGACCGGCGTCCGCGTCTCGTGGTGGATCCCGGCCGTGACCGGCCTGCTCGCGGCGGTCGGCGGGATCCTGTTGCTGCGTCAGGTCTGGTTGGGCGGCCCGGTGTCCACCCCGGCCGCCCCGACGCCCACCGCGACCCAGTCCGCGTACGCGCTGGTCGTGTCGGTGTTGGTCGGCATCTCCTCGTTCTTCATGGCCCGTAACACCCCGGACGACGTCTACTACGTCGGTAAGTCGGTGTGGATCGCCGAGCGTGACCTGATCCCGCTCAACGACTTCCTCTTCTCCGAGAACGTGCTGCCGCCCATGGGGTCACAGCCGCCGATCCCGTCGATCGAGGTCTTCGACGGCGCGTTCGCCAACGTCGTCGGCATCCACGCCAGCTCGGCCCTCTGGTACGTGCTGCTGCCGATCATGGCGGTGCTCGCGGCGCTGGCGCTGTGGCGGTTGACGCACCGGTGGGCCCCGCGTCGCCCGGTGCTCGCCTTCACCGTGGCGATCGCGTACCTGTACCTCGTCGCGGGCGGGGACGCCGCCCTGGGCACGTTCCACCTTCCCCGGCTGCACGAGGGCAAGGGCATGTTCGTCTCGGCGGTCATCCCGCTGATGTGGCTCTACCTGACCGAGTGGTTCGACAACCGCTCGCGGCGCAGCCTGCTGCTCATCGTGGCGCTGTCGATCACCGCGATCGGCCTCACCAACACCGCGGCGATCATCCTGCCGATGCTGGTCGGCGCCGCCGGCTTCGCCATGCTGCTGGTCGGCCGCTGGAAGGCGGCCGTCGTCGCGGCGGTCGCAGCCCTCGCGTACCCGATCGGCTCGTTGGTGGTGTCCCGCCTGGTGCTCGGCGGGATGACCGCGACCGGCGCGGACGACGCGTTCTTCGACGCGGCGTCCACCTACCGGCGGACCCTGCTGTTCGGTGTGGTCGGCGTGATCAGCGGTCTGGCGCTGTGGTGCGGTCCACTGCTCGCCCGTCGGCGCACGCCCGCGCTGCTCGCCGCCGGCGCCACCCTGGCGTTGAGCGTGATGTTCGTGCCCGGCGTGCTGGAGGTGCTGAGCGCGTTGAGCGGCATCTCGGTGGTGCTCTGGCGGGTGCCGTGGCTGCTCGCCCTGCCGACGCTTGTCGGTCTGCTCTGCACCGTGCGCGTGCCGGCGCCGACTCCGGCGCTGCGCCGCGCGGCGGCCGGCGGTCTCGCGGTGCTGCTGGTCGCCTCGTTCGCGCTGTTCGCCACCCCGATGTGGTCGTCGAAGAGCTGGGTCGAGGTGCACACCCGTCCCACCTGGAAGCTTCCGCAGCAGCGTCAGGCGATCGCGTTCTGGATCAAGGGCCTGGACCGTCCGCAGGGCATGCTGCTCGCCCCGAAGACGATCATGCGTACGACGCCGATCGTCACCAGCGAGGTCCGGGTCGTCCTGCCCCGTGACTTCTACCTCGTCGAGTACGACCTCAGCTCCCAGTTCGCCAAGGACCGGTTGCTGCTCGCCGACTTCGCCGACGGCACCGCGAGCCCGGCACCGGCCGAGCTGAAACCGGCCCTGGACCGTGTGGACGTGGGCACCATCTGCGTCTACAACGGCAACCAGTACGCCCGCGACACCGCGCCCCAGCTGGGCTACCAGGAGTTCGCCACGCGCAAGGCCCCCGGCGCGACGATCTGCTTCCGGCGGGTCGACTGACCGCTTCTCGGCGCCCGGACGACGCCCGACCCCGGTACCGGGGTCGGGCGCGGCACGGCACGAACTTTGCCCGAATTGGTGCGCGATACCCGAGCGACACCCAGCCGTCCCCTCGCGTTAAGGTCGCAGTCACACGCAGCCGGCCGCCGTCGACCCGCTGCGCGACGGGGGAGTGACGTCGGTCCATCACGGGCACCGCCCGCAACGAAATCTCGTAGGGAGCGAACTCTTTGTTCGGCACGTTGACAGGACGCCTCGGAGTGGCCGCCCACAGTGCGCTACTGGTACTGGCCTACCTGGTCATGCTCGTCGGTGGCGTATTCGGCTGGGTCGGCCTGTTCGCCGTCGCCGGGTTGGCCGCCATCTTCGGCGAGTTCGCCGTGGCCCGCTGGTCACCGCCATCGCAGCTGCTGTTGGAGAAGGTGGGCCTGCACTGGTCGTACCGGCAGCTCACCCGCGACCTGGCCGCCGTGCTGCTGGTCGTCGCCGAGGTGCGGCTCAGCGGCGGCGAGCTGACCCTGCTGCTGGTGCTGCCGGCCGCCGTGTGGGTCGTGTCGGTATTCGCCGGGGCGCTCTCCACCATGATCGAGCGTCGTAACCCGCTCTCCGCCATGGTGCGCAACATCGAGCTGGGTCCGCTGTCCAGCGCCCCCCAGCCGCCCGCCTGGGCGGCGGCCGTCGCCGGTGACCGGATGCCCCTGCTCAACCTGCTGCTGGTGCCGGCCGCCGTGGCCGCCGCGGTGCAGCACGACCCGACGCCGTTCTTCGCCGCCGCCGCGGTGGCGGTCGTGGCGACCGGTCTGGTGGGCGCCATCATCGCGCTGACCTGGCTGCGGGGTCGAGGCGCGGGGCAGAGCCCGCTGCTACCGGCGGTCCAGCGGTGGCTGGACAGCTACCGGCCCGAGGTGGCGCTCTACTTCGCCGGCCCGGCCAAGGACGTCTACCAGGCGAACATGTGGCTCGCCCCGACCGAGGCGCTCCAGCAGCGCGCGGTGGTGCTGATGCGCAGCCGGGAGGCGTTCCTGGAGTTGGCCGACACCCGGCTGCCGGTGATCTGCGTACCGACCGGTGTCGACTTCATGAACCTCGACCTCGGTGGCATCCGCGCGGCGCTCTACTCCGCCAACGTCGGCGCGAACATCCACATGCTCCGCGAGCCGGGCACGAAGCACGTCTTCGTCGGGCACGGCGACAGCGACAAGCAGGCCAGCGTCAACCCCTACAGCAAGGTGTACGACGAGGTCTGGGTCGCCGGCCTGGCCGGTCGGGAGCGCTACGCGCGGGCCGGAGTGGGTGTGCTCGACGCGGACATCGTCGAGATCGGTCGGCCGCAGCTCGCCGGGGTGCACACGTTCGGCGCCGAGTCGGTGGACCGGCCGTTCACCGTGCTCTACGCGCCCACCTGGGAGGGCTGGCTCGACGACGACCCGTACCACACCTCGCTGGTGCTGATGGGTGAGCGGATCGTCAAGGGGCTGCTCGCCACGAACCCCCGGGTCCGTCTGATCTACAAGCCGCACCCGCTCACCGGGTCGCGGTCCAAGGCGGCCAAGGCCGTGCACGACCGCGTCGTCGGGGCGATCCGCGCCGCCGGCGGCAACCCGGACGCGTCCTCCCTGGACGGCACCGCGCACCTGGTGGTCACCGGCCGTACGCCGGCGCTGTTCGACTGCTTCAACCAGACCGACCTGCTGATCAGCGACGTGTCCAGTGTGGTGTCCGACTTCGTGCAGAGCCAGCGGCCGTACGTGGTGGCCAACCCGGCCGGCCTGTCCGAGGACGACTTCCGCCGGGAGTACCCGACGGCTCGGGCCGCGTACCTGCTCTCCAAGGACTGCGGCGAGTTGGAGAAGATCGTGACGGTCACCCGGGCCGGTGACGACCCGATGACCGAGGCCCGCCGGGAGTTGAAGACCTACCTGCTCGGCCCCGCCGAGGCGAACCCGATGGACCGGTTCCAGGAGGAGATCGACCGGCTCTGCCGCCGCTGACTGCGCGTACGGCAGCACGCGCCCGGTCCGACATCGTCGGGCCGGGCGCGACCGTGTCAGCCCACGGCCGGGTGTCAGCTCAGCAGGGCGGCCACCGCGTCGGCGGGCGGAAGGTCCGCCGGCAACGCCCGCGCCGCCACCACCGCGGCGACCGGCAGCGGACCGTACACGTGCGGGAAGAGCTGCCCGCCGCGCGACGGCTCCCACCGCAGCGTCGCACCCAGTCGCTCCTCGTCGACGCTGAGCAGGGTCAACCCGGTCGCCCCGGCGAAGTGCCGCCGAGCCGTCTCCACCACCTGGTCGGCGCCGGAGAGGTGGATGAAGCCGTCCTGCCGGTCCACGGCGGAGCCGGCGAAGGCACCGGCGGCGAGGGCGTCGTCCCATTCCGTGCTCGACAGCAGTTTGTAGATCACCACGGCAGCCTACGGGGCCGGCGTCGGCGCGCTCGCCCGGTTTTCGCCGGTACCGCCGCGCCCGTCGCCCCCCGCCGGGCATGCTCAGGTCAAGGGCCGCGGAGGGATGGGCGATGCAGAGCTACGACGATGACTGGACCGACAGCCAGCGCGCGCTGTACGACGAGTGCTACCGGGCCGGCGGCGAGTGGGCCGAGGACCCGGACACCCCGTCCGATGACGTACAGCATGTGATCAACCTGGCCGAGGCGGACGACGACGCCTTCCAGGATGCCGAGATCGACTATCCGCCCCTGGTCGACGCGGTCACCCAGGCCGGCGGGGTCACCGTCACCAGCGTGCCGGCCAGCCACGAGGACCCGGGCTTCCGCGGGTTCACCGACGGCGTTCGGGACGCCACCGCCGACGACGTCTTCGGCCTGTGACCTGCGGCTTCGGCCGGTAACCCGCCCCGCGCGGGCGGGCGGCCTCCCGGTGCGCGCGCGCTTCTGCCACCATTCGCAGAACAGCGCTGCGAGGGACGGGGGCACGGGTGCGGATCCTGCTGGTGGAGGACGACCGCCGGGTGGCCGCCGCGCTGTCCTCCGCCCTCACCCGCCGTGGCTACGAGGTCGAGCACGCGGCCACCGTCGCCGCCGCGCTCTCCGCCGCCCCGTGCGACCTGGTGCTGCTCGACCTGACCCTGCCCGACGGGGACGGCACCGACCTGTGCCGGGAGCTGCGTCGGCGCAGCAGCCAGCTCGGCATCATCGCGGTGACCGCCCGGGGTGAGGAACGCGACCGGGTGCTGGGTCTGCGCCTCGGCGCGGACGACTACGTCGTCAAGCCGTTCTCGATGGTGGAGTTGCAGGCCCGGATCGAGGCGGTGCTGCGCCGCGCCGCGAACGCCGCGCCCGAGCGACACCTCATCGAGGTCGGGTCGGTCCGCATCGACGTGGCCGCCCGAACGGTGACCGTGGACGGCCGCGCGGTCACGTTGACCCGCAAGGAGTTCGACGTGCTCCTCTCGCTGGCCCGCCAGCCCGGGGTGGCGGTGCCCCGCGATCGCATCCTGCTGGACGCCTGGGGCACCACCTGGACCGACCGGCACACCGTCGAGGTGCACGTCGGGTCGCTTCGCGGCAAGCTCGGCGACGCCCGCCTGGTGGAGACCGTACGCGGCGTCGGCTACCGGCTGCGCGACGCGTGAGGAGCTGACGTGCGTCGTCGACTGGTGATCAGCTACCTGCTGCTGATGGTTCTCGTCCTCATCGCGTTGGAGACGCCGTTGGCCGCCACCATGGCCAGCCGCGAGACCGAACGGGTGCGTGCCGACCGGCTCGCCGACGCCACCCGGTTCGCCTCGCTGGCCGGTCCGGCGTTGCGCGACGGCGGGCCGGGCCCGATCGAGTCCGAGCTGGCCAGCTACGACGACCTGTACGCGATCGGCGCCGCGATCGTCGACCGGGACCGCGACACCACGGTCTCCTCGCCGAGGTGGCAGCCCGGCCCGGGGACGGCGACGGTGCTGGACATCGCGCTGTCCGGGCAGCAGAGCAGCGCCCCCGAGTCGGTCTGGCCCTGGACGACCGACCCGGTGGTGGTGGCGGTGCCGATCAACGACGGGGGTGAGGTGCTCGGCGCGGTGGTGATCGTGACCCCGTCCGACCCGATCCGCCGGGCTGTCGTCGCCTGGTGGCTGCTGCTCACCCTGGCCGGCCTGCTCGCCGTGCTGGCCTGCGTGCTCACCGCGTTCGGGCTGGCCGGTTGGGTGCTGCGCCCGGTCACCGAACTGGACGCGGTCACCCACGAGATCGCCGAGGGCGACCGGGGCGCCCGGGTGCAGCACCGGCTGGGCCCGCCGGAGCTGCGTCGCCTCGCGGCCAGCTTCAACCACATGGCCGACGTGGTGTCCGACGTGATGGACCGGCAGCGTGCCTTCGTCGCGCACGCCAGTCACCAACTGCGCAATCCGCTGACCGCGCTGCGGTTGCGGGTGGAGGAGTTGGGGCCCAGCCTCACCGACCCGGACGGTCGGTCGGAGCATCGGCTGGCGTTGGAGGAGACCGACCGGCTCGCGTTGGTGCTCGACGCCCTGCTCACCCTCGCCCGTGCCGAACGGGAGGAGAACGAGCGCGTCACGGTGGACGCCGCCGCGGTGGCCGCCTCCCGGGTGGCCGCCTGGGCGCCGCTGGCCCGGCACCGGTCGGTCGCGTTGCGGCTGGTCACCACCGACGCCCCGGCGTACGCCCAGACCGTGCCGACCGCCGTCGACCAGGCGCTCGACGCGCTCATCGACAACGCGGTGAAGTTCAGCGGGGCGGGCGGGGCGGTGACGGTGACCGTGGCCCGTCGCGACGGCGGGGTGGCGCTGGAGGTACGCGACTCCGGCCCCGGCATGACCGAGAGTCAGCTCGGCCAGGCGACCGAGCGGTTCTGGCGGGCGCCGGACGCGCAGAACGTGGACGGCGCGGGGCTCGGCCTGACCATCGCCGCCGTGCTGGTGGACGCCTCGGACGGGCGGCTCACCATGCGTCCGGGGCGGTCGCGGGGGCTGGTCGCCGCGCTGTGGTTCCCGACCCCGGCCCTCCCGGAGGATCCGGTGGAGGAGGAACCGGCCGCCGACCTGCGGCCCTTTCCGGCGCGGTGACGCCCGGCCGTCACGGTTTGGCCGCCCGGTACCAGGCGGCGGCCCCCGGGTGCAGCGACAGCGGCGCGGTGACGATGGCCGAGCGAGGGCTCATCCGTCCCGCCGCCGGATGGGCGGCGGCCAACTCGGCCCGGCGTTCCATCAGCAGCCGGGTCACCTCACGGACCAACGACTCCGGCAGGTTGGCCCGGACGATGAGGTAGTTCGGGTCGGCCACCGTGGTCACCGCGTCCACCCCGTACACCGAGCGGGGGATGTCCCGGGAGACGTAGACCTGGCCGTAGCGGGAGCGCAGCGGCTCGGTCCACTCGTTGAGGTCGACGATCCGGATGGCGCTGTCCTCGGCCAGCTCCTCGATGCCCCGCACCGGCAACCCGCCGGAGAAGAAGAACGCGTCGATCCGCCCGGTCCGCAGCGCAGCCACCGAATCGTCCAGGCCGAGCCGCTCGCGGCGTACCTCGTCGCCACCGAGGCGGGCCACCTCCAGCAGCCGGGTCGCGGTGATCTCGGTACCCGATCCGGCCGCGCCTACCGAGATCCGCCGGCCCCGCAGGTCGGCGACCGTGCGGACCGGGCCGCCGCTCGTGGTGACCAGGTGCAGCTGGTCGTCGTAGACCCGGGCGACCGCGTTGACCGTCGGGCTGCCCGCCGGCCCGGTGGGCAGCACGTCGGCCTGGGTGAAGCCCAGCTCGGCCCCGCCGGACCCGACGAGCTGAACGTTCTCCGCCGAGGCGGCGGTGATCACCACACTGGCCCGGACGTGGGGCAGTTCCCGGTTGAGGATGGCGGCCAGGGACTGCCCGAACGCGTAGTAGACAGCGGTGGGGCTGCCGGTGGCGATCCGGATCGTCGTCGGCTCGGTCGGGGCGTCCCGGCAGCTGGCGACGGCCAGGTTCGTGATCAGCAACACCGCCAACAGGGCGCCCGGCCCGGTGCGGCGCAGGCCGGGCCAGCCGGACGAGGTACGACTCACGCGGTGCACTGTGCGCCGTCGGGCCGGCGCGCGCAAGCCCGGGTCGGTCGGGCGCCGCGCGGGCCGGGTCGACGCTGCGATCAGCAGGCCGGACGGCCCGCCGGCAGCACCACCGCGCCGTGCGCCGACGACCCGACCGGGCCGCGTGCCGACGCCGGGCCGCGTGCCGGCTCCAACGCGGCGCTGCTCAGGATCCGCTGCCGGTCCGGCCCGTCGGCCACGCTGACCAGGAAGCAGCCGGTGCCCGGACGGAGCCGGGCCGGCACGTCGAGCACGGCCGCGCCCCGAATCAGCACCGCGGCCAGTTCGCGGTCGGTGAGCCGTACGCCGAGGATGTGCCGGCGGACGTGCCGCCCGGCGGCCAGCAACGCCGAACGCCAGGCCGCCTCCGCCAGCCGGGTCACCAACCGTCGGCGGGCCGGCGAGGCGCCGGGCAGCGGCCCGCCGAGCAGCTCGCGCCGCCCCTGCCACCAGCCCGCGTCCAACATCCGGGTGTACGCCCCCTGGTGCTTTCGGGGCACCCAGAGCCGGTGCAACTCGTAGCGGCGGCGCAGACCGCCGACGGCCACCTCGTGGGTGACCGGGATGTCCAGCCGGGCGAGCAGTTGCCGCATCCGCTGCGCGGCGTCCTCCCGGTTGAACTCCACCCCTGGCGTGTGCGCGGCGGCGCCGCTCGGCCGGGCGGTGCTCGGCCGGGCCGCGGTCGGCGGCGGTGTGCAGCGCAGCAGGCAGGCGGCCTCGAACGCGTCTCCCAGTGTCAGCCAGCCCAGCGGGGGTGGTGGCGTTGGCGGGCGGGGCCGGTCGAGCAGGGCGGGTTCGCGGGTCAACGGAGGCTCCCTTGTCGGAGTCTGGGTTTTCCTACCGTGGCCCCTGCGTCGCCGTTACGGAACCGGTGCGGCCCAGCCTTGAGCAAATCTTGCGGCTGCCCGGATCTGCCCCGCCCCTACAGGTCGGTGACCACCAGGTCCACCTGCCGCACCCGGCCGGACGCGCTGGCCTGCTCCACCACGGTGTGCTTCAGCTCCCGCAGCGCGCCCACCAGTTGCGCGGCGGTGCGCGGCCGGGCGCCGGCGACGAGCAGGTCCCGGACCAGTCGCCCCTTCGTCGCCTTGTTGAAGTGGCTGACCACCGAGCGGACCGGCACGCCGTCGACCTCCCGCTCGTGCAGCACCCGTACGGTGACCGTCCGCTCGGCCAACTCCCCGCGCGGCGTCCAGGTGGCCGCGTACGCGCCGGAGCGTAGGTCCAGCACCGGGCCGCGTCCGGCGGCGGCCTCCACCGCCGGCGTCAGCTCCCTGCGCCAGTACGCCGACAGCGCCCCGACGCCGGGTAGGCGGGCGCCGATCGGGCAGCGGTACGGCGGGATCCGGTCGGCCAGGCGGACCGCACCCCACAGCCCGGAGCTGATCAGGATCGTCCGGCGGGCCGCCCGTTGCGCCGCCGCCGGCAACGAGGCCAGGTCCAACGCCTCGTAGAGCACCCCGGTGTAGAGCCGCTCCGCCGGCGCGGTGGCCGCCTCCCGCAGTCGGGCGTTGCGCCGCAGCTCGCCCCGCTGGCCCTCGCTGAGCCCGAGCGCCGCCAGCGCGGCCTCCTCGTCCGGGCCGGCGCTCAACGTCACCAGCGCGTCCAGCACCCGCTCGCGGGCCGGGTTCAGCTCGGGCAGGGAGAGCCGGTCCGGGGCCCACCGCCGTCCGGTGCCGGCGTCGGCCTTCCCCTCCGAGGGCGGCAGCAGGATGAGCATGGTTCTCCTCGTCGGGCGCAACGGCGGCGCCCCACGCGCCGGCCCGGCCAGCGTACGACCAGGCCCTACCGCCAGGGCCGCACCGGGGTGTCCGGGTGGTACACGCGATAGCCGCCGACCTCCCGCACCAGCGCGGCGTCGGCCCGGTCGGCGAGCAGCCGGCGCAGCCGCCGGTCCATCGGCGAGCCGGCCTCCACCACGTAGCCCGGCCGCGCGGCCCGGCCCACCTGCCGCCAGTACGGCCGGTAGCGGTTCTGCCCCGGGGACAGGTCCCCGTCGAGCACCCCGCAGACCACCGTCTCGTTGGTATTGAAGATCAACCGGTTGCAGGTCCAGTAGTCCCCGTACACCTCGTGGGGCCCGTCGGCGCGCAGCGCGGCGGCCAACTCCCGGGCCTGGCGTTCCTCGGTCCGTGACGCGGCGGTGCCGGTGGCCGCGAAGAGCACGGTGATCACCAGGGCGGTCACGGTCAGCGCGGCCAGCACGGCGGTGGACAGCGCGCCGGTGAACCGCCCGAGCGCGCCGACGGTGCCCCGCCAGCAGGCCACCGCCGCCACCCAGAGCGGCCAGAGCACCGCCGGCAGCGACAGTTGCAGCACCGACAGGTAGCGGGCGTTGTCCAGCGGACTGGTCGCGGCGAGCGGGCTACGCACGTACGACAGCAGGGTCAACGCGGCGCCGACGACCAGGGCGAGCTGCACGACCGGCCCGACCCGCTCCCCGCGCGGCGCCCCCGCCGCGCGGCGGTACGCGAGCACCGCGAGTGCCGCGCCGCCCACCAGCAGCACCGGATACAGCACGCCGAACCACTGCTGCCACCGTCCGCAGCCGTCCACCGGGCAGAGCCCGTGCGCCAGTGGCACTCCTTCCAGCAGGCCGCCCCGGATCCGGTCGGACCACGACGGCAGCGGCCCGGCCTTGGTGCTGACCGCCCGGAACACCGACAGCGAGTCGTCACCGGGCCCGGCCCGCAGGTTGTCGACGATCATCGGGGCCACGCCGACGACCACGCCCGCCACCAGCAGCAGGCCGGCCCAGCCCAGCAGCTCCCGCCGGACCGCCCACACCAGGGCCAGCCCGGCCACCGCGAGGTACGGCAGGATCAGCCAGTCCGACCAGGCGGCCAGCCCGACGAGCAACCCGAACAGCCCGATCGCGAGCCGTCGGCGGTGCACCGTGCCGGCGGCCAACCCCACGGTGATCAGCAGCATCAGCAGCACCGCCGGCTTCACCTCCGGCCGCCCGCCGACGACGGTGAGCTGGTCGCGCACCACCCGCTCCGGCCCGAGCGCCAGCAGGCCCACCACGAAGGCCGCGAACCACGGCGTGCAGAGCCGGCGGGTCAACCGGTGGATCAGGTAGAGGAAGACCGCGTACAGCGCGAGCATCGGTAACCGCAGCACCGGCCAGCTCGGCCCGGCCAGCGCCACCAGGGGAGCGGCCAGGTACGACTCCAACATCCCCATGTAGTGCTGGCCGTACAGGAAGACCGGGCGTTCCCGGCCCTGGCCGATGTGCAGCGCGGCGAGGCCGAAGGTCGCCTCGTCGCTGTTCGACACCGGCACCGTGAACAGCGTCAGGACCAGCCGGTAGACGACACCGGCGAGCCCGAACACGAGCGCGACGAGCGCCGGCCGGTCGAGTCGCGGACGCCATCGCCCACGGTGCTGCTCTGCATGCGACACGACCAACGCCCCCGTCGTCGTCCCGACCGGAGTGTTTCACGTTCGGTTGGCCCGCCGAGGTGGATCGGCGCAGCCGGGCTGACTCGCGTGGCCGTGGATGTCGACGTGTGGCAGGGTTGGCGCGTGCCACCCACTCCCGCCGGCCAACTGGCCGTTCCGAACCTGCACCGGGCTGCGCGCATCGAGGACGCCGTGCACCAGCTCGTCGAGCGTCGGCTGCGGCGGACCGGCTGGCGGGTCAACATCGTCGCGTACACCGGCTATGGCGCGCCGGGTTGGGTGCGGGTGATGTGTCGGGTGCTGTTGGGCCGTCCGGACACCCGCCAGCGGGGCAGGTTGGACAAGGTTCGCGGTTGGCGCAGCTTCACCACGCTGCCCGCCAAGCACGTCACGGTGACCATCGAGGCCGGCGGGGTGCGCCACGAGACGCAGGCCGACCGCAGCGGTTTCGTCGACACGCTGGTCGAGGCCGACCTGCCGCCCGGTTGGGGCATGGTCCGGCTCAGCGTCCCCGACGCCGAACCGGTCGACGCGCCGGTGCGCATCCTCGACCCGGACGTGAAGTTCGGGATCCTCTCCGACATCGACGACACGGTGATGGTCACCGCGCTGCCCCGGCCGTTGCTCGCCGCGTGGAACACGTTCGTGCTCGACGAGCACGCCCGCGCGGCCGTCCCCGGCATGGCGGTGCTCTACGAACGGCTGGTCACCGCTCACCCCGGCGCGCCGGTCTTCTACCTCTCCACCGGCGCGTGGAACGTGGCGCCCACGCTGACCCGCTTCCTGTCCCGACACCTCTACCCGGCCGGGCCGCTGCTGCTCACCGACTGGGGCCCGACCGCCGACCGCTGGTTCCGCAGCGGCATGGAACACAAGCGGGTGACCCTGGCCCGGCTGGCCCGGGAGTTCCCCGACGTGCGCTGGCTGCTGGTCGGCGACGACGGCCAGCACGACCAGGAGATCTACCGGGAGTTCGCCGCCGCCCACCCGGAGAACGTCGCCGGGGTGGCGATCCGCCGGCTCTCCCCGACCCAGTCGGTGCTGGCCGGTAGCCTGCCCGCCCCGGCCGGCCGCCCGTCGTCGGGGCCGGTGGGGCAGAAGTGGCTGTCCGCGCCGGACGGCGCCGGCCTGTGGCAACTGCTTCGCGACGCCGGCCTGGTCTGACCGGTAGCCCTCGGGCGGCCAGCTGCCGCCCCGTGGGCCTGGTCAGCCCTGGCGGAGCCAGACGACGCCCAGCGGCGGGACCTGGAGCGCCGCCGACGCCACCATCCCGTGCCAGGGCACGTCCTCGGCCCGTACCTCGCCCAGGTTGCCCACCCCCGACCCGCCGTAGTGGTGCGCGTCGGTGTTGAGGACCTCCTGCCACGTCCCGCCGGCCGGAAGCCCGATCCGGTAGTCGTGCAGCGGCTGGGCGGAGAAGTTCGCCACGCACACCAGCGTGGAGCCGTCCGGGGCGATCCGGACGAACGACACGGTGTTGTTGGCGACGTCGTCGCCGGCAATCCAGCGGAACCCGGCCGGTTCGGTGTCCTGAGCCCACAGCGCCGGGGTGTCCCGGTAGACCCGGTTGAGGTCGCCGACGAGCCGTTGCACGCCGGCGCGGGCCGGGTCGTGCAGCAGGTACCAGTCGAGGCCGCGTTCCTCGCTCCACTCCCGGTCGTCGGCCAGCTCGGAGCCCATGAAGAGCAGCTGCTTGCCGGGGTGCGCCCACATGTACGCCAGTAGCGCCCGCACGTTCGCCAGCCGTTGCCAGGTGTCGCCGGGCATCTTGCCGGCGAGTGAGCCCTTGCCGTGCACCACCTCGTCGTGGCTGATCGGCAGCACGTAGTTCTCGCTCCAGGCGTACGCCAGGGAGAAGGTGAGCTGGTGGTGGTGGTGCTGGCGGTAGATCGGGTCCTTCGAGGTGTAGAGCAGGGTGTCGTGCATCCACCCCATGTTCCACTTGAACCCGAAGCCCAGCCCGCCCTCGGCCGTGGAGCGGGTGACGCCCGGCCAGGCGGTGGACTCCTCGGCGATCATGACGACCCCGGCGTGGTGCTTGTAGACGGTCGCGTTCACCTCCTGCATGAGCGCGATGGCCTCCAGGTTCTCCCGGCCGCCGTACCGGTTGGGGGCCCACTCGCCGTGGTTGCGGGAGTAGTCCAGGTAGAGCATCGAGGCGACCGCGTCGACCCGCAGCCCGTCGACGTGGAACTGGTCGCACCAGTAGAGCGCGTTGGCGACCAGGAAGTTGCGGACCTCGTTGCGGCCGAAGTCGAAGACGTACGTGCCCCAGTCGGGGTGCTCGCCGCGTCGCGGGTCGGAGTGCTCGTAGAGCGGGGTGCCGTCGAAACGGGCGAGGGCCCACTCGTCCTTGGGGAAGTGCGCGGGCACCCAGTCCAGGAGTACGCCGATGCCGGCCTCGTGCAGCCGGTCGACCAGGAAGCGGAAATCGTCGGGGTCGCCGAACCGGGAGGTCGGCGCGTAGTAGCCGGTCACCTGGTAACCCCAGGAGCCGCCGAACGGGTGCTCCATCACCGGCAGGAACTCCACGTGCGTGAAGCCCAGCTCGGTGACGTACGCGGTGAGTTGATCGGCCAGCTCGCGGTAGCCCAGACCGGGCCGCCACGAGCCCAGGTGCACCTCGTAGACGCTCATCGGCTCCTGGTGCGGCTGCCGTCCGGCCCGCCGGGCCAGCCAGTCCGCGTCGTTCCACCGGTACGTCGAGTGGTGCACCACCGAGGCGGTGGCCGGCGGCACCTCGGCGTACGCGGCCAGGGGGTCGGCCTTGTCCCGCCACTGCCCGTCCGCGCCGAGCACCCGGTACTTGTACCGGGCCCCGACCCGGGCGTTGGGGACGAACAGCTCCCACACGCCGCTGGAGCCGAGCGACCGCATCGGCCAGCCGTCGTCGGGCCCCCAGCCGGTGAAGTCGCCGATCACCCGCACCCCACGGGCGTTGGGCGCCCAGACGCTGAACGCGACGCCCTCGTCGAAGACCCGGGCGCCGAGCGCCTCCCACAGCCGCTCGTGCCGGCCCTCGCGGATCAGGTGCAGGTCCAGCTCACCGAGGGTCGGCGGGTAGCGGTACGGGTCGTCGTGCGCGGTGCCGTCGACCTCCACCCGGTAGTCGAGCACGGTGCCCTCGACCTGGGCCTCGAAGACGCCCACGTCGTGCACCCGCTTCATCGGGTACCGCTCGTCCCCGACGAGCAGCACGACGTCGCCGGCACCCCGGCGCATGGTGCGGATCGTGGTCGACGAGTCGGCGGGGTGCGCGCCGAGCAGCGCGTGCGGGTCGTGCGTCGCGCCGGAGATCAGCTGGTCCATCGGGCGTCCTTCGGGGCGGCGTCGGTCGGTGCGGGGGCGGCCGGGCGGGCGGCGGCTCGGCGCGGCGGGGTTGGAACCGGTCCCGACCGGCGGGGCGGAGTCGGTACGGGAGCTGCCGGTGCGGGAGTTGTCGGTGCGGGAGTTGTCGGTGCGGTGCCGCCGGAGAGGTCGTCCGGCACGTCGGCGACGGTGAGGTCCGCCGGCTCGGCGCCCGCGGGCTCCGGCATCTTCGGTGGGGTCGGGCGGCGCACGGTCAACACGTGCGCGGGTTGCAGGTACGGGTCGAGCCGCACCGCGTTGCGCTGACCCCAGTCGTAGCTGGTGCCGGTCAGCTCGTCGTACACGGTGAACCGTTCGTGCCAGTCGAAGCCGAGCGCCGGCATGTCGAGGGTGGTGTTGCCCCACTGCACGGCACGCGGGTCGAACGAGCAGATCACGATGACCGTGTTGCCGGTCTCCGCGTCGTGCTTGGACCAGCAGAGCAGCGCCGGGTTGTCGATCTCGTGGAAGACCAGGTTGCGTAGTTGATGCAGGGCCGGGTTGTCGTGGCGTACCCGATTGAGGGTGGCCAGAAACGGTGCCAGCGAGCGGCCCTGCGCCTCGGCGGCGGACCAGTCCCGGGGGCGCAGCTCGTACTTCTCGTTGTTGAGGTATTCCTCCGCGCCCGGCCGGGCCACGTGCTCGAACAGCTCGTAACCGGCGTAGAGGCCCCAGGAGGGGGAGAGCAGCGCGGCCAGCACCGCCCGGATCTTGAACATCGGCGGCCCGCCGTGCTGCAACGACTCGTGCAGGATGTCCGGCGTGTTGGGCCAGAAGTTCGGCCGCATGTAGTCGGCCGCCTCGATCAGCTCCTCGCAGTACGCCCGCATCTCGGCGGCCGTTGTGCGCCAGGTGAAATAGGTGTACGACTGAGTGAAGCCGATCTTGCCGAGGCCGTGCATGATGGCGGGCCGGGTGAACGCCTCGGCCAGGAACAGCACGTCCGGGTCGACCGCCTTCACCTCGGCGATCAGCCAGTGCCAGAAGTCGAACGGCTTGGTGTGCGGGTTGTCCACCCGGAAGATCCGGATGCCCTCGCCGACCCAGTGCAACACCACCCGCAGCACCTCGGCCCGGATGCCCTCCGGGTCGTTGTCGAAGTTGACCGGGTAGATGTCCTGGTACTTCTTCGGCGGGTTCTCCGCGTACGCGATGCTGCCGTCGGCCCGGGTGGTGAACCACTCCGGGTGCTCGGTGACCCACGGGTGGTCCGGCGCGCACTGCAACGCCAGGTCCATCGCCACCTCCAGGCCCTGCGCCGCCGCCGCCTGGATGAAGGCCCGGAAGTCCGCAGGCGTACCCAGATCGGGGTGGATCGTGTCGTGCCCGCCCTCGGCGGCGCCGATCGCCCACGGCGAGCCCACATCGGTCGGCCCGGCGGTGAGCGCGTTGTTGCGGCCCTTGCGGTTGACCCGACCGATCGGGTGGATGGGTGGCAGGTAGAGCACGTCGAAGCCCATCGCGGCCACCCCCGGCAGCCGGTCCGTGGCCGTGGCGAAGGTGCCGGACCGCCCCCCCACCGCCCCTTCGGAGCGGGGGAAGAACTCGTACCAGGCCGAGTAGAGCGCCCGCTTGCGGTCCACCCAGATGGTGTACGTGTCACCGGCGGTGACCAACTCGCGCACCGGGTGCTCCCAGAGCAGGTCGGCCAGGGCCAGCGCCGGGTCGACCCGCTGCGCCAGCGGCAGGTCGGTGTCGACCAGCGCGGTGAGCGCGTCGGCGACCCGGGGCCGGTCGGCGGCCGGCACCAGCTCCCGGGCGGCGGCGAGCACCCGCGCGCCCTCGGCCAGGTCGTTGGTTAGGTCCTCCGGCCCCTGACCTGCGGCGATCTTCTTGGTCACCGCGTTCTGCCAGGTCAGGTACGGGTCCTGGAACGCCTCGACGGAGAAGGTCCACGAGCCGACGGCGTCCGGTGCGATGGTGGCGTGCCAGCGGTCCTGGCCGGGCTCGCCGGGGCGCATCCGGGTGAACGGTCGGCGCGCGCCGTCCGGACCGGCCCACACCACGTTGCAGCCCAGCGCGTCGTGCCCCTCCCGGTAGGCGCGCGCCGACACCGGAACCGGTTCGTCGACCACCGCCTTGGCCGGGTATCGCCCGCACGAGACGACGGGGGAGACGTCTTCGATCGGGAACCGTCCAGTCACCCCGCCAACCTACTGCGCGAGATCCGTTCGCGCGCGGCCAAGCCTGCCGGTCCGCCCCGCGCCAGGGACCGCGCGGCAAGATCCGCGCACTTTCGGGGAAGTTGCTGCCTCAGGGCACCGTCGACGCAGCAGTTTCCCCGAAGTTGTCCGGATCTTCGCGGTGCGGCCGGGGGTGCGCCTATGCGTCATGTGTGATGCGTCAGTAGCGGTGTCGCGTATCATGTGTGACACGTGACAGGGGGTCGGGGATGCGGTTGAATAGCAAGGGCCAGGTCACCATTCCGGCGGCGTTGCGGGCCCAGTACAACCTGCATGAGGGCGACGAGGTCGATGTTGTCGAGGAGGGTGGCGCCCTCCGCATCGTTCGCGTGCACGGTGCCGACACCCGCGGGGAGCGTCTCGTCCGCCACATGCGGGGCCGGGGGAGCGCCAAGGAGACCGAGCACATGTCCACCGAGGAGCTGATGGAGTTGCTGCGTGGCGAGTGATCGGCTTCGCGCAGTGCCGGCGCGTCCATCCGACGCGACGACGACCCTGGTCGACACCAATGTGCTGCTGGACATCCTCACCGACGACCCCAAGTGGGCGGAGTGGTCCGGGACGGCCCTCGCCGAGGCCCGCGACGCGGGCAACCTGGTGATCAACCCCATCGTGTACGCCGAGGTGTCGGTCCGTTTCGACCGCATCGAAGAGCTGGACGAGGCATTGCCGGCGGGGGACTTCCTCCGCGAGGAGCTTCCCTATCTGGCGGGCTTCCTCGCCGGCAAGGCCTATGCGCGGTACCGGCAACTGGGCGGTGTGAAGCGGTCGCCGCTTGCCGACTTCTACATCGGCGCGCATGCGGCCGTGTGCCGATACAACCTGCTGACCCGTGACGGGTCGCGATACCGCACGTACTTCCCAACCCTGACGCTGACGACCCCGGGCGACTGACCGCCGGTCACGTCGTCCGTCCGTCCGTCAGTCCGCTGCCAGACAGCCGAGTCAAGATCGACACAGCTTCCTGAAAACCGCGGTCTCGACGCGACCTGGATGCGACGGTTTCCTGAAACCCGAGTGGATCTAGGCCGGGCGGCGCCGAACGGAGTCAGGCGGGCAGGCTCGGTGCCACGAACGACCCCTTGCCCTGGTGCACCTCGATCCAACCCCGCTCATCGAGGATCCACAGAGCCCGCTTGATCGGGTTGTCGGACGAGTTGTACTGGCGGGCGAGTTCAGCGATGGTCGGCAGCTTGTCGCCGGGCTTGAGGGTGCCGCTTCGGATCGACGTCGTGATGTCATCGACGACCTGCTCGTAGACAGGCTTGCGGGGGCGCGGGCTTGGGCGGCGGGTGTCTCGGCCGGGCGGTGGTCGAGGCCGCCCGGGTGGTGGCCGAGGCGGCTCTTGGCGACGTCACCACGGCCACGGTTCGGCACGAGCGGCTGGTGGCCGGCGAGGAGTGGCGGTGGCTGCCGCCCGAGCACCGTGCCGCGTACCTCCTCGATGTGGCCCGCGCATACGCCTCAACCGGCGACATGCTTCGGGCTGGTCGGACGTTGCTCGACGCGGAACGCACCGCCCACAGCGAGGTGCACGACCGCCCGGGGGTACGAAGCTGGTCACCGTCGTGTGGCGGTCCGCCGACGCGCCCGCCGGCATCGTCCAGCTCGCCACCACCCTCGGC
Source organism: Micromonospora sp. NPDC049645 (assembly GCF_040675155.1). Classification (NCBI taxonomy): domain Bacteria; kingdom Bacillati; phylum Actinomycetota; class Actinomycetes; order Micromonosporales; family Micromonosporaceae; genus Micromonospora; species Micromonospora sp. NPDC049645. The sequence continues at coordinate 465,966 of NZ_JBFAOI010000004.1, forward strand.
GTCGCCTGACGGCCGGCACCTGGTCTCCTCTGCGGATGGTGGCGGGCCGGTCCGGGGGAATCAGTCAGCGCGGTGACCTGTGGGGAGCCCGAATTGACCGGCGTCCCCGAGCACCGAGCCGACCAGCGCGTTCAGCCCCTCGTGCCAGCGCGCTTCGGGCCAGTCGCGCAGGTGCTCGACCAGATCGCTGCGGACGCCGGCGAGCAGGGCGTGGGCCAGATAATCCGCCGCCTGCGGGCCGCGGGCTTCCGCGACGAGGTCGGCGAGCAGGGCGTGCCAGTGGTCGTACGCCTCATTGCGGTACGGGCTGCCGCCCCCGGCGCTCTCCAGCGCCAGCGTGAGCACCCGGTTGTCGAGCTTGAAGCGCAGCATGGCCCGCAACAGTTCGACGGCCTGCTCCGCCGGCGGCCGGGTGGGTGACACCGCGAGCGCGTCCTGTAACCGCAGTGCCCGTTGCTCATAGAGGGCGCGGATGAGCCCGATCCGGTCGCCGAAGCGCCGGAACAGGGTGCCCTTGCCGACGCCGGCCGCGGTGGCGATGTCGTCCATCGACACCTGATCGGGGTCGGTCGCGGCGTCGAAGAGACGCCCGGCGGCGGCCAGCACCGACTCCCTGTTGCGTTGCGCGTCGGCCCGCACCGGACACCCCTCTCGCCAAACGGACTGTCGGTCCGTATAGTTCAAGCGGACCGGCGGTCCGAATGCTATCGCGACCGTCCCGGACCACGAAAGGACGATCATGTCGAACGACCCCGCCGCGGTGTTCCAGCGCGGCATGGAGCTGCTGCTCGCCAAGGACATGGCCGGGTTCATCGCGCTGTTCGCCGACGATGCGGTGCTGGAACTCCCGTTCGCACCGCCGGGCCAGCCGCGCCGAGTAGCCGGACGCGCCGAGCTGCACGAATACCTGATCAACTACCCCGACCTGCTCGACGTGCGCGAAATCCGAGATCTGATCGTGCATGAGACCAGGGATACGGAGGTCATCGTCGTCGAGTTCACCGCCTCCGGTTTTGTCGTCGCCACGGACCAACCGTACGAGCTGCGCTACATCGCCGTCCTGACCATCAGGGACGGGCAGCTCGTGCACTATCGCGACTACTGGGATCCGATCGCCGCACAGGAGTTGCTCGGTGGCGGCCTGGTGCGCTCATGATCCTGGTCATCGGTGGCACCGGGACCACCGGCCGTATCGTCGCCGCCAAGCTTGCCGAACGCGGTCACCCCACCCGAATCGCCAGCCGACGCCCCTCCACCGGAGGATGCCGCTTCGACTGGTACGACCCGAGCACCCACCCCGACACCCTGGACGGCGTGCGGGCGATCTACGCCATCCCCCCGGTCGGCGAGGTCGACCCGGCGCCGGTCATGCTGCCCTTCCTCGAGCGGGCAACCCGCGCCGGTGTCCGCCGGGTGGTGCTGCTCAGCTCCTCAGCCGTCCCGCCCGCCGAGCACGGACTGGGCCTGGTGCACACACGGTTGGGTGAGCTGTTCCCGGAGTGGGCGGTACTGCGGCCGTCATGGTTCATGGAGAACTTCGTGGGTGAGCATCCGTACGCAGTGAGCGCCCGCGAGCACGGCGAGATCGTCAGCGCCACCGGCGCCGCCCGGGTCGGCTTCGTCGATCCCGCCGACATCGCCGAGGTGGCGGTGCGGGCTCTCACGGACCCGACGCCGCACAACACCGACCACATCATCACCGGACCGGAGGCGCTGAGCTACGACGCCGTCGCTGCCGTCCTCACCGAGGTCGGCGGCCGGCCGGTCCGGCACCGTGCGATCGACGCTGCGGACCTGGCCACCCGGCACCGCGCGAACGGTCTACCGCCGGACTTCGCGCGTTTCCTCGCGAGTCTGGACACGGCGATCGCGGCAGGCGCGGAGGACCGGACGACGTCGACCGTCGTAGACGTGACCGGTCGCTCGCCGCGATCCTTCCGGGACTTCTGCCGGGACCGCCTGCGCGGCGACGGCCCTGACTGACGCTCGGTCAGCCGTAAGGACGATCAGGAGTCGCTGATCCAGGTCACCCTAGGCCGCACGTCGTCCGTCTCCCTCAGGCCGTCTTCCTCGCGCCGTCCTGCTCAGGTCGTCCTGCTCGGGTCGTCCTGCTCGGGCCGTCTTGCTCAGGCCGCGCCGACGGACCGGTAGACCTCCAGGGTCTGCCGGGCGATGGCGTCCCAGGAGAAGTGCTCTACCGCGCGTCGCCGGCCGGCCAGGCCGAACCGTTCGGTGCGCGCCGGGTCGGCGAGCAGCGTGTTGATGGCCGCCGCCAGGTCGGCCACGAAACGGTCCGGGTCCAGGGGCGTGCCGGAGCCGTCGGTGGCCTGCTCGATCGGCACCAGCAGGCCCGTCTTGTCGTCGGCCACCACCTCGGGGATGCCGCCGGTCGCGGTCGCCACCACGGCCGTCTCGCAGGCCATCGCCTCCAGGTTGACGATGCCCATCGGCTCGTAGACCGACGGGCAGACGAAGACGGTGGCGTGGGTGAGCACCTGGATCACCTCGGGCTTGGGCAGCATCTCGGCAACCCAGACCACGCCGGAGCGGTTGGCCCGCAGCTCGGCGACCAGCTCCTCCACCTCGGCGGCGATCTCGGCGGTGTCCGGCGCGCCGGCGAGCAGCACGAGCTGGGTGTCCGCCGGCAGCTCCCGGGCGGCCCGCAGCAGGTAGGGCAGCCCCTTCTGCCGGGTGATCCTTCCCACGTAGACCACGCTCGGGCGGGACGGGTCGACGCCGAGCCGGTCGAGCACGTCGGTGCCCTGATCCGGGGCGTACTGGATGGTGTCGATGCCGTTGTAGACCACCCGGACCCGGTCCGGGTCGATCTTCGGGTACGCGGTCAGCACGTCGGTGCGCATCCCGGCGCTGACCGCGATCACCGCGTCGGCGGCCTCCATCGCGGTGCGCTCGATCCAGGAGGAGAGCGCGTAGCCGCCGCCGAGCTGCTCGGCCTTCCACGGTCGCAGCGGTTCCAGGCTGTGCGCGGTCACCACGTGCGGCACCCCGTGCAGCAGCTTCGCGGTGTGACCGGCCAGGTTCGCGTACCAGGTGTGGCTGTGCACCACGTCGGTGCCGGCGGTGCCCGCGGCCATCTCCAGGTCGACGCCCATCGTGCGCAGCGCGGCGTTCGCGCCGGTCAGGCCGGGCGGTTCGGCGTACGCGGTGACCCCCGGCTCGGTGCGCGCGAGGCCGAAGCAGTGCACCCGGACGTCGGCGAGGTGGCGCAACTCCCGGGCCAGGTACTCGACGTGCACGCCCGCGCCGCCGTAGACCTCCGGCGGGTACTCGCGGGTGAGCAGGTCGACGCGCAGCGGGGTGGGTTCCGTCATGACCCCGCACCCTAGTGCAGAAGAGTCCCCGTACGAGTGGTGAAGTGGGACGCGGGTGGATAGCGTCGGGGCATGGCTGCCAAGGTGCTCGCGATCGTCCTGGCGGGTGGGGAGGGCAAGCGCCTGATGCCACTCACCACGGACCGGGCCAAGCCGGCCGTCCCGTTCGGCGGGATGTACCGCATGGTCGACTTCGTCCTCTCCAACCTGGCCAACGCCGGCTATCTCAAGATCGTCGTGCTGACCCAGTACAAGTCCCACTCCCTCGACCGGCACATCACCAAGACCTGGCGGATGTCCACGCTGCTTGGCAACTACGTCACCCCGGTGCCCGCACAGCAACGTCGCGGCCCGTGGTGGTTCGCCGGCTCGGCCGACGCCATCTACCAGAGCTTCAACCTGATCAACGACGAGCAGCCCGACTACGTCATCGTCTTCGGCGCCGACCACATCTACCGGATGGATCCGCGGCAGATGGTGGAGGACCACATCGCCTCCGGTGCCGCGGTGACCGTCGCCGGCATCCGCCAGCCGCTGTCGACCGCCGACCAGTTCGGCGTCATCGAGGTCGGCGAGGACGGCCGGAAGATCCGGGCGTTCCGCGAGAAGCCCACCGACGCGGTCGGTCTGCCGGACGCGCCGGACGAGATCTACGCCTCGATGGGCAACTACGTGTTCACCACGCGGGCGCTCTGCGAGGCGGTCGAACGCGACGCCGAGGACAAGACCAGCAAGCACGACATGGGCGGCAGCATCATCCCGATGCTCGTCGAGCGGGGCGAGGCGAACGTCTACGACTTCCGCGACAACGAGGTGCCGGGCAGCACCGACCGCGACCGTGGCTACTGGCGCGACGTGGGGACGCTCGACTCGTTCTACGACGCGCACATGGATCTGATCAACGTGCACCCCGTCTTCAACATGTACAACTTCGACTGGCCGATCTACACCGAGCAGCCGCCGTGGCCGCCGGCGAAGTTCGTCCACCAGTGGGGTGAGCGGGTCGGCCGGGCCGTCGGCTCGATGGTCTCCCCGGGTGTGGTGATCTCCGGCTCGCTGGTGGAGAACTCGATCGTCTCGCCGAAGGTGCGGGTCCATTCCTGGGCGCACGTCGAGGGCTCGGTGCTGATGGAGGGCGTCGAGATCGGCCGGCACGCGGTGGTTCGGCGGGCCATCCTGGACAAGAACGTCTTCGTCCCGGAGGGCACCGAGATCGGCGTCGACCTGGAAAAGGACCGGCAGCGCTACACCGTCTCCGACAATGGCATCGTGGTGATCGGCAAGGGCCAGAAGGTCGAGCCGTGACCGACCCGCACTCCCCGAGGAGGATCCCGCAGTGACCCACCCCCGTGCCGGCCAGCCCGCCGAGCCCGCCGACCTGGTCGACGTGCCGCGCCTGGTGACCGCCTACTACGCCGAACATCCGGATCCCGCGGACCCGGCGCAGCAGGTCTCGTTCGGCACCTCCGGCCACCGCGGCTCCAGCCTGCGCAACGCGTTCAACTCCGACCACATCCTGGCGGTCACCCAGGCGCTCTGCGACTACCGACGCGAGCAGGGTCTGGACGGGCCGCTCTTCCTCGCCCGGGACACCCACGCGCTCTCCGCGCCGGCCGCGGTGGACGCCCTGGAGGTGCTCGCCGCCAACGGGGTCACCGTGCTGGTGGACAGCCGCGACGGCTACACCCCGACCCCGGCGCTGTCGCACGCGATCCTCACGCACAACCGGGGGCGCACCAGCGGGCTCGCCGACGGCATCGTGATCACCCCGTCGCACAACCCGCCCGACGACGGCGGTTTCAAGTACAACCCCACCAACGGCGGGCCGGCCGACACCGACGTGACCCGGTGGATCCAGGACCGGGCAAACACCATCCTCGCCGCCGGGCTCAAGGAGGTCCGGAGGATCACCCACGCGCGGGCGCGGGCCGCCGACACCACCGGGGAGTACGACTTCCTCGCCAACTACGTCGACGACCTGCCGGCGGCGATCGACATCGACGCCATCCGTGACGCGGGGATCCGGATCGGCGCGGACCCGCTGGGCGGGGCGAGCGTGGCGTACTGGGGTGAGATCGCCGAGCGGCACCGTCTGGACCTGACCGTGGTCAACCCGACGGTCGACCCGACCTGGCGGTTCATGACCCTGGACGGCGACGGCAAGATCCGGATGGACTGCTCCTCGCCGAACGCGATGGCGTCGCTGATCGCCGCGCGTGCCGACTACCAGATCTCCACCGGCAACGACGCCGACGCCGACCGGCACGGCATCGTCACCCCCGACGCCGGTCTGCTGAACCCCAACCACTACCTGGCGGTGGCGATCCGGCACCTGTTCCGCACCCGCACCGAGTGGGGTCCGGCGGCTGCGGTGGGCAAGACCCTGGTCTCCTCGTCGATGATCGATCGGGTTGCCGCCGACCTGGGTCGGCCGCTGTTGGAGGTGCCGGTCGGCTTCAAGTGGTTCGTGCCCGGCCTGTTGGACGGCGCGGTCGGCTTCGGTGGCGAGGAGAGCGCCGGGGCGTCGTTCCTGCGCCGCGACGGCTCGACCTGGACCACCGACAAGGACGGCATCCTGCTCTGCCTGCTGGCCGCCGAGATCCAGGCCACCACCGGGCGCAGCCCGAGCGAGCACTGGGCGGAGCTGGCCGAGCGGTTCGGCGCGCCCGCGTACGCCCGGATCGACGCCCCGGCCACCCGGGAGCAGAAGGCGGTGCTCGGCAAGCTCTCCCCGGAGCAGGTGACCGCCACCGAGTTGGCCGGTGAGCCGATCACCGCGACGTTGACGACCGCGCCCGGCAACGGCGCGGCGATCGGCGGTCTCAAGGTCAGCACCGAATCCGGCTGGTTCGCCGCCCGCCCGTCCGGCACGGAGGACGTCTACAAGATCTACGCCGAGTCGTTCCAGGGCCCGGAGCACCTCAAGCGCATCCAGGAGGAAGCCAAGGCCCTGGTAGACAAGGTCCTAATCCAGTCCTAACCCCACCCCGCGCCCGCCCCCGGCCCCGGCCCCCCCGACCCCCGGTCGATCATGAAGTTATCGCCATGCCCCGCGGCGTGTCATGGCAATAACTTCATGATCAACGGGGCTGAGGGGTGCGGTTTCAGCAGGGCGGGGGGTCGGCCGGCGGTGGTAGCCCCTGTTGGGCGCGACGGCGCAGCTCCTCGGGAAGGAGTTCGCGCAGCTGCTCGGGCAGGAACGGCAGGTCGAGCAGGGTCATCTTCAACTGGTTGCGCTCCTGGTAACGCAGCGGGTCGAAACGGACCACCAGACCGGCGTCGCGGCGGTACGAGATGTCGACCGTCCCTTCCGTCGCCGCGTCGCGGAACACCAACCCGTCCATCTCCACCACGACCGGCGACGAGTTGGGCTGCAACTCCAGCCGGATCTTCTCGTCCGGGGACAGCACCACCGCCCGGGAGATGCCGGCCATCGGCGCCGCCGGGGTGATCACCACCGAGTCCGCCGCCGGGGAGACCAGTGGACCACCGGCGGCGTAGCTGTACGCCGTGGAGCCGATCGGGGTGCTGACCACCACGGCGTCGCTGCGGTAGTAGCCGTACTGCTGGCCGTCGATGGCGAGCGTGACGCTGACGAAGCCGGCACCCGGCTGGCGGACCAACGCGATGTCGTTGAACGCCACCACGTCGTCGCCACACACGTCGCAGGCGAGGCAGGCGTGCGACTCGACGGTGAACTCCTTCGACAACAACCGGCTCAGCGCCTCCGGCAGGTCGGGCGGCTCGATCTCGACGAGAAAACCCAGACGACCCAGGTGTACGCCGAGCACCGGCTTCGGGTCGAGGACGGCGGAGCGCAGCGCGCCCAACATGGTGCCGTCACCGCCGATGCTGATCAAGGCGTCGGCGCGGCTCGCGACCTCGTCCGCCGGCACCGGCACGATGCAGGACGAGACGCGGTGCTGGTCTTCCTCGCGCACCATCAGCGTCTTGCGGTGACGCTTCGCCCACCGTTCGATGATCCCGACCACCTCGGTGACATCACGGGTGGGGTGCAGCACAAGTCCCAGCCCCGACACTCGTACAGCTCACCACATCGTTGGCAACCGCACCCCGCGTACCGCGAAGGTGCGCCGGCGGTCCGCGGACCGCCGGCGCACCACCCCCCCCGGACGGGCGGGGCAGCCCCGTGGGGGGGGGGAGCGCGC